>NZ_SDKM01000040.1 GCF_004519545.1 Nocardioides guangzhouensis
CCCACGCCATGGCCTCCGTACCGCTCGACACGGTCCTCGCCTGAGCCACCTGTCTGCACCACCCCCAGCCGCGTGCTGGGGGTGGTGCAGTCATTTCGGGCCTGTCGTAGCCCCGGAGGGCGTCGCTACGTTCGGTCGATTCGGACCCACGGGACGAAAGGGACAGACATGAGACACCTCCACCTCCACCTCCGCCTCCCGGCCGTGCTCGGCATGCTCGCGGTGGTTGCGGCCGCCCTAACCGGCCCCGCCGACGCACGTGTCGTCGAGCGCGGCGTGATCGACGAATCGTTCAGCGACTCCGGCGAGGACTTCTGCGATGTCCCGGGCCTCGACGTCACCTTCGAGGGGACCGTCCACATCGCGTACACCTGGAAGACCCGGGGCGCAGCCCAGCTGGCGTACTACGCCGAGCACGCCGAGTTCCGGAACCGGATCACCAACGTCGCCAACGGGACCTACGTGACCTCGCATGAGAGGACGATGTCCAAGGACCTGAAGGTCGTCGACCTCGGCGGCGGCCTCCTCGACATCGTCTGGTTCGGGACCGGCAACGCCACGGTCTACGACAGCAGCGGAAAGGCCATCGCCCGCAATCCGGGCCAGGTCCGCTTCCACGTCGTCATCGACGTGCACGACCCGGCGGACCCCGAGGACGACGAGGAGATCAGCTCCGAGCTGATCCTCGGTTCGACCGGCCGTTCCGACGACTTCTGCTCCGCCGTCGTGCCCGCGCTGAGCTGACCCGCGTGCACACTGGGAGGCATGAGCAACCAGGAGCGGGAACCGGGCGAGGTCGTCTGCACGGAAGGTGACCAGCTCGTCGGCGTGGAGCTGCTCACCCCGCGGGAGGTGCCGCTCGGCGGGCCGCGCGCCATGCACGTGCGCCGGACCCTGCCGCAGCGGCACCGCAGCCTCGTCGGGGCCTGGTGCTTCCTCGACCACTACGGGCCGGACGACGTGGCCGACAGCGGCGGCATGTCCGTGGCGCCGCACCCGCACACCGGTCTGCAGACGGTGAGCTGGCTCTTCACCGGCGAGATCGAGCACCGGGACAGTGCCGGCAACCACGCGCTGGTGCGGCCCGGCGAGGTCAACCTGATGACCGCCGGCCGCGGGATCAGCCACTCCGAGGTGTCCACACCCGGCACCGAGGTGCTGCACGGCGCCCAGCTGTGGGTCGCGCTGCCGGACGGTGCCCGTGACGTCGAGCCCGGCTTCCAGCACCACGCCCCGCAGCCACGACGTGGCCCCGGCTGGGAGGCGCGGGTCTTCCTCGGGTCGCTGCTCGGCGAGACCTCGCCGGTGCGCACGCACACGCCCCTGCTCGGGGCCGAGGTCGTGCTCGCCCCGGGGGCGACGCTCGCGCTCGACATCGACCCGGCCCACGAGCACGGCGTCCTCGTCGACACCGGACTGGTCGGCGTCGGCTGCCCGCCCGACCTGCCCGCGACCGACGCGAAGCCCGGCGACCTGGCCTACGTCGCGCCGGGGCACGACCGGCTCGAGCTCACGGCGTACGACGAGGCACGGGTGCTGCTGCTCGGCGGCGAGCCGTTCGGGGAGTCGATCGTGATGTGGTGGAACTTCGTCGGCCGCAGCCACGAGGAGATCGTCGGGTACCGCGACGCGTGGCAGGCCCAGGTCACCCGGGACGGAGTGGTCGTGGGCGACGGCCAGGAGGTCGCGGACGGCCGGTTCGGCGTCGTCGTCGGTGAGCACCTGCCGCCGATTCCGGCACCGGCCCTGCCGAACGCCCGGCTCAGGGAGCGGCGCTGACTCGACCGGCCCTCGACAGCACGTCCCGGGAGAGGCACTGTGGGAGGGAGGAGGTCGAGATGCGGGCTACGGTGGGCGACCGGCTGGTCGTCGAAGGCAGGAAGGTGGACGACGGACGCCGCGAGGGCGAGGTCGTCGAGGTGCACGGGCAGGACGGCGCCCCGCCGTACCTCGTCCGCTGGTCCGACGGTCACGAGGGGCTGACGTTCCCGGGGCCCGACGCCCACGTCGTCCCTCGGCAGCGATGACCGGCCGTCGATGAGCGACGACTGGGACTTCAGCGGGCTGACCGCGCTCTACGTCAACTGCACGCTGAAGCGGAGCCCCGAGCCGAGCCACACCCAGGGACTGATCGACGCCAGCTCGGCGATCATGTTCAAGCACGGCGTCACCGTCGAGGAGATCCGCGCGGTCGACCTCGACATCGCCACCGGCGTCTACCCCGACATGCGCGAGCACGGCTGGGAGAGGGACGCCTGGGTGGACGTCACCCCGCAGCTGCTGGCCGCGGACATCCTCGTCATCGCCGGCCCGATCTGGCTCGGCGACAACTCCAGCGTCACCAAGCGCGTGATCGAGCGGATCTACTCGCTGAGCGGGCAGCTCAACGACAAGGGTCAGTACCTCTTCTACGGCCGGGTCGCCGGCTGCCTGATCACCGGCAACGAGGACGGCATCAAGCACTGCGCGCAGAACATCCTCTACAGCCTCCAGCACGTGGGTTACACGATCCCGCCCAACGCCGACGCCGGCTGGATCGGCGAGGCCGGACCCGGGCCGTCGTACCTCGATCCCGGCAGCGGTGGCCCCGAGAACGACTTCACCAACCGCAACACGACGTTCATGACCTGGAACCTCATGCACCTCGCGCAGCTGCTCAAGGACGCCGGCGGGGTCCCGGCGTACGGCAACCAGCGGTCGGAGTGGAACGCCGGCGCCCGCTTCGACTACGAGAACCCCGAGTACCGCTCCTGATCCCTGTCTCGTTGAGTTGCGCCGCGCTGTGCGTTGAGTTGCGCCGCGCTGTGCGTTGAGTTGCGCCGCGCTGACCGGTTGTCGGTGGCATGGGTCAGGATGGCCCCATGGCCGGACCGGTGACCGGGGACGACGGGATCGCGCGCTGCCCGTGGGCGGTGGGCGACAACCTGCCCTACCACGACGAGGAGTGGGGACGGCCGGTCCACGGCGAGGCCGCCGTCTTCGAGCGCCTGACCCTGGAGGCGTTCCAGTCCGGCCTGTCCTGGCTGACGATCCTGCGCAAGCGGCCGGCGTTCCGGGCGGCGTTCGACGGGTTCGACGTCGAGAAGGTCGCGGCGTACGACGACGCGAGGCTGGCCGCCCTGATGGAGGATGCCGGCATCGTCCGCAACCGGCAGAAGGTGGCCGCCGCGCGCACCAACGCCCGGGCCGCGCTCGAGCTGCGTCGGGACGGCGGGCTGGAGGACTTCGTCTGGTCGTTCAAGCCCGAGCAGACCCCCGCGCCGGAGACCAGCGAGCAGATGCCGACCAGCTCCCCGGAGTCGCTGGCGTTGTCGAAGGCCCTGAAGAAGAAGGGCTTCACGTTCGTCGGGCCGACCACGATGTTCGCCCTCATGGAGGCGATCGGCATCGTCGACGCCCACCTGGTCGGCTGTCACCGCCGCGGCATCAGCGGCATCTGGTCCCAGGCCTGACCAGCCCCGCAAGTGCCGGCCGCTGGGCGGTGGTTTCGAGACGGGTTCCTCGGCCCTCCTCAACCACCGATAGCCGCTGGTTGAGGGGCCTGTCGTATGGCCGCTGGTTGAGGAGCCCCGCCATGTCGCACGGTTCGGCCCGCCGTGTCGCACGGCTCGGCGTCAGGGCTTCCAGCCGACCTCGGCGAGCGCGTCGGCGAGCGCGGCCAGCGCCAGCAGCGCGGCGTCGGGGCGGGCGTTGTGACCCATCAGGCCGATCCGCCACACGGTCGCGGCGTACGCGCCGGCGCCGGCACCGATCTCGATGCCGTGCCGCTCCAGCAGGATCTTGCGGACGGCGGCCGAGTCGACGCCGTCGGGCACCTTGACCGTGGTCAGCTCGGGCAGTCGCGAGCCCTCCTGCGCGAACAGCTCCAGCCCCATCTCCAGCAGGCCGCTCTGGAGGAGGCGGCCGGCCTCGGCGTGCCGGGCCCAGACGTTCTCCAGCCCCTCCTCGAGGATCCGGCCGAGGCCGGCGTGCAGGCTGGCCACCATCGCGGTCGGGGCGGTGTGGTGGTAGGTCCGGCCGCCGGAGCCGCTGGCCTCGCCGACGTACCCACCGAGCAGGCCGAGGTCGAGGTACCACGACTGCGGCTTCTCCACCCGCCGCGCGAACGCCCGGTCGTTGATCGTGAACGGCGCCAGGCCGGGGGCCACGCCGAGGCACTTCTGGGTGCCGGCGTACCCCACGTCGATGCCCCAGTCGTCGGCCCGCAGCTCGATGCCGGCGATCGAGGTGACCGCGTCGACGAGCAGCAGCGCGTCGCCCTTGCCGGCACCGAGCGCGGCGATGTCGGAGCGGACCCCGGTCGAGGTCTCCGCGTGCACCGCCGCGACGACCTTGGGAGAGGGGTGGGCGGAGAGCACCCGGTCGACGTCGACCGGCGCGCCCCACTCGTGCTCGACCGGCACCACCTCGGCGCCGCAGCGGGCCGCGACGTCGCACATCCGTTGACCGAACAGGCCGTTGACCGCGACCACGACCACGTCGCCGTCGGAGACGGTGTTGACGAACGACGCCTCCATGCCGGCCGAGCCGGTCGCGGAGAGCGGGATGGTACGGGCGTTGGTGGTGCCCCACACCGTGCGCAGCCGGTCGCAGGTCTCGTCCATGAGGGACAGGAAGACCGGGTCGAGGTGGCCGAGCAGCGGCTGGCCGAGGGCGGAGGTGGCCTCGGGGTAGGGGTTGCCGGGGCCGGGTCCGAAGAGCTTGCGGTCGACGAGAGCCATGCCTGCGAACCTACAGAACCGCACCCGGGTTGAGGATCCCCTCCGGGTCGAGGGCGTCCTTGACCCGCCGGGTCAGCGCCATCACGTCCGGCCCGAGCTGGGCCGGCAGCAGCTCCTTCTTCATCCGGCCGACGCCGTGCTCGCCGGTGATCGTGCCGCCGAGGTCGATCGCCCGCTGCATCACCTCACGGAACGCCGCGAGCGCGCGCTTCTCGGACTCCGCGTCGGTCGGGTCGTACATCACGATCGGGTGGGTGTTGCCGTCGCCGGCGTGCGCGATCACCGGGATCCGGACGTCGTACGCCGCCGCGACCTCGCCGATCGCGGCCAGCAGGTCGGGGAGCAGCGGCACCGGGGCACCGACGTCCTCCAGCATCAGCGCCGCCTGTGCCTCGATCGCCGGGATCGCCAGCCGCCGCGCCTCGACGAACATCTCGCCCTCCTCGGCCTCGTCGGTGACGAACACCTCGGTCGCGCCCTCGGCCTCGCAGGTGGCGCTCATCAGCGCGACCTCCTCGGTGCGCGCGGTCCCGGGGGCATCGGACTGGGCGACCAGCAGCGCGCCGGCGGAGCGGTCCAGCCCGCGCGGCCTGTGGTCCTCGACGGCGTTGATCGACGCCTGGTCCATCAGCTCCAGCATCGACGGCCGCATCGTGCGCCGCATCGCTACGACGGCCCGGGCGGCGGCGTCGACGGTCGGGAAGGTCGCGACCATCGTCGAGCGGGCCGCCTGCTCGGGCACCAGCCGCAGCACCGCGCGGGTGACCACGCCGAGCGTGCCCTCGCTGCCGATGAACAGCTTCATCAGCGACAGCCCGGCGACGTCCTTGATCCGCTTGCCGCCGAGCGTGACCAGGGTGCCGTCGGCCAGCACCACGTCGAGGCCGAGCACGTAGTCGGTCGTCACGCCGTACTTCACGCAGCACAGGCCGCCGGCGTTGGTCGCGATGTTGCCGCCGATCGAGCAGAACTCGTACGACGAGGGGTCGGGCGGGTACCACAGCCCGTGCACCGCGGCCGCCTCCTTGACCTCGGCGTTGAACGCCCCGGGCTCGACCACGGCCACCTGGCAGTCGGCGTCGACCTCGACCGACCGCATCCGCTCCAGGGAGAGCACCATGCCGCCGTCGACGGCGCTGGACCCGCCGGAGAGCCCGGAGCCGGCGCCGCGCGGGACCAAGGCCACCCGGTGCCGGGCCGCCCAGCGCACGGCGGCCTGCACCTGCGCGGCATCCTCGGCCCGGACGACGAGGGCCGGGGTGCCGGTGCCGGTGTCCTGGGAGCGGTCGAAGCGGTACTTCTCCATGGTGATCGGGTCGGTCACCACCACGCCGTCGGGCAGGACGTCGGTCAGCTCGGCCAGGGCGTGCTCGTCCATGCGTCCACTCAACCATCCCGCGCCACGATGCGTCTGCGTGCCGGAGGGCCACGAACCGGTGGGTAGCGTGTCGGCATGACCTCGTTGCACGCGTTCGGTGACGACGTACTCGACGACCTCGACGCGGTCGGGCTGGTCGAGCGGATCCAGTCCGGGACGGTCTCGGTGCCGGAGGTCGTGGACGCCGCGATCGCCCGGGTCGAGGCGGTGAACCCCGACCTCAACGCGGTCGCCTGGAGCGCCTTCGACCGGGCCCGGGTGCTCGCCCGCGACCCGCACGGCGGCTACTTCGCCGGGATCCCGACGTTCGTGAAGGACAACGTCGACGTCGCCGGGATGCCGACCCAGCAGGGCTCCGACGCGTACGTCGCGCGGCCGGCGAAGGAGGACGGCGACTTCGCGCGGATGTACCTCGCGACCGGGCTGCTGCCGCTCGGCAAGACCCAGCTCTCGGAGTTCGGGTTCAGCGCATCCGCCGAGCACGCCCGGCTGGGCTCGGTCCGCTCGCCGTGGCACCGCGACCACACCGCCGGGGCGTCCTCCGCCGGGTCGGCCGCGCTGGTCGCCGCGGGCGCCGTACCGCTGGCCCACGCCAACGACGGCGGCGGCTCGATCCGGATCCCCGCGTCGGTCAACGGGCTGGTCGGGCTCAAGCCCACCCGCGGCCGGCTGGCCCAGGACAAGATGATGCGCGACATGCCGGTGCGGATCGTGTCCGACGGCGTGCTCACCCGCACCGTCCGCGACACCGCCGCGTTCTACCGCGAGGCGGAGAAGGTCTACCGCAACCTGGCGCTGGCGCCGGTCGGCGACATCACCCGGCCCGGCCACCACCGCCTCACCGTGGCCGTGGTCACCGAGTCGCTCGGCCGTGGCGCCTCCCCGGAGGTCCGCGAGCTGGCCCTGAAGACGGCCGCGCTGCTCGAGGAGCTCGGGCACCGGGTCACCGAGGTCGACGCGCCGGTGCCCGACAGCTTCCGCGACGACTTCCTCCTCTACTGGTCGATGCTTGCGATGGCGATCGTCCGCGCCGGCCGGCTCAACCAGGGCCGCTCGTGGGACGCGGCCAAGCTCGACGAGCTGACCCTCGGCCTGGCCCGGCACTGCCGCCGCAACGCCTGGCGGCTGCCGCTGTCGATCTCCCGGCTGGCCCGGTCGAAGGCGCGGTCGGCCCGCTTCTTCGAGGAGTACGACGTCTGCCTGACCCCGACGGTGGCCACCGCCACGCCGCTGCTCGGGCACCTAGACCCGGCGGGCGGCTACGAGCAGACCATCGAGCGGCTCATGGACTGGGTCGCGTTCACGCCGGTTCAGAACGCCACCGGCGAGCCGGCCATCTCCCTTCCGCTGGCCACCACCGCCGCCGGGCTGCCGCAGGGCATGATGTTCGCCGCCGGTGCCGGCCGCGAGGCCATGCTGCTCGAGCTGGCCTACGAGCTCGAGGCCGCGGCACCCTTCGCCCGGATCCAGGCGGTCTGATGCTGCGACTGGGGCGGCACGAGTTCGACGACGCCGCGATGCTGGTGATGGCGATCGTCAACCGCACCCGCGACTCGTTCTACGACCGGGGCGCGACGTACGCCGAGGACGCCGCGCTCGACCGGGTCCGCCGGGTCGTCGACGAGGGAGCCGCGATCGTCGACGTCGGCGGCGTGAAGGCCGGCCCGGGCGACGCCGTGGACGAGACCGAGGAGATCCGCCGGACCGTGGGCTTCGTCGCGCGGGTACGGGAGGAGTTCCCCGACCTCGTGATCTCGGTCGACACCTGGCGCGCGTCGGTCGGCCGCGAGGTGTGCGCCGCGGGCGCGGACCTGATGAACGACGCGTGGGGCGGGCACGACCCGGGGCTGATCGAGGTCGCCGCCGAGTTCGGCGCGGCGTACGTCTGCACGCACACCAACGGCGCCGAGCCGCGCAGGCCCCCGCACCGGGCGTCGTACGCCGACGTGGTGCGGTCCGCGATCGACGACACGGTCGCGCTGGCCGAGCGGGCCGTGGCCGTCGGGGTGCCACGGGAGTCGGTGCTGATCGACCCGGCCCACGACTTCGAGAAGACCACCTGGCACTCGCTGGAGATCACGAGGCGGCTGGACGAGATGGTGGCGACCGGCTGGCCGGTGCTGGTGTCGCTGTCCAACAAGGACTTCGTCGGCGAGGCCCTCGACCTGCCCACCGACCGGCGGCTGACCGGCACGCTCGCCGCGACCGCGGTCAGTGCCTGGCACGGCGCCCGGGTGTACCGGGCGCACGAGGTGGTCGAGACGAAGCAGGTGCTCGACATGGTCGCCGCGATCCGGGGCGACCGGCCCCCGGCCCGGGCGACCAGGGCGCTGGCATGACCGCCGCGGCGTTCTGCCCGATGACGCCGCTGCTGTTCCGCCACCTCTCGGGCGGAGCGGACGCGGCGGGAGACCTGCGCGCGGCCGCGGTCGCCGCGGTGCACGACGCGACGGACGGGGCCGAGGCGGTGACCGTGCTGGTCCCGGTCGACGGCCGCGAGGCGCCGGCCGCCTGGTGGGACCCGTCCGGCCGGGTGGCCGGCGGCCGCCCGCTCGGCAGCCAGGTCGGGGAGCACCTGCTGGAGCTGGCGGGCTGCACCCTCCCCGCGACGTACGTCGCGTGCCCGGGCCCCGTTGAGTCGCGCCTCGCTGGCGTCGAGTCGCGCCCCGCTGACGTCGAGTCGCGCCTCGCTGACGTCGAGTCGCGCCTTGCTGGGGCCTCGCCGATCAGGGAGGCGCAACTCAACGAGCCGGGAACCGCGCTGCTCGTGCTCGGCGACGGTGCAGCCTGCCGACGGGACGGTGCGCCGGGGTACATCGACGACCGCTCCTTCGCGTACGACGACGCGGTCGCTGCGGCGCTCGGGTCCGGCGACACGGGTGCCCTGGCGGGGCTGGACGAGGCCCTCGGCGCGGAGCTGCTCGCCACCGGCCGGCTGACCTGGCCGGTCGCCGCGGCCGTGCTGGCGCCGGTGTCCGCCGAGCTGCGCTACCGCGACGACCCCTACGGGCTCAGCTGGTTCGTCGCGCTCTGGCGCTGAGAACGCTCAGTCCGGCCGGCGGTCCCGCCGCCGGGTGACCAGCAGCGACTGGGTGGTCCGGGCGACCAGCCCGGCCTCGTCGTGCACCGTCGCGGTCGCGATGCCGGTCGCGGCCGGGCCGAGCGTGCTCGTGGCGTCCACGCACACCCAGTCGCCGAACGGCTCCCGGAGCAGGTGCACGGTGATCTCGGTGTTCATGAACGACCACTCCGCCGGGTCGAGCGCCGCCGAGACGCCGGACGCAGAGTCGACGCAGGTCATCAGCATCGGCAGTCCGGTCAGTGGCTCGCCCGGCAGCAGCGGGACGGCCGGCCGCATCCATACGGTGGCAGCACCCGGTGAGAGCACGGCGCCGGAGACCCAGGACCAGGTCACGTGGTCGACGTACCCCCGGACCCAGGAGGCGGGCAGGTCACCCGGGGCGCCGTCCGCGGGACCGTGGGGGAGCGGCACGTCCTTCCCCGGGCCGTCGTCCGCCGCCGGGACCACCCAGGCCCGCGCCACTGCGCACGGTCGACCGGCCGCGACGTCGTGCAGCGAGGCCGAGAGGAGGGCGACGGTCCGTCCCGGCCGCTCGACCGACGTGGCGACTCGCAGTCGCCCGACCGGCACCGGTCCGAGCAGGTCGACCGAGATCCGGGAGAGCGTCTGCCCAGGCTCCAGGAGCGCCTCGAGCGCCCGGGTCAGCAGCCCCGACGGAGGGCCCCCGTGCTGGGCCGTCGCGCTCCACGGACCGGCGGTCGCCGGGGTCGCGAGCACCTCGTCCGGAGCGTCCGTCGGGAGGTAGAACGAGCCCTCTGAAGCCGATTTCATCTTCTCCCGCCAGCGTGTGTATTCTTCTCGCTCGTTGCCCCTTTAGCTCAGTCGGCAGAGCGTCTCCATGGTAAGGAGAAGGTCTACGGTTCGATTCCGTAAAGGGGCTCTGGGTTGGGGTCCCGCCGTACGCTAGTCCGGCGGGGCGCCCCGTCCCGGTGGCGGGGTAGCTCAGGTGGTTAGAGCACACGGCTCATAATCGTGGTGTCGCGGGTTCGAGTCCCGCCCCCGCTACTCAGATCAACCATTCGACGAAGGACTTCCCGTGGCCAGCAAGAGCTCTGACGTTCGCCCGAAGATCACGCTCGCGTGCGTGGACTGCAAGGAGCGCAACTACATCACCAAGAAGAACCGTCGGAACGACCCCGACCGCCTCGAGCTGCAGAAGTTCTGCCCGCGCTGCCGCAAGCACACCGCGCACCGCGAGACCCGCTGAGGCTCTTCCCTTCATCGTCCGCGAGGGCGGCACCCGACCCGGTCGGGTGCCGCCCTCGCGCCATTTCGCGTCGCACATCCGGACCCGCGGTGCCACGATGACCGGGTGACCCACGACGAGCCCGAGCCGGTGCCGACCCTGCACGACTGGGCAGGCGGGGCGACCGCGTTCCGGCGGCTGATCGACGCCTTCTACGACCGGGTCGAGCGCGACGACCTGCTCGCGCCCCTGTTCCCCGGCGGCGTCCCCGAGGAGCACCGGGCGCACGTCACGGCCTGGTGGGTCGAGGTCTTCGGCGGCGACCCGGCGTACACCGCGACGCTGGGCGGCTACCGCCGGATGCTCGACCACCACCGCGGGCTCGGGATCACCCCGGAGCAGCGGTCCCGGTTCGCCTCGCTGATGAGCCTGGCCGCGGACGACGCCGGGCTGCCCGACGACCCGGAGTTCCGCGCCGCGTTCGTCGGGTACGTCGAGTGGGGCACCCGGCTCGCGCTGCACAACTCGCAGCCCGGCGCCGAGGTGGTCGAGGAGGCGCCGGTCCCGCGCTGGGGCTGGGGAGTCGCCCCGCCGTACCTCCCCTGAGGCGCTGCTAGCGTTCCTCGTATGCCCATCGACCAGTCCCTCGTCGGCCGGGAGTTCCCGTCGTCGGCGCCCCGTGAGGTGACCGAGGACCACGTACGCGCGTTCGTCGAGGCCACCGGCGGGGAGTACGCCGGCCAGGTGCCGCCGACCTACCCCATCGTGCTCACCTTCGACGCCATGTTCGCCTTCCTCGACGCCGAGCAGATCGACCTGCACCGGATCGTGCACGGCGACCAGAAGTTCACCTACGAGCGGCCGATCGAGGTCGGCGACGTGCTCACCGCCACCCTCGGGGTGTCCGGGGTCCGTTCGCTCGGCGGGGCCGACATCATCCGGACCACCAGCGAGGTGCGCGACGCCGGCGGCGCGCTGGTCTGCACCGCGGCGGCCACCCTCGTGCACGGCGGAGGTGCCGCATGAGCACCCTCGAGCCCCGCACGTTCACGGTCACCCGGGCCGACCTGGTCGCCTACGCGAACGCCAGCGGCGACCAGAACCCGATCCACCAGGACGAGGACGTGGCGAAGAGCGTCGGCCTGCCCGGCGTGATCGCCCACGGCATGTTCACGATGGCCCTGGTCGCCCGCGCCGTCGAGTCCTGGACCGGCCCCGGCCGGGTGGTCGAGCTGGGCTGCAAGTTCACGAAGCCGGTCGTCGTGCCGGCCGGTGACGCGGGCACGGAGGTCACCGTCGCCGGGACGATGGGCGACCCCTCCGACGGCGTGGCGACGATCGCGCTCGAGGTCACCTGCGGCGGGGAGAAGGTGCTCGGGGCACCCAGGGCCGTGGTTCGTGTCTGAGCACGGGCCCGGGCGACGCCTGGCCGAGCTCACGACGCTGCGCCTCGGCGGCCCCGCCGCCCACCTCGTCGACGCCACGTCCGAGGCCGAGGTGGTGGGCACCGTCAGCGCCGCGGACGACGCCGGTCGCGACGTGCTCCTCGTCGCCGGCGGCAGCAACCTGGTGGTCGCCGACGCGGGCTTCGACGGGACAGTCGTGCAGATCTCGACCCGCGGGATCAGGGCCGACGTCGAGGACACAGGGGACCCGACCTGCGGGGGGGTGCTGGTCACGGTCGCCGCCGGCGAGGTGTGGGACGACCTGGTCGCCCGCGCGGTGAACGCGGGCTGGGTGGGGATCGAGGCCCTGTCCGGCATCCCGGGCTCGGTCGGCGCCACCCCGATCCAGAACGTCGGGGCCTACGGCCAGGAGGTCTCCGAGACCGTCGCCTCGGTCCGCACCTGGGACCGGGAGGACCGGCAGGTCCGCACCATCCCGGCCGCCGACTGCGGCTTCGGCTACCGGACCAGTCGGTTCAAGGCCGACCCGAGCCGGTACGTCGTGCTGTCGGTGACCTTCCAGTTCCGCACCGGCGACCTCGGCGCGCCGGTGAAGTACGCCGAGCTCGCCCGCGCGCTCGGCGTCGAGCCGGGGGAGCGCGCCACGCTCCCGCAGGTACGCCGCGCGGTGCTGGGCCTGCGCGCCGGCAAGGGCATGGTGCTGGACCCCGAGGACCACGACACGTGGAGCGCCGGCTCGTTCTTCACCAACCCGTTCCTCACCGCGGAGCAGGCCGCGGAGCTGCCCGACGACGCCCCGCGGTTCCCGCAGCCCGACGGCACGGTGAAGACCAGCGCCGCCTGGCTGATCGAGCGGGCCGGCTTCGGCAAGGGCTACGGCCTCGACCTGCACGGCGGCCGCGCCAGCCTCTCCACCAAGCACACCCTGGCGCTCTCCAACCGCGGCGGCGCCACCACCGAGGACCTGCTCCGGCTGGCCCGCGAGGTCCGCGACGGGGTCGCCGAGAGGTTCGGGGTCCGGCTGGTCAACGAGCCGGTGCTGGTCGGCTGCGAGCTCTGAGGACGTCATCCGAGCTGGCCGCCCGGGCGCCCCGGGCGGCCGGATCGCATGACGTCCCGCGCGCGCTCAGACGGGCTCGGCCTTCAACCAGGCGTCGATGTCCGCCAGCGACCGCTCCACCACGTCGGACGGCGCCCGTGACGCCCGGAACGACATCCGGGCGAGCTCAGCGAGCTGGGCGTCGGTGAGCTCGTGGGCGGCCCGCATGGTGGCGTACTGGCCTTCGAGCCGCGAGCCGAACAGCAGCGGGTCGTCGGCGCCGAGCGCGATCGTGGCGCCGGCCTCCATCAGCTGCGGCAGGGGCACCGACGTCAGGTCCGAGTAGACGCCCAGGGCCACGTTGGAGACCGGGCAGACCTCGAGGGCCACCCCGGACTCGACGACCCGCTCCAGCAGCGCCGGGTCCTCCGCGGACCGGATGCCGTGGCCGAGCCGGTCGGCGTGCAGGTGGTCGAGGACGTCCCGGATGTTCTCCGGCCCACGCAGCTCGCCGCCGTGCGGCGCCAGCAGCAGCCCGGCCCGCTCGGCGATCGCGAACGCCGGGCCGAACTCGGACGTGGTGCCGCGCCGCTCGTCGTTGGACAGGCCGAACCCGACCACGCCGCGGCCGGCGTACTGGCCGGCCAGCCGGGCGAGGGTGCGCGCGTCCAGGGGGTGCCGGGTGCGGTTGGCCGCGATCAGCACGGCCATGCCCAGCCCGGTCCGCTCGGAGGCGTCGCGGACACAGTCGAGGACGAGGTCGGTGAACGCCGTGATCCCGCCGAACCGGGCGCCGTACCCGCTGGGGTCGACCTGGATCTCCAGCCACCGGCCACCGTCACGGACGTCGTCCTCGGCCGCCTCGAGCACCAGCCGGCGTACGTCGTCCTCGGTGCGGAGCACCGACCGCGCGACGTCGTAGAGCCGCTGGAACCGGAACCAGCCCTTCTCGTCCGCGGCCGAGAGCTGCGGCGGCCAGTCCTCGACCAGCGCGTCGGGCAGGTGCACGCCGTCCCGCGCGGCCAGCTCGACCAGGGTGGCGTGACGCATCGACCCCGTGAAGTGCAGGTGCAGGTGCGCCTTGGGCAGGTCCGTCAGGTCGCGACGGGCCGTGCCCTCCCGACCAGCGCCGAGCGCCACCTCAGGCGAACAGCTTCTGGAGGCGCGTCACGCCCTCGACCAGGTCGTCGTCGCCGAGCGCGTAGGAGAGCCGGAGGTAGCCGGGTGACCCGAACGCCTCGCCCGGGACCACGGCGACCTCGGCGGCGTCGAGGATGTACTCGGCGAGCTCGGCGGAGGTCTCGACCTGCCGGCCGTCGTACTCCCGGCCGAGCAGGCCCTTCACGGACGGGTAGGCGTAGAACGCGCCGAGCGGGGTCGGGCAGACCACGCCCTCGATGTCGTTGAGCATCGAGACGATGGTCCGCCGGCGCCGGTCGAAGGCCACCTTCATCTCGTCGACCGCGGTCAGGTCGCCGGTGACGGCAGCGATCGCGGCCCGCTGCGCGACGTTGCTGACGTTGGAGGTGGCGTGCGATTGGAGGTTGGTGGCCGCCTTCACCAGGTCGGCCGGGCCGATCATCCAGCCCACCCGCCAGCCGGTCATCGCGTAGGTCTTCGCCACCCCGTTGACGACCACGCAGTAGTCGGCGACGTCCGGGCACAGCACCGGCAGCGAGCCGGTCTCCACGCCGTCGTAGACGAGGTGCTCGTAGATCTCGTCGGTCAGCACCCACAGGCCGTGCTCGTGCACCCAGGCGCCGATCTCGCGGATCTCCTCGGCGGTGTAGACGGCGCCGGTGGGGTTCGACGGCGACACGAACAGCAGCACCTTGGTGCGCTCGGTGCGCGCGGCCTCGAGCTGCTCGACGGTGACCTTGTAGTCCTGCGTCTCGTCGGCGAGCACCTCGACGGTGACACCGCCCGCGAGCTGGATGGCCTCGGGGTACGTCGTCCAGTACGGCGCCGGGACGATCACCTCGTCGCCCGGGTCCAGCATCGTCGCGAACGCCGAGTAGATCGCCTGCTTCCCGCCGTTGGTGACCAGCACTTGGGTCGGCTCGACCTCGAGCCCGCTGTCGCGGCGGGTCTTCTCGGCGATCGCCTTCTTGAGCTCGGGGAGCCCGCCGGCGGGGGTGTAGCGGTGGTTCTTCGGGTCGCGGCAGGCCTCGACGGCGGCCTCGACGACGTACCCCGGAGTCGGGAAGTCCGGCTCGCCCGCGCCGAACCCGATCACCGGGCGGCCCTCGGCCTTGAGCGCCTTCGCCTTCGCATCGACCTTGAGCGTCGCGGACTCGGCGATGGAGCCGATCCGCTGGGAGACTCGGCGGGAGCGGGGGGAGGCGGTCTCAGTCATGCGGCCCATCCTAGGACCCCCGACGGGGCCGTCCCGGACCCGGTTTGGACGCCGTCTCGGTCTTCGACGTAGACTTCCCGCTTGGTGGATCTCACTGATGCTCAGTCCTGCCCTCGACGTTTCGAAAAGCGGCGCGGCGGCGGTGGCTGACGAGGCCATCGGAGGGCACTAGCTCAACTGGCAGAGCATCGGTCTCCAAAACCGAAGGTTGGGGGTTCAAGTCCCTCGTGCCCTGCAAGACGATCGGATGACCAGCGGAAGGTGAAGGACGTGTCGGACAGCAGTTCGGTTCGGCGTTCGGGCGACAAGCGCGAGCGCACGAGCCCGGCCACGTTCTACCGCCAGGTCGTCGCCGAGCTGCGCAAGGTCGTCTGGCCGACTCAGGAGCAGCTGGTCACGTACTTCTTCGTGGTCATGGTGTTCGTGGTGGTCATGATGACGCTGGTGTCGCTGCTCGACCTGGCCTTCGGCAAGCTGGTCTTCCAGATCTTCGCCGGCCGCGACACCCAGTAGTGAACCGCCCGACCGGTCCCGCCGGGACCGGCGCCCGGGCCCTTGACAGCCAGACGAGATGACGGAGCAACACGTGTCGGAGCAGTACGACGAGACAGTGGCCGAGGCCACGGGCGAGTCGACGGTCGACGAGACCCAGCCCGCAGCCGGGACCACCCCCGAGGACGCCCTCGTCGAGCGGGTCGCCGCCGACGTCGCCGACGAGGACGAGGACGCCGCCGAGACCCCGACGGACGACGAGGTCGCCGACGAGACCCCGACGGACGACGAGGTCGCCGTCGACGGGGACGAGGTCACCGAGGAGGCGACCGACGAGGACGCGACCGAGGAGGCCGCCGAGGGCGAGGACCCGCTCGAGGAGTTCCGCCGCACCCTGTGGGCCAAGCCCGGCGACTGGTACGTCGTGCACACCTACTCCGGCATGGAGAACCGGGTGAAGGCGAACCTCGAGAACCGCATCATCTCCCTCAACATGGAGGACTACATCCACGAGATCGTGGTCCCCATCGAGGAGGTCGCGGAGATCAAGAACGGCCAGCGGAAGCTGGTCAAGCGCACCGTGCTCCCGGGCTACGTCCTGGTTCGCATGGACCTCACCGACGAGTCCTGGGCCGCGGTCCGCCACACCCCGTCCGTCACCGGCTTCGTCGGCCACAGCCACCAGCCGGTGCCGCTGAGCATGTCCGAGGTCGAGGACATGCTGGCCCCCGCCGTGGTCGCCGCCGCCGAGGCCGAGGCGGCCGCTGCGGGCACGCCCACCGCTGCCGCGACCGGCGCCGCCAAGAAGCCGGTCGAGGTCGCCGACTTCGACGTGTCCGACTCGGTCATGGTGGTCGACGGGCCGTTCGCCACGCTCCACGCGACGATCACCGAGATCAACGCCGAGTCCCAGAGGGTCAAGGCCCTCGTCGAGATCTTCGGCCGGGAGACCCCGGTCGAGCTCAGCTTCTCCCAGATTCAAAAGGTCTGAGGCCCTGGCCCGAGCTTGCGAGGGCCAGGAGAGCCGAAGAGGTTGAGGAGCGTCGACGCAGTCCCGAGCGTAGCGAGGGCCTGCGTGACGCGTCTCGAAACCCAGCACGTCGCGGAACTCGATGGCTCGGATTTCGCGATCGCGGAAGCACACAGCACAATGGTTCGGTTGCCCGGTCCCCGGATCCGGCAAGCAGCAGGTGGCAGAGGCGTACGCCGTACTCCTCGTCATGACCACGAGACAGAAAGAGAACATCGAAGATGCCTCCCAAGAAGAAGATCGCTGCCCTGGTCAAGGTGCAGCTGCAGGCTGGCGCCGCGACTCCGGCCCCGCCGGTGGGTACCGCCCTCGGTCCCCACGGCGTGAACATCATGGAGTTCTGCAAGGCCTACAACGCGCAGACCGAGTCGATGCGCGGCAACGTGATCCCGGTCGAGATCACCATCTACGAGGACCGCTCGTTCACGTTCATCACCAAGACCCCGCCGGCCGCCGAGCTGATCAAGAAGGCTGCCGGTCTGCAGAAGGGCTCGTCGGTCCCGCACAAGGAGAAGGTCGGCAAGCTGACCAAGGACCAGGTCCGCGAGATCGCGACGACCAAGCTCCCCGACCTGAACGCCAACGACATCGACGCGGCGATGAAGATCGTCGAGGGCACCGCCCGGTCGATGGGCGTCACCACCGACTGACCACTCCCGGCGGGTGCCGGGGGTGCGGCGTCACCACCGACTGACCACTCCCGGCGGGTGCCGGGGGTGCGGCGTCACCACCGACCGACCCACCCGTGGAAGGACCGCGCTGGTCCGCTCACCACATCTTCCGAAAGTAGGAACACCATGCAGCGCAGCAAGACCTACCGCGCGGCGACGGAGTCGTTCGACAAGAACGAGATCTTCGCCCCGCTGGCCGCGATCAAGATCGCCAAGGCCGCCAGCAAGAAGAAGTTCGACGAGACCGTGGACGTCGTCATGCGCCTCGGCGTCGACCCCCGCAAGGCCGACCAGATGGTCCGCGGCACGGTCAACCTGCCGCACGGCACCGGCAAGACCGCCCGCGTGCTCGTCTTCGCGAACGCCGAGAAGGCCGACGCCGCCCGCGAGGCAGGCGCCGACATCGTCGGTGGCGACGAGCTCATCGACAAGGTGGCCGGCGGCTGGATCGACTTCGACGCCGTGGTCGCCACCCCGGACATGATGGGCAAGGTCGGCCGCCTCGGCCGCGTGCTCGGCCCGCGCGGACTCATGCCGAACCCGAAGACCGGCACCGTCACCCCCGACGTGGCGAAGGCCGTCTCCGACATCAAGGGCGGCAAGATCGAGTTCCGCGTCGACCGGCACGCGAACCTCCACTTCATCATCGGCAAGGCCTCGTTCTCCGAGGTCGCGCTGGCGGAGAACTACGCGGCCGCCCTCGAGGAGGTGCTGCGGCTCAAGCCGTCCAGCTCCAAGGGCCGCTACATCAAGAAGGTCACCCTCTCGACGACCATGGGCCCCGGCGTCCAGGTCGACCCGAACCGCACCCGCAACCTCGCGGCCGAGGACGACACGTCGAACGAGTGATGCACTGACGAGCCGGGCCGAGCCCGGACATGAGTTGGGCCTCGTGCCCCCGCCGGTCGGCGGGGCACGAGGCCCAGCTCATCTCCTCCCGCGCCGACGTACGCCGGGCCCTCCCGACCGGCGTACGTCGTGGTCAGTCGACGAACAGGCGCTCGTCGACGAGCTGCTCCCCGACCATGCCGCCCTGCTGCTCGAAGCGGCTCTGGTCGAGACGGGTCCGGAACTCCATGTCGACCTTGTCCACGCCGCTGCGGTTCTTCTCGATGCTGAGCACCGCCCAGGACTTGAACCGCTCGGCGTTGCCGAGGTCGTAGACCAGGTGGTGCCGGGCGACGACGTCGAACTTGTTGTTGAGGATCAGCAGCGCGTCCGCCTCGTAGGCCAGTGCCGAGGAGCCGCGCAGGTGCGCGGCGCGCATCCGGCGACCCGAGGAGATGCCCTGCTTGTCGCCGGCGGCGACCGCGAGGATCGGGATGTCGAGGTCCAGCGCCATGTCCTTGAGGCCCTCGACCACGATCGTGATCCGGTCCTCCTCCAGCGGCGGTCCGCCGGGCACGTGCGCCTTCTGGAGGTAGTCCACGACCACGAACGGCAGCTGGCCGCAGTCGCGACCGATCTGCTCGACAGCGTCGCGGATCACGTCGAGGCTGGTGGAGCGGCCGCTGGACCGGTGCAGGTGGTAGCGGTCGGCGTACACCGCGACCCGCTCGACGGCCTCGGCGCCGCCCCGCTTGTCCGAGAGCCGGTCGCCGACGGTGCCGTTGCGGTGGTCGCCGGGCTCGAACGCGGAGCGGATCCGGCGCAGGTCAGGGGCGTCGAAGCCGCCCGCCTCACCGGCCTCCAGCGCGACCAGTCGCTCGAGCAGCGACTGCGGGTCGTGCTCGAAGCAGAAGTAGGCGACGGGGCGCCCGTCCCGGGCGATGTTGCGGCCGACCTGGAGCGCCCAGGTGGTCTTGCCGAGGCCCTGGGGCCCCGCGATCAGGATCAGCTCCCCGGCGCGGAATCCACCCATCAGGTGGTGGTCGAGCGGGTCGAACCCGGTCGGCCAGATGCGCGCGGGGGCGTGAGCGCTGCCGCGCAGGCGGTTCTCCGCGCGGGTGAGTACGTCGCTCAGCGACTGCATCTGGAGGTCCACGCGTCATATGGCAGCAGAACTGGGGAGCCGAGGTGACCGAAATGGTCCGAAATCGCCCGGACGGGTCAGACCTCCGACCGATCGGCCACCCGGTCCGGGACGACGCGGATTTGGTCCGCCGTCCGGACTCCGCCTAGACTTCCCGACCGTAACCAGAGACCGCCGGTCGTCGTGCTGCCCAGCAGCGTGACCGAAGGTGCCGCGGAGACGCGGACGGCCTGCGCAGGTGACAGAGCTCCGACCCTACGGGTCGTCCACGCCCTGGCCTGCGCCGGGGCGTTCGTCATTTGCGGGCCGGTGCGGTGGCCTCACCAGACGAAAGAAGGAGACCCATGGCGCGGCCAGACAAGGCAGCAGCCGTCGCGGAGGTCGTTGACTCGTTCAACAACGCCGCGGGCGCTGTGCTGACCGAGTACCGCGGTCTCACCGTGAAGCAGCTGCAGGACCTGCGGCGCTCCCTCGGCGAGAACGCCAACTACGCCGTGGTCAAGAACACGCTCGCCCAGATCGCCGCCAAGGAGGCGGGGATCGACGGGTTCGACGACCTGCTGACCGGCCCGACCGCCATCGCCTTCATCAACGGCGACGTGGTCGAGGCGGCCAAGGGTCTGCGTGACTTTGCCAAGGCGAACCCTGCCCTTGTCATCAAGGGTGGCGTCCTCGACGGCGGGCTCCTCGACGCGAAGGAGGTCGCCAGGCTGGCCGACCTCGAGTCGCGCGAGGTGCTGCTGGGCAAGCTGGCCGGCGCGATGCTGGCCTCGCTCTCCCAGGCCGTCTACCTGCTCAACGCCCCGATCTCGCAGGCTGCCCGGCTCGCCGGCGCCCTGCAGGCCAAGGCGGAGCAGGACCCCACGATCCTCGCGGGTGGTGCCGGTACGCCGGCTCCTGCCGAGGAAGCCCCGGTAGCCGCTGACGAGGCTCCCGCTGCGGAGGCCGACGAGGCTCCCGCCGCGGAGGCCGCCGACGAGGCCCCCGAAGCCTGATCCAGGCACCACCTGAAAACCCGGCCCGCCGACCGATCCCGGACGGGCCACCAAACGGAAGGACACGCCATCATGGCGAAGCTCAGCACTGACGAGCTGCTCGACGCGTTCAAGGAAATGACCCTCATCGAGCTCTCCGAGTTCGTGAAGCAGTTCGAGGAGACCTTCGGCGTGACCGCCGCCGCTCCGGTCGCCGTTGCCGCCGCTCCCGCGGCCGGTGGCGCGGCCGCCGGTGGCGCCGAGGCCGCCGCCGAGCAGGACGAGTTCGACGTCGTCCTCGAGGCCGCCGGTGACAAGAAGATCAACGTCATCAAGGAGGTGCGCGCGCTCACCAGCCTCGGCCTGAAGGAGGCCAAGGAGCTGGTCGAGGCCGCCCCGAAGGCGGTCCTGGAGAAGGTCGCCAAGGACGCCGCGGAGAAGGCCAAGGAGGCCCTCGAGGGCGCCGGCGCCACCGTCACCGTCAAGTGACCCGCGACCGGGTCGCCCTCGGGTGACCCGGCACCGCAACCCACACGTGGGGCGGACGAGCAATGCTCGTCCGCCCCTCGTGCATTTCCGGCGCGGACCCGGGCGGGTCGCTGGCGCGGACGGCCGTGCGCAACCCCGGCGAAATGGGTACGTGCCGGACGTGACAAAGGTCGCACTGGTCTGGACGTCTCCTTTGTTACGCGCCAGTATCCCTCCGGTCACCGCGGCGTGACCGTCCCCGAAATTGACGCGTAACCAATCGAGACCGTGGCCGTTGTCTCGGGTGGGGGTACGGGAGGTCTGCCCACCGGCGGTGGCCGCGTGCGCAGTTCCGAAGAGGGAGGAAAGGGTCCGGCATGGGTGTTGCGATCGAGGTCGACGACCTGTCCAAGTCGTTCGGCAAGCAGCTGATCTGGGGTGATGTCACCCTGACCGTTCCGCCCGGCGAGATCTGCGTGATGCTCGGGCCGTCCGGCACCGGCAAGTCCGTCTTCCTCAAGACTCTCATCGGCCTGCTCAAGCCCGACAAGGGCTCGATCGTCATCGAGGGCACCGACATCGCCACCTGCTCCGAGAAGGAGCTCTACGAGATCCGCAAGCTGTTCGGCGTGCTGTTCCAGGACGGCGCCATGTTCGGCTCGATGAACCTCTACGACAACGTGGCCTTCCCGCTGCGCGAGCACACCCGCAAGTCCGAGTCCGAGATCCGCGACATCGTCATGGAGAAGATGGACCTCGTCGGCCTGCTCGGCGCCGAGGACAAGCTCCCGGGCGAGATCTCCGGCGGCATGCGCAAGCGCGCCGGACTGGCCCGCGCGCTGGTCCTCGACCCCGAGATCGTGCTGTTCGACGAGCCGGACTCCGGTCTCGACCCGGTCCGCACGGCGTTCCTCAACCAGCTGATCGTCGACCTGAACGCGCAGATCGACGCCACGTTCCTGATCGTCACCCACGACATCAACACCGCCCGGACCGTGCCGGACAACATCGGGCTGCTCTACCACCGCCACCTGGCGATGTTCGGTCCGCGCGAGATGCTGCTCAGCTCCGAGGAGCCGGTGGTCCGCCAGTTCCTCAACGCCCAGCGGGTCGGACCGATCGGCATGTCCGAGGAGAAGGACGCCGACGAGCTCGAGGCCGAGAAGGACCAGGAGCTCCCGCCGCTGCCGCCGATCCCGCTCCAGCTCGACCCGTCCAACGGCATCCCGCGACGCAGCCAGCGTCCCGCCGGCGAGTGGTGCCGCGAGAACGGCGTGACCCCGCCGCCCGGCTCGTTCGAGTCCGCCAACGCCGACGTGGCAGCGGGGGTCTGAGCGACAGATGGCCTCCCTCACCGCTACCCGGGCGCTGGCGCCGATCGGGACCGCAGGCAAGCTGTTCGCCTTCGGTCTCGACGTCGGCCGCAACCTGTTCAGACGGCCCTTCCAGACCCGCGAGTTCCTCCAGCAGGCCTGGTTCATCGCCTCGGTCACGATCATCCCGACCGCTCTTGTCGCGATCCCGTTCGGAGCCGTGATCGCGCTCCAGGTGGGCGGCCTCATCAAGCAGTTCGGCGCCCAGTCCTTCACCGGCTCCGCGGCGGTGCTGGCCGTGGTGCGCGAGGCGGGCCCGATCGCGACGTCGCTGCTGATCGCCGGCGCCGGCGGGTCGGCGATCGCGGCCGACCTCGGCGCCCGCAAGATCCGCGAGGAGCTCGACGCGATGATGGTGCTGGGCATCGACCCCATCCAGCGCCTCGTGGTGCCGCGGGTGCTGGCCTGCATGCTGGTCTCGGTCTTCCTCAACGGGCTCGTCTCGGTGGTCGGTGTCGCCGGCGGCTACGTCTTCAACGTCGTCCTGCAGGACGGCACACCGGGCGCCTATCTCGCCAGCTTCACCGCCCTGGCCCAGCTGCCGGACCTCTGGCAAGGCATGGCCAAGGCCCTCGTGTTCGGACTGATCGCCGCGATCGTCGCCTCCTACAAGGGCATGAACGCCGCGGGCGGACCGAAGGGCGTCGGTGACGCCGTGAACGAGTCCGTCGTCATCACCTTCATGCTCCTGTTCGTCGTCAACTTCGTGATGAGCGCGATCTACTTCCAGCTCGTCCCACCGAAGACGGGTTGACGCCATGGCCAACTCGTTCAGGGACACGGTGGCGCGCCCCGGTCGCGCGCTCGACAAGCTCGGCCAGGAGCTGGCCTTCTACCTCCGCGCGCTCGCGTGGACGCCGCGGACCATCCGCCGCTACAAGAAGGAGGTCATGCGGATCCTCGCGGAGGTGACGCTGGGCTCCGGCTCGCTGGCGGTCATCGGCGGCACGGTCGGCGTGATCACCGCGATGTGCTTCTTCACCGGCACCGAGGTCGGCCTCCAGGGTTACGCCGCGCTCAACCAGCTCGGCACCGCGGCGTTCTCCGGCTTCGTCTCGGCGTACTTCAACACGCGCGAGATCGCGCCGCTGGTCGCCGGCATCGCGCTGGCCGCGACCGTGGGCTGCGGGTTCACCGCACAGCTCGGCGCCATGCGCATCTCCGAGGAGATCGACGCCCTCGAGGTGATGGCGATCCCGTCGCTGCCGTTCCTGGTGACCACGCGGATCATCGGCGGCCTGATCGCGATCATCCCGCTGTACGTCGTCGGCCTGCTGTCGTCGTACTTCGCGACCCGGCTGACGGTCACCGCGTTCTTCGGCCAGAGCACCGGCACCTACGACCACTACTTCAACCAGTTCCTGCCCCCCGGCGACGTGCTGTGGTCCTTCGGCAAGGTGCTGGTGTTCGCGGTCGCGGTGATCCTCATCCACTGCTACCACGGCTACAACGCCAGCGGCGGCCCGGCCGGCGTCGGCGTCGCCGTCGGCAAGGCGGTCCGCACCTCGATCGTCGCCATCAACGTGATCGACCTGTTCCTGTCCATGGCCATCTGGGGTGCCTCGACGACCGTGCGGCTGGCGGGGTGAGCGGGCGATGACGAGTCGGGAGACGAACATCCTGCGCAACACGAAGCTGATCGGGCTGCTCTTCATCGCGCTGATCGCGGCCGGGGTCTGGTCGACGTACGCGGTGTTCACCAAGAAGTTCACCGACTACGACGAGGTCTCGCTCGAGACCTCCAGGGCCGGCCTCAACCTGCCCGCCCGCGCCGACGTCAAGCTGCGCGGCGTGATCGTGGGGGAGGTGCTGCAGCAGTCCGCGAGCTCGGACGGTGCCGAGCTCACGCTCGGGCTCTACCCCGACCAGGTCGACACCATCCCGCGCAACGTCACCGCCCGGATCGAGCCCAAGACGCTGTTCGGCGAGAAGTACGTCGCGCTCCAGATCCCCGAGTCCCCGGACGGAGCGCACATCGAGGCGGGGGACACGATCACCCAGACCGTGCTCGCGCACGAGGTCGAGGAGACCCTCAACGACCTCTACCCGCTGCTGCGCACGGTCCAGCCGGCCGAGATCAACACGACGCTCAACGCGCTGGCGACCGCGCTCGAGGGCCGCGGCGAGAAGATCGGCGAGAACCTCGAGACCCTGGACTCCTACCTCCAGCGGGTCAACCCGCAGCTGCCCGACGTGGTCGAGGACCTCCGGCTGCTGGCGAAGACCTCCGACCTCTACACCGAGGTCTTCCCCGACATCGCCACGACGCTGCGCAGCTCGGTGACCACCGGGAACACGCTCGTGCAGCGCGAGAAGAAGCTGAACAGGCTCTTCGACGACGTCAGCGCGTTCTCCGACACCACCCGCGGCTTCCTCGACGAGAACGAGGACAACATCATCCGGGTCAACGAGCTCGCCGACGCACAGTTCGAGGTGCTCGGCAAGTACGCCCCCGAGTTCCCCTGCCTGACCAGCGGCATCGTGAAGGCAGGCAAGCTCCAGGCCCAGGCGTTCCGCGGCTTCACCCTGCACATCAACCTCGAGATGCTGCCCCACCAGCCACGTGCCTACGGGCCCCAGGACAAGCCGCGGTACGGCGACAAGCGGGGGCCCTACTGCGGCAGCCTGCCCGACTCGCCGTACAACCAGAAGAACATCGCCCCGTCCCCCGGGAACGCCGACGACGGCGTCGACGAACCCACCGGCAAGGGGACCATGCGGTCGCCGCTGGCCTGGGCCGAGACCGACGCGTATGCCGGCAGCGCCGACGAGGCGGCCTTCGTGCGGTCGCTGCTCGCGGCGTCGTTGGGGCGCGACTCCTCGGAGGTGTCCGACCTGAGCGTGATGCTGTTCGCCCCCCTCGTCCGCGGGACGGAGGTGTCGATGCGATGAGCCGGTTCCTCGACAAGAAGACCGCCTCCGACGCCTGGAAGCTGGTCACCTTCATGGTGATCACGACGCTGGCGACCGGCATGCTCGTGGTCCTCATCGGCAACATCACCTTCGGCGGGTCCCGCCAGTACCGGGCCGAGTTCGTCGACGCGACCGGCGTGACCAAGGGCGACGACATCCGCATTGCCGGGGTCAAGGTCGGCACCGTCAAGGGCATCGAGATCAAGGACCGCTCACGGGCGCTGGTCACGTTCACCGTGCAGGACAGCGCGGAGCTCACCTCCGCCACGCACGCGCAGATCCGCTACCGCAACCTGGTCGGCCAGCGCTACATCTCGCTGAGCCAGCAGGGCGCCGACAACGGCGACCGCCTCGACGAGGGCACCACGATCCCGGTGTCGAAGACGGCGCCGGCGCTCGACCTCACGGTGCTGTTCAACGGCTTCAAGCCGCTCTTCCAGGCGCTCTCCCCGCAGGACATCAACCAGCTGTCCTACGAGATCGTCCAGGTCTTCCAGGGCGAGGGGGGCACGGTCGAGGGCCTGCTCAGCCACACCGCGTCGGTCACCCAGACGCTCGCCGAGCGCGACCAGGTCATCGGCGACCTGATCGACAACCTCAACGAGACGCTCGTGACCATCGGCAACCGGGACGAGGAGTTCTCCTCCCTGATCGTCAACCTCAAGACCCTGGTCAGCGGGCTGGCGACGGACAAGGACGCCCTGCTCGGCTCGCTGGACTCGATCTCGTCGCTCTCCGTCGAGACGGCCGACCTGATCCGGGGGATCCGCAAGCCGCTGGTCACCGACATCAAGGGCCTGCGCGGCACCGCCGGCAACCTGGCGAAGAACCGCGCCGAGCTCGACCGGACCATGCAGGTGCTCCCGATCAAGCTCAACAAGGTCGGCCGTACCGCGATCTACGGCTCGTGGTTCAACTTCTACCTGTGCAACTTCACTGGTCAGGTGAAGGTCGCGGGCAAGCCCCTCAAGGTCGACTACCCGACCAACTCGGACAGGTGTTCGCTGCCATGAGTACTCCCTTCCGTGAGCGCAACCCCGTGGTGGTCGGCGCGGTGAGCCTCGCCGTGCTGGCCGCGATGGTGCTGGCCGCGTTCCGTGCCGACGACCTGCCGCTGATCGGCGGAGGCGACACCTACTACGCCGCGTTCAGCGAGGCCGGCGGGCTCAAGGCCAACGACGAGGTCCGGGTGGCCGGTGTCCGCGTCGGCAAGGTCGAGTCCGTCGCCCTCGACGGCGACCACGTCAAGGTCACCTTCAAGGTCGACCGCGGGGTCGACTTCGGCAAGGACTCCGGCGCCGCGATCAAGGTCAAGACGATCCTCGGCGCGATGTTCCTCGCGCTCGAGCCGGCCGGGCCCGGCCAGATGGACGAGGGCCACACCATCCCGGTCGAGCGCACCCAGTCGCCGTACGACGTGGTCGAGGCGTTCTCCGGGCTGGCCGAGACCTCCGAGCGCATCGACACCGACCGCCTGGCCAAGTCCCTGACCACGCTGAGCGACCTCGGGCGCAACACCCCCGAGGAGTTCCAGGCGGCGCTGAAGGGCGTCTCGGCGCTGTCGGCGAACCTCGCGGCGCGGGACGAGCAGATCAACAGCCTGCTGGTGCACCTCCAGAAGGTCTCGGGTGTGCTCGGCGACCGCTCCGGCGACGTGGTGACGCTGATGAAGGACGCCGACGTCCTGTTCAGGGCGCTGGTGGCGCGTCGGCAGGCGATCCACAACCTGCTGGTGTCGACCTCGTCCATGTCCGAGGAGCTGACCGGCCTGATCCGCGACTCGCGCGCGGACCTGAAGCCGGCCCTCACCCACCTCGACACGGTCGTCAAGGTGCTGCTGAAGAACCAGGACAACCTCGACGAGACGCTGCGCCTGATGGCGCCGTTCTACCGCGTGTTCGCGAACACCCTGGGAAACGGCCCGTGGTTCGACACCTTCATCTACAACATGCCCCCGGTCACGCAGGCGGGTGGCTGACCCATGGAGACCGTGAAGAAGCTCATCGTGCCCCTGGTCATCGTCGCCCTGCTCGCGGCGGCCGCACTGACCATGTTCCGCGGCGGCGAGGACCGCAAGCAGCTCACCGCTGCGTTCCCGCGCACCGTCTCGATCTACGAGGGCTCCGACGTCCGCGTGCTCGGCGTCCCCGTGGGCAAGGTCGAGTCGGTCGAGCCGGCCGGCGACGTGGTCAACGTCAAGATGTACTACGACGCCGAGGTCCAGGTGCCCGCGAACGCGGAGGCGGTGATCATCGCGCCGAGCGTGGTGGGCGACCGCTTCGTGCAGCTGACCCCGGCGTACGACGGCGGCGAGAAGCTCGCGGACGGTGCGGTGCTCGACACCGACAAGACCTCGACCCCGCTCGAGCTCGACGAGGTCTACCAGTCGCTCGACGACCTGACCGTCGCGCTCGGGCCCAACGGAGCCAACAGCAAGGGCGCGCTGAGCGACCTGCTCGACACCACAGCGAAGAACTTCGACGGCCAGGGCGCGAACGTCAACCAGACCATTCGCAACCTCGGCAAGTTCACCGGCACCCTCGAGAACAACAAGGAGGAGCTGTTCGGCAGCGCCGCCGAGATCGAGCGGTTCGTCAGGGCCCTGTCGAAGAACGACAAGGTGGTGCGTGACTTCAACGCCTCGATGGCGTCGGTCTCCGAGATGCTCTCGAGCGAGCGCCGGGAGCTCGCCGCCTCCCTGAGGAACCTCGGCACCGCACTGGGCGAGGTCAAGACGTTCGTCCGCGACAACAGGTCGCTGCTCAGCAAGAACGTCAAGGGGCTCAACCGGGTCTCCAAGACCCTGGTCAAGCGCCGCGGCGAGCTCGACGAGATCCTCCACGTCGCGCCGCTCGCGCTCAACAACCTCGCCCTGACCTACAACCCGCAGTCGGGCACGCTCGACACCGCGGCCAACTTCGGCAACCTGCCGCACGAGATCTCGGCCGACCCCGCCGTGTTCCTGTGCACGGCCGTCGACCAGGCCGACCCGTCCGGCGCCGCCTGCAACGTGATCAAGTCCATCTACCCGCGGCCCGGCCTGCTCGGCAACCGCGCGGTCGCGGACCCGACGTTCGCCCGGCTGCTGGAGGTGGCCCGATGAACCGCCTGAAGCTGGTGCTGGTCCTCGTGGTCGCGCTGCTGCTCAGCGGCTGCGACTTCTCGATCAGCAAGGCTCCGCTGCCCGGTGGCGCCGACGTCGGCGACAACCCGATGACCGTCCACGTCACGTTCCCCGACGTGCTCGACCTGGTGCCGCAGTCGACCGTCCGGGTCAACGACGTGACGGTCGGCAAGGTCACCGACATCACCCTCGACGGGTACGTCGCGAACGTCACCCTGAGCCTGCGCAACGACGTCGACCTGCCCGACAACGCCGAGGCCGAGATCCGCCAGACCAGCCTGCTCGGCGAGAAGTTCGTGTCGCTGAAGGCGCCCGAGAACCCCAGCTCCAACAAGCTGTCCGACGGTGACGACATCGCGCTGTCCTCGACCAACCGGAACCCCGAGGTCGAGGAGGTGCTCGGCGCGCTCAGCCTGCTGCTCAACGGCGGCGGCGTCGCCCAGCTGAAGACGATCTCGAGCGAGCTCAACAAGGCGCTCGAGGGACGTGAGGGCAGCGCCCGCTCGGTGCTCACCCAGCTGCGGGTCTTCACCCGGCAGCTCGACGACAACAAGGCCGACATCGTCACCGCGATCGAGTCGCTGGACCGGTTGGCCAGGGCCGCGAACGCGCAGAAGCCGGCGATCACCTCCGCGCTCGACGACCTGCCGGGTGCCCTGGACTCGCTCGACAGCCAGCGCGCGGACCTCATCAAGATGCTGAAGGCGCTCGGCAAGCTCGGCAACGTCGGCACCCGCGTGATCCGGGCGTCGAAGACCGCCACGATCGACGCGCTCACCCAGCTCCAGCCGGTGCTGACGAACCTCGCCGCCACCGGCGACGACTTCGCCAAGTCGTTCAACGTGTTCCTGACCTACCCCTTCGTCGACGAGGTGGTCGGTCGCGACCCGGAGGTGGCCCGCAACCTGCACATGGGCGACTACACCAACCTCTCGATCAAGCTCGACATCGACGTCGGGAAGCAGGCCGGACCGATCCCCGACCCGAGCGAGGCCTGCATCCCGCTCGGCCAGATCCCCGACGACGGCCCGCTGCCCCCGCTCGACAAGCTCTGCGACGGGGCGGTCAAGGCGATCCAGAAGTGCCTGGACGACCCGACGGTCGAGAACTGCCGGGGACTGCCCGACGTCGTCGTCGACCGGGTCTGCAAGAGCGTCCCGCTGCCCGGGCTGTGCCCCGGTGGTGGCGGGGGCGGCGACAACCCGCTGCCGCTGCCCACCTCGCTGCCCGACCTCGGCCTGGGCCTCAGCCGCCCGGCCGCGCTCGGCGACGGCAACGTCTCGATGAGCCGGATGATGGACACCTGGAACCCGATACTGGTGGCCCTGCTGATGCCGGGGGTGGCGCAGTGATCACCCGCCGTACCAAGGTCCAGCTGGTGGTCTTCGTGATCATCACGCTGCTCGGCTGCACCTACGTCGGTGCCCGCTACGCCCGCCTCGACCGCGTGTTCTTCGACGACCACTACACCGTGGTGGCCCACTACCAGGACTCCGGCGGCATCTTCGCCGGCGCGGAGGTGTCCTACCGCGGCGTCACCGTGGGCGAGGTCGAGAAGCTCCAGGTCACCGACGACGGGGTCGACGTGCTGCTCGCGATCGACAACGGGTGGGACGACATCCCCAGCGACACCGAGGCCGTGGTCGGCAACCGGTCCGCGGTCGGCGAGCAGTACGTCGAGCTCCAGCCCCGCACCGCCGAGGGCCCGTTCCTCCAGGACGGCTCGGAGATCGCCCGCGAGGACACGACGACGCCGCTCCCGACCGCCACGCTGCTCGAGGACCTCTCGACGACCACGTCGTCGGTCGACCGGGAGTCTCTGAAGAAGGTCGTCACCGAGATGGGCCTCGCCTTCGACGGCACCGGTGACGACCTCGGGCAGATCATCGACACCTCGAACTCGTTCATCCAGACCGCCAACGACAACTTCGAGATGACCACCGACCTGATCCACGAGAGCAACACGGTGCTGCGCACCCAGCTCGACACCGCCTCGTCGATCCGCAGCTTCACCCGCGACCTGGCGAAGTTCAGCGGGACCCTGGCCGCCTCCGACCCCGACCTCCGCAAGGTCATCGACTCCGGGTCGGTCACCGCCAACGAGCTGCGCCGGTTCATCGAGGACAACGAGGTCGACCTCTCCTCGCTGATCAACAACCTGGTGACCACGGGCGAGGTCGTGGTCAAGCACCTCGACGGGGTCGAGCAGATCCTCGTGCTCTACCCGTACGTCGTCGAGGGCGGCTTCAGCGTCGTGTCCAAGGACCCGGTCACCCACAAGTACGACGCCCACTTCGGCATGGTGATGACCGACCACACCCTGTGCCACCGCGGCTACGAGGGCACCGACCGGCGCGAGCCGGACGACGGCAGCAACCGGCCGATGAAGGTCGGCACCCGCTGCAGCGAGCCGCCGTCGCAGTCCAACGCGCGCGGGGCCCAGAACGCCCCGCGGGCGCCGGCTGGTTACCGGGCCCCGGTGGCCGGGTACTACGACCCGCAGACCCAGAAGTTCACGTGGGCGTCCGGCCTGTCCGGATCGTCCACCCCCGACAGCGTGACTCCCACCTCCGAGGCACGCGCAACTGGAGAGGAGGCGTGGAAGTGGTTGCTGCTACAGCCGCTCGTCGGGACGACGAGGTGACCCCCGAGGACCCGACCTCCGAGAACGCCACCCCCGCCCATGACACCGGCGCCCGCCCCACCGGCTCGCCCCGGTTCCGCCTGGCCCTGGCCGGCGTCCTGGCCGTGGCCCTGGTCGCCTCGGTCGTCTGGCTCGCGGTCGCGGCGACCGGCCGCGACGGTGGTGCCGCCGCGAACAACCAGAGCGTCCGCGAGACCGTCATGGTCCGGGCCAAGGAGTGGATGACCGCCTTCGGGAGCTACTCCCCGGAGGACCTGGACGGCAAGCAGGTGCTCACGGCGTACCGCCAGCGCGTGGAACCCCTGATCGCCACCGGGTTCACCTGCGGCGGCGTCACCTTCGAGGAGTACGCCTCCGCCCTCGACCGGCAGGTCGCGGCGCAGAAGTTCACGATGACCACCTCGGTCGAGCGCACCGGCGTGGAGTCCCTCGACGACGACTCGGCCGTGGTCGTGCTGTCCGGGCAGGTCGCGGGCGGCCGCGACGGCAAGGCGGTCGAGCCGCGCGACTTCCAGATGCTCGTCGACCTCCAGAGGATCGACGGCTCGTGGCAGGTCGCGAAGTGCAACGACGTGGACTCGAGGTTCAGCCGATGAGCGCGACCTGGTACGACGTCCTCGGGGTCGAGGAGACCGCGACGACGGAGCAGATCCGGACGGCGTGGCGGGAGTCCATCGCCGACCTGGACCCGGGCGACCGCCGGTTCCGCCTCTACAACGAGGCGGCCGAGGTGCTGCTCGACGACGAGCGCCGCACGGCGTACGACGCGGAGCTGGCCGCGGCCGGCGTCTCGGGCGACGACGAGGCCCGGACCGAGGCCGCCGCGACGTCCCCGAGCGCGGCAGACGCGGCGGCCACCGGGCAGGCCGACGACTGCGGGGACGAGCCCGCCGACGACGCGGCGACGGAGCCGGCGAGGGTACCGGCGACCGCCGGGGCCGGGCGGACCCTGCCCTGGGTCCCGGGCTGGCTGCTGGCCGGCCTGGCGGTGATGGTTCTGCTGGTGACCCTCACCGCGGCGTACCTCCAGGTCACCGGCAGTGACGCGGTCGCCGCCGACGATGCCGCCGACGAGGCCACCGCGGCGGCCCGGACGTCGGTGCCGCTGGTGTTCACCTACGACTACCGCTATCCCGACCGCGACAAGGACCGGGCGCTGCGCGTGCTCACCGGTGACCTGAAGGCGCAGTACGACGAGCTCTGGTCCAAGGCCATCGGACCCAACCTTGAGAAGTCCAAGGGCTACGCGAAGACCACGTCCTCGACCGCCGGGGTCGCGTGCGTCTCCGACGACGGGCAGCGGGTCGGCGTGCTGGTGGTGCTCGACAGCGAGGCCGGCAACGTCAAGCAGACCCAGAAGCTCACCCTCTCCTTCACCGCGACCATGGTGCAGAGGGAGGGCGACTGGCTGATCGAGAAGATCGACGGCTGGGACCCCCGCGAGATCTCGGCCGCGGCCGACGGTCAGACCCCGTCCGGAGACACCTCCACGGCGGCCCCCGAGGACGGCTCGGACGCCTCCGGCGCCTCCGACTGCGCGGCGGACTGAACCGTCCCGGACGCGCCCGGTCACCACCGGGACCGGGCGCGACCGGCGGCCGTTCCGGCGGTTCTGCTTGACCTCGGCGGCCCCGGGGGTGATGATCTTCGCCAGCGACTGACCGCGATGCCCGAGATTCTCAGCCGCGTGTTTGTGCTGCCGCGCGTTCTGCGTTAGGCTTCCTCTTTGCGTCTGCCCTCAAATGCTTCCTGCCTGTCCGGTGGCCGGTAAGTGGTTGGCGGGCGCCCTCCCCAGAGCGAACCTCCAGAAGGACACACTCTTGGCCGCGCGCAGCACCTCTGGCAACACCCGTCGCATCAGCTTCGCAAAGATCAACGAACCTCTCGAGGTTCCCCAGCTCCTGGCTCTCCAGACCGACAGCTTCGACTGGCTGGTCGGCAACGAGAAGTGGCAGTCCGACGTGCAGCGTCGGACCGAGGCCGGCGAGGACGTCTCCACCAAGTCCGGTCTGACCGAGATCTTCGAGGAGATCTCCCCGATCGAGGACTTCTCCGAGACGATGTCGCTCTCGTTCGAGAACCCCCTCTTCTACGACCCGAAGTACACCGTGGAGGAGTGCAAGGAGAAGGACTTCACCTACTCCGCCCCCCTCTACGTCTCCGCCGAGTTCACCAACAACGACACCGGTGAGATCAAGGGCCAGACCGTCTTCATGGGCGAGTTCCCGCTCATGACCGACAAGGGCACCTTCATCATCAACGGCACCGAGCGGGTCGTCGTGTCCCAGCTCGTCCGGTCCCCGGGCGTCTACTTCGAGCGCACCGCCGACAAGACCTCCGACAAGGACATCTTCACCGCGAAGGTGATCCCGTCGCGCGGCGCCTGGCTCGAGTTCGAGATCGACAAGCGCGACACGGTCGGCGTGCGGCTCGACCGGAAGCGCAAGCAGAACGTCACGGTCCTCCTCAAGGCCCTGCAGGCCGTCGCCGAGGTCACCGGCGAGGACTACGACTACGAGGCCACGATGGCCGAGCTGCGCCAGTACGAGTCGATCGTCCTGACCGAGGAGAAGGACAACACCCAGGGCCAGGACGACGCCCTGCTCGACATCTACCGCAAGCTGCGCCCGGGCGAGCCGCCGACGCGTGAGGCCGCGCAGACGCTGCTCAACAACTACTACTTCAACCCGAAGCGCTACGACCTCGCCAAGGTCGGCCGCTACAAGGTGAACAAGAAGCTCGGCCTGCACGAGGCGTTCGACCACCAGACGCTCACCATCGCCGACATCGTCGCCGCGATCCGCTACATCGTCCGCCTGCACAACGGCGACGAGAAGCTGGTCGACGCGTCCGGCGAGGTCGTCATCGACGCGGACGGCAAGGAGACCGAGGTCCGCGAGGACGACATCGACCACTTCGGCAACCGCCGCATGCGGACCGTGGGCGAGCTGATCCAGAACCAGCTCCGCACCGGCCTGGCCCGCATGGAGCGCGTGGTCCGCGAGCGGATGACCACCCAGGACGTCGAGGCGATCACGCCGCAGTCCCTGATCAACATCCGCCCGGTCGTCGCGGCGCTGAAGGAGTTCTTCGGCACCTCGCAGCTCTCGCAGTTCATGGACCAGACCAACCCGATCGCGGGCCTGACGCACAAGCGTCGCCTCAACGCGCTCGGCCCCGGCGGTCTGTCCCGTGACCGCGCCGGCATGGAGGTCCGCGACGTCCACCCGTCGCACTACGGCCGCATGTGCCCGATCGAGACGCCGGAAGGCCCGAACATCGGTCTGATCGGCTCGCTCGCGTCGTTCGGCCGGATCAACCCGTTCGGCTTCATCGAGACGCCGTACCGCAAGGTCGAGAACGGCAAGGTCACCGACAAGATCGACTACCTCACCGCGGACGACGAGGACAAGTACGTCATCGCCCAGGCGAACGCCGCCCTCGACAAGAACAACAAGTTCGTCGAGGAGCGGGTGCTTGTCCGCCAGCGCCACGGCGAGGTCTCCGAGATCCTGGCCGGCGAGGTCGACTACATGGACGTCTCGCCGCGCCAGATGGTGTCGGTCGCGACCGCCCTGATCCCGTTCCTCGAGCACGACGACGCCAACCGCGCGCTCATGGGTGCCAACATGCAGCGCCAGGCCGTGCCGCTCATCAAGAGCGACTCGCCGCTGGTGGGCACCGGCATCGAGTACCGCGCCGCGGTCGACGCGGGTGACGTGGTCGTCGCCACCAAGGCCGGTGTGGTCAAGGACGTGTCCGCCGACCTCGTCGAGGTGATGAACGACGACGGCACCTACTCGTCGTACCGCATGGCGAAGTTCCGCCGCTCCAACCAGGGCACCTGCATCAACCAGCGCCCGCTGGTCGCCGAGGGTGACCGGGTCGAGGCCGGCGGCCCGATCGCCGACGGTCCGTGCACGGACGACGCCGAGATCGCCCTGGGCACCAACCTGCTGGTGGCGTTCATGCCGTGGCAGGGCCACAACTACGAGGACGCGATCATCCTCAGCCAGCGCCTGGTGCAGGAGGACATCCTCACCTCGATCCACATCGAGGAGCACGAGGTCGACGCCCGCGACACCAAGCTCGGCCCCGAGGAGATCACTCGGGACATCCCGAACGTCTCCGAGGAGATGCTGGCCGACCTCGACGAGCGCGGCATCATCCGCATCGGCGCCGAGGTCACCACCGGTGACATCCTCGTCGGCAAGGTCACCCCGAAGGGCGAGACCGAGCTGACCCCCGAGGAGCGCCTGCTCCGCGCGATCTTCGGCGAGAAGGCGCGCGAGGTCCGCGACACCTCGATGAAGGTGCCGCACGGTGAGTCCGGCACGGTCATCGGGGTCCGCGTGTTCGACCGCGAGGACGGCGACGAGCTGCCCCCGGGGGTCAACCAGCTGGTGCGGGTCTACGTCGCCCAGAAGCGCAAGATCTCCGTCGGTGACAAGCTCGCCGGCCGCCACGGCAACAAGGGCGTGATCGCGAAGATCCTGCCGATCGAGGACATGCCGTTCATGGAGGACGGCACCCCGGTCGACGTGATCCTCAACCCGCTGGGCGTGCCGCGACGCATGAACATCGGCCAGATCCTCGAGCTGCACCTGGGCTGGCTGGCCAAGCAGGGCTGGGACATCGATCTGCACGAGGACAAGGGCAAGGCCGACTGGAAGCAGCGGCTGATCGACATCCACGCGGACAAGGCCGAGCCGGACACCAAGGTGGCGACGCCGGTGTTCGACGGTGCCCGCGAGGACGAGATCACCGGTCTGCTCGGCGCGACCATCCCGAACCGCGACGGTGTCCGCACCGTCAAGGAGAACGGCAAGGCGTCGCTGTTCGACGGCCGCTCCGGCGAGCCGTTCCCGGACCCGGTCTCGGTCGGCTACATGTACATCCTGAAGCTGCACCACCTCGTGGACGACAAGATCCACGCGCGCTCGACCGGCCCCTACTCGATGATCACGCAGCAGCCGCTGGGCGGTAAGGCCCAGTTCGGTGGCCAGCGGTTCGGCGAGATGGAGGTCTGGGCGATGGAGGCGTACGGCGCCGCATACGCCCTCCAGGAGCTGCTCACGATCAAGTCGGACGACGTCCCCGGGCGCGTCAAGGTCTACGAGGCCATCGTCAAGGGCGAGAACATCCCCGACTCCGGCATCCCCGAGTCGTTCAAGGTGCTCGTCAAGGAGATGCAGTCGCTCTGCCTCAACGTGGAGGTGCTGTCGCAGGACGGCTCCACCATCGAGATGCGCGACGCGGAGGAGGATGTCTTCCGCGCCGCAGAGGAGCTCGGCATCGACCTGTCCCGCCGCGAGCCCAGCTCGGTCGAAGAGGTGTGAGCGCCGGCGCCCGGCCCGCCACTGAGCAGGCCGGGCGCCGCCTCCGCCCCCACCAGACACCAAGAATTCGAATCAATCGAGGGAAGCAGCCAAGTGCTCGACGTCAACTTCTTCGACCAGCTTCAGATCGGCCTGGCCACCGCGGACGACATCCGCACCTGGAGCCACGGCGAGGTCAAGAAGCCGGAAACCATCAACTACCGCACGCTCAAGCCCGAGCGTGACGGCCTCTTCTGCGAGAAGATCTTCGGTCCCACCCGGGACTGGGAGTGCTACTGCGGCAAGTACAAGCGCGTGCGCTTCAAGGGGATCATCTGCGAGCGGTGTGGCGTGGAGGTCACCCGCTCCAAGGTGCGCCGTGAACGCATGGGCCACATCGAGCTCGCCGCCCCGGTCACCCACATCTGGTACTTCAAGGGTGTCCCGTCGCGCCTGGGCTACCTGCTCGACCTCGCCCCGAAGGACCTCGAGAAGGTCATCTACTTCGCGGCGTACATGATCACCGCTGTCGACGAGGACGCCCGCCACCGCGACCTGTCCTCGCTCGAGGGGAAGGTCGACCTGGAGCGCAAGCGCCTCGAGGGCCGGCGCGACACCTCCATCGAGGACCGCGCCCGCAAGCTCGAGGAGGACCTGGAGACGCTCGAGGCCGAGGGTGCCAAGTCCGACCAGAAGCGCAAGGTCAAGGACGGCGCGGAGCGCGAGATGAAGCAGCTCCGTGACCGCGCGCAGCGCGAGCTCGACCGCCTCGAGGAGGTCTGGTCGACGTTCAAGAGCCTCAAGGTCCAGGACCTCATGGGCGACGAGCTGCTCTACCGCGAGATGAAGAACTGGTTCGGCAAGTACTTCGAGGGCCACATGGGCGCCACGGCGATCCAGAAGCGCCTCGAGACCTTCGACATCGAGGCCGAGGTCGAGTCACTGCGCGAGACCATCGCCACCGGCAAGGGCCAGCGCAAGGTCCGCGCGCTCAAGCGCCTCAAGGTCGTCGACGCGTTCCGCAAGACCAACAACAGCCCGCTGGGCATGGTCCTCGACGCGGTCCCGGTGATCCCGCCGGACCTGCGCCCGATGGTGCAGCTCGACGGTGGCCGGTTCGCGACCTCGGACCTGAACGACCTCTACCGCCGCGTGATCAACCGGAACAACCGGCTCAAGCGCCTGCTCGACCTCGGTGCCCCGGAGATCATCGTCAACAACGAGAAGCGGATGCTCCAGGAGGCCGTGGACTCGCTGTTCGACAACGGCCGCCGCGGTCGCCCGGTCACCGGCCCGGGCAACCGGCCGCTGAAGTCCCTGTCCGACATGCTCAAGGGCAAGCAGGGCCGCTTCCGCCAGAACCTCCTCGGCAAGCGCGTGGACTACTCCGGCCGCTCGGTCATCGTGTCCGGCCCGCAGCTGAAGCTGCACCAGTGCGGTCTGCCCAAGCAGATGGCCCTGGAGCTCTTCAAGCCGTTCGTGATGAAGCGCCTCGTCGACCTGTCGCACGCGCAGAACATCAAGTCCGCGAAGCGGATGGTGGAGCGCGCCCGCCCGGTCGTGTGGGACGTCCTCGAAGAGGTCATCACCGAGCACCCGGTGCTGCTCAACCGTGCCCCCACGCTGCACCGCCTCGGCATCCAGGCCTTCGAGCCGCAGCTGATCGAGGGCAAGGCCATCCAGATCCACCCGCTCGTCTGCGGCGCGTTCAACGCCGACTTCGACGGAGACCAGATGGCGGTGCACCTGCCGCTGTCCGCCGAGGCCCAGGCCGAGGCGCGGATCCTGATGCTGTCGACGAACAACATCCTCAAGCCGTCGGACGGCCGTCCGGTGACGATGCCGTCGCAGGACATGATCATCGGCCTGTTCTTCCTCACCACCGACCGTGAGGGCGAGCCGGGCGAGGGCCGGGCGTTCGCGTCGCCGGCCGAGGCGATCATGGCCTTCGACCACGGCGAGATCTCGCTGCAGAGCCGGATCACGCTGCGCATCCCCGGCAAGCTGGACCAGGGCCCGCTGCCCGAGGGGTACGCCGAGGGCGACGACCTCGTGGTCGAGACCACGCTGGGCCGCGCGATCTTCAACGAGACGCTTCCCGCCAACTACCCGTACGTCAACTACGAGGTGGGCAAGAAGCAGCTCGGCACGATCGTCAACAACCTCGCCGAGCGCTACACCAAGGTCGAGGTCGCGGCGTCGCTGGACGCGCTCAAGGACACCGGCTTCCACTGGGCGACCCGCTCCGGTGTGACGGTCTCCATCGAGGACGTCGTCACCCCGGGTGAGAAGGCCGAGATCCTCTCGGGCTACGAGGCCCAGGCGGCGAAGGTCCAGAAGCAGTTCGAGCGCGGTCTGGTCACCGACGACGAGCGTCGCCAGGAGCTCATCGAGATCTGGACGCAGGCCTCCAACGAGGTCGCCAAGGCCATGGAGGGGACGTTCGACAAGTCGAACCCGATCTTCATGATGGTCGACTCGGGTGCCTCCGGAAACATGATGCAGATCCGTCAGGTCGCGGCCATGCGTGGTCTGGTGGCGAACCCGAAGGGCGACATCATCCCGCGGCCGATCAAGGCGAACTTCCGCGAGGGCCTCTCCGTGCTGGAGTACTTCATCTCCACGCACGGTGCCCGCAAGGGTCTCGCCGACACCGCGCTCCGCACCGCGGACTCCGGTTACCTGACCCGTCGTCTCGTCGACGTGTCGCAGGACGTCATCATCCGTGAGGACGACTGTGGCACCGAGCGCGGCCTGCCGAAGACCATCGGTGAGCGTCGTGAGGACGGCACCGTCGTCAAGCACGACAACGCCGAGACCGCGGCGTACGCCCGCTCGGCGGCGACCGAGGTCACCCACCCGGAGACCGGCGAGGTGCTGGCCACCGCGGGGGAGGACCTCGGCGACGTCAAGATCGCCGAGCTGGTCGCCTCCGGCGTGACCGAGGTGAAGGTCCGCTCCGTGCTGACCTGCGACGCCCGCACCGGCACCTGTGCCAAGTGCTACGGCCGCTCGCTGGCCACCGGCAAGCTGGTCGACATCGGTGAGGCGGTCGGCATCATCGCCGCCCAGTCCATCGGTGAGCCCGGCACGCAGCTGACGATGCGTACCTTCCACACCGGTGGTGTGGCCTCCGCGGACGACATCACGCAGGGTCTGCCCCGCGTGGTCGAGCTCTTCGAGGCCCGCTCGCCCAAGGGTCTGGCGCCGATCTCGGAGGTCGCCGGCCGGGTGGAGATCGAGGAGGGCGACAAGGCCCGGAAGATCCTGGTCACCCCGGACGACGGCTCCGAGGTCAAGGAGTACCCCGTCAGCCGCCGCTCGCGGCTGGTGGTCGCCGACGGCGACCACGTCGACGTGGGCGACAAGTTCACGCAGGGCACGGAGGACCCCAAGGAGGTCCTGCGCATCCTGGGTGTCCGCCGTGCCCAGCAGCACCTCGTCGACGAGGTCCAGGCCGTGTACCGCAGCCAGGGCGTGTCGATCCACGACAAGCACATCGAGATCATCGTGCGGCAGATGCTGCGCCGGGTGACCGTGATCGAGTCGGGCGACACCAACCTGCTGCCGTCCGACCTGGTGGACCGGGTCCTCTTCGAGGAGGAGAACCGCCGGGTGCTCTCCGAGGGTGGCAGGCCGGCCTCGGGTCGTCCGGAGCTCATGGGCATCACCAAGGCCTCGCTGGCGACCGAGTCGTGGCTCTCGGCGGCCTCCTTCCAGGAGACCACCCGGGTGCTCACCGACGCGGCGATCCACGGCCGCAGCGACTCCCTGCGCGGTCTGAAGGAGAACGTGATCATCGGAAAGCTGATCCCGGCGGGTACCGGCCTCGAGCGGTACCGCAACATCCGGGTGGAGCCGACCGAGGAGGCCCGTGCCGCGGCGTACTCCGTCACCGGTTACGACTCCTACGACTACGACTTCGGCAGCACCGGCGGCCAGGCCGTCGCCCTGGACGACTTCGACTTCGGTTCGTACCAGAACTGAGCGCGCGCCAGCGCGCAGTTCTGGTGGAAGAACCGGGTTGAGGAGCGTCGGCGGGAACCCGCGCGGAGCGCGGGACCCGCGACGCGTCTCGAAACCGAGTCGTTCACGACTGACGAAGACGTAGAAGACGAACACGTAGAAGATGAAGGGCCCCTGCCAGCCGGCAGGGGCCCTTCGTCGTGAGAGGGTGCGGGCATCATGAGCGACCGGGTCTACCGCGCCGCCACCGTGGTCGGCCGGGGCGTGCTGCGCGTGCTTGACGTGCGGGTCCGGGTCGCGGGCTCTGGTCACCTGCCGACCGACGGTCCGGTGCTCCTCGCCGCCAACCACGCGTCGTACGCCGACTTCGTGCTGCTCGCGCGGGCCGCCGTCGAGCGGGACCGCCACGTGCGGTTCCTGTGCCGTCACGACGCCTGGCAGGCGCCCGGTGTCGGATGGCTGATGGACCGGATGGGCCACGTGCCGGTCGACCGGGAGGCCCCGGCGGGCGCCTACCTGCACGCGCGCCGGCTGCTGCGGTCGGGCGAGGCGGTCGGGGTCTTCCCGGAGGCCGGCATCTCCTGGTCGTACGCCGTGCGCCCGCTCATGCGCGGCGTCGCGGCGCTGGCCCGGGACACGGGCGTGCCGGTGCTGCCGGTGGCGATGTGGGGAGGGCAGCGGATCTGGACGGTGGGGCGCACCGAGTCGGGGAGGGAACCTTGGCCGAGCCTGCGCCGCGGCCGGCTGGTCGACGTACGGTTCGGGGCCCCGCTGCAGGTCGCGGCCGACGACGACCTGACCGCGTGGACCCGCTCGCTGGGGGAGGTCCTGACCGCGATGCTCGAGGACGTGCAGCGGCTGCCCGAGCACCGGCCGCGGGCGGGGGAGCGGGCGCCGTGGTACCCGCAGCACCTCGGCGGCCACGCCCCGGACGTCGCGGAGGCCCGCACCCTGGACGACGTTCCGCGCCGTGCGGTGCCGCCGAGCTGGGGGCCGTGGGTCAGGCCGGGACCTTCTCGAGCGGGCGCTCCGCAGCCTCCGCGTCCTGAGCAGCCTCCGCCGCCGTACGACGCGCGGCCCGGGCCCGGCGCAGCCTCGTGACCGATCCGATCGGGTCGACCAGCCAGGTGAGCCGGTTCGCGACCGGCTGCCAGGCGAGCAGCACGGCGATCAGCACCGCCAGCGCGACCGTCGGCACGATCGTCCACCAGCCAGCGGACCGTGCCCACTCGTCGTACCCGAGGTAGCCGAGCTCGCGGATCGCGAATCCGTGGACGAGGTAGACGACCATGGTGGCCGCGCCCATGTCGGTGAACCGGGTGCGACGGCGCGGGACCACCGCGAGCACCGCCAGCGCCGCGACCGCGCTCACCGCGATCAGCGCCAGGCGGACGCCGGTGCCCTGCTCGGGCGATGCGTCCACCGAGTCGTAGGGGAAGGAGTAGTAGAGCCACCGCGACGAGATCCAGGCGTCGGTGTGGCCGACCAGCCACCACAGGCCGAGCAGCACGACCGCCCCGGCGACCGCTGCGCCGCGCGAGCGCAGCTCGCGGAGCACTGCCGGGGAGAGGAACAGGCCAAGGGTGAAGAACGGCAGGAAGCCGACGGTCCGGTTGAGGTCGAGGTACCACGTCCAGTGCGCACCGATGGTCGGGAAGACCAGGCTCAGCGCGACGGTGATCGGGATCGAGACCCAGTGCCGCTTGAGCAGCGGGGTCGCCAGCCGCCACAGGAACACCGCCGCGAGGTACCACATGGGCCAGTGCGGGTTCAGCCACATCGGGGCGCCGATCTCCTCGCCGCCGCGGTAGGTGCGGTACGTCATCATCAGGAGCTCGAAGAGGACGTAGGGGACCGCGATCGTGCAGAACAGCGACCAGAGGTAGCGGCGGTTCCACTCGAAGCCCCGCGACAGGAAGCCCGTCACCAGCACGAACGCGGGGATGTGCCAGGCGTAGATGAAGTCGTAGACCTGCCCGTTGGGACCGTCGTCCGGCACCATCACGAGGGCATGCCCGATCACCACGAAGGTGACCAGCACCATCTTCACGTTGTCGAGCCAGGGGTCACGGGGCATTCGAACGACGTTAACGAGACGCCACGCGGCGGCTCCAATCGTCGGACAACCGGGCAACCAGTGCCGAGGGCTCAAGGGCACGTCGCCCACGTCGGCGCCTGCTGCGCGGACTTTCGCATCCGATC
>NZ_SDKM01000041.1 GCF_004519545.1 Nocardioides guangzhouensis
GAGGTCAACACCCGCCTCCAGGTCGAGCACTCGATCACCGAGGCCACCACCGACGTCGACCTGGTCAAGGCGCAGATCCACGTCGCCGACGGCGGCCGTCTCACCGACCTCCACGCCACCAAGCCGGGCGAGATCGGCCACGCCGTGGAGGCCCGGCTGAACGCCGAGGACCCGGACCGCGACTTCGCCCCGGCGCCTGGCCGGATCGTGCGCCTGGACCTGCCCGCGGGACCCGGCGTGCGCGTCGACACGGGCGTCGCCGAGGGCGACACCATCCCGCCCGACTTCGACTCGATGATCGCCAAGATCATCGCCTACGGCCGCACCCGCGACGAGGCGCTGGCCCGGCTCCGCCGCGCGATGACCGAGACCACGGTCGTCATCGAGGGCGGCACCTGCAACAAGAGCTTCGTGCTCGACCTGCTCGCGCAGCCGGAGGTCGTCGACGGCACCGGCGGCTGGGCGGACACCAGCTGGATCGACCGGGTCCGCGCCGAGGGCCGCCTGGTCGCCCAGGAGCACGCCGGCGTCGCGGTCGTCGCCGCCGGCATCGAGGCGTACGCCGACGAGGTCGAGCTCGAGGTCGCCCGGCTGCTCGAGACCGCGCACGGCGGGCGTCCGCAGGTCCAGCACAGCTCCGGCCGACCGGTCGAGCTGAAGCTGCGCGGCACCGTCCACCAGGTCTCCACGGTCAACACCGGCCCGTCCCGCTACCGGGTCACCGTGACCTCCGGCGGCACCAGGCAGACCGTCGAGGCCGAGCTGGAGCGGATCGACGAGTTCCACCGCCGGCTGGTGGTCGGCGGCCGCCGGCACCACGTCGTCACCGCGACGTACGGCCCGACGACGCTGGTCGAGGTCGACGGGGTCGCCCACCGGGTCAGCCGGGACGAGGGCGGCGTGCTGCGGTCGCAGGCGCCGGCGCTGGTCGTGGCCACCCCGGTCGCCACCGGCGACGAGGTCGAGGCCGGCGCACCCGTGCTGGTGCTCGAGTCGATGAAGATGGAGACGGTCCTGCACGCGCCCTTCGCGGCCCGGGTGAAGGAGCTGCTGGTGATCACCGGCAGCCAGGTCGAGACCGGCGCACCGCTGGTCCGTCTCGAGCCGCTCGGCGACGGTGACGACGCGGCCGAGGCCGCCGAGACCGGGCCCGAGCTGGAGCTGCCCGCGCCCTCCGGCGACCGTCCGCCCGCCGAGCGGCTGGCCCGGGCCCGGGCGGACCTGGTCGCGGTGGTCCTCGGGTACGACGTCCCGCCGGAGCACCAGGACGACGCGCTGTCCCGCTACCTCGCGGTGCGCGAGGAGGTCCGGTCCGGGGGAGTGTCGGTGCTGGAGGACGAGCTCGACCTGCTCGGCACGTTCGCTGACCTCGCGGAGCTGAGCCGCAACCGGCCGGCCGACGAGGAGCGCCAGACCGAGCTGCGGGTGCACAGCTCCCGCGAGCACTTCCACACCTACCTCCAGAGCCTCGACGTCGAGCGCGGCGGGCTGCCGGAGCACTTCAGCGACCGGCTCGGTCGGGTGCTGCGCCACTACGGCGTCCACGACCTCGAGCGCACCCCGCAGCTGGAGGAGGCGGTCTTCCGGATCTTCCTGGCCCAGCAGCGGTTCGCCCCCGAGGTGGCGATCGCGACCGCGCTGCTCGGCTGCTGGATCGCCGAGCCCGCACCGACCGGCGACCTGGCCGCGCACGTGCGGCAGCTGCTGGAGCGCCTCGGCCGCGCCACCCAGCTCCGGTTCCCGGTGGTCGGCGACCTCGCCCGCAGCGTCCGGTTCCGCTGGTTCGACCAGCCGCAGGTCGACGCCGAGCGCACCGACGTGCTGGCCGGGGTCCGCGACGAGCTCACCGCCCTCGCCGCCAACGGCGGCCTCACCGACCGGGCCGAGCGGATCGAGTCGCTGGCCCTGATCCCCGAGCAGATCGTGAAGTTCCTCGCCGAGCGGATGGTCGACGGCCTGCCCGCCAAGGAGCCGATGCTCGAGGTGCTGGCCCGACGCCACTACCGCGAGTACGACCTGCACGACCTGCAGTCGGTCGACCTGCAGGTCGACGGCGCCGGCCGCCCGTTCGTGGTCGCCGAGTACACCCTCGACGACCGGCCCACGCGCCTGGTCTCCACGATCGGCACGTACGCCGAGCTGGCCGAGGCCGCGGGCGGGCTCGCGACCGCGATCGACGAGCGCCTGGCCGGCCGTGGCGAGGGCCACGAGGCCGTCGTCGACCTCTACCTGCACTGGCCGGAGGCCCCCGAGGACGCCGAGCAGGCCAGTGCGGCGCTGCGCCCGCTGGTGGAGGCGCTGCCGTTCTCCCAGGCCGCGCGCCGGATCTCCGTGGCCGTGTGCGCCGGGGCCGAGCGCCCGGTCGGCTACTTCGCGTTCCGTCCCGACGGCGAGGGCGGCAACGCCGAGGACGACCTGACCCGCGGCGTGCACCCGATGGTCGGGCGCCGCCTCAACCTGTGGCGGCTGCGCGAGTTCGACATCACCCGCATCCCGGCGCCCGAGGACGTGCTGCTCTACGAGTGCGTGGCCCGCGAGAACCCGACCGACCGGCGGCTGGTCGCGCTCGCCCAGGTCCGTCAGCTCGCGATCACCCGCGACGAGGAGGGCAGGGTCAGCGGCCTCCCGCACGCCGAGCGGGCCGTCGAGAACTGCCTGGAGGCGATCCGCCGGGCCCGGGTCTCCCGCGGTGCCGCCGGCAGCAAGCTGGACACGAACCACGTGTGGGTCCAGGTCTGGCCGGTGGTCGAGATCGACAGCGACGGTCTGGCCGCGCTCGGCAACAAGATCCGCCCGCTCACCGACGGCGCCGGCATCGAGGAGGTGCTCGCGCAGGGCCGGATCGCCGGCCCGGACGGCACCCCGGTCCCGGTGTGCGTCCGGTTCGGCGCGCAGCCGGGCGCCGGCGTGGTCACCTCGGTGGAGGAACCGCCGACGGAGGTGCTCAAGCCGCTCGACGACTACGCCGCGAAGGTGCTCCGGGCCCGGCGTCGCGGGCTGGTCTACCCGTACGAGCTGGAGGCGGTGCTCACCGGTCCCGGCGGCTCGCTGGTCGAGCACGACCTCGACGACACCGGCGCGCTGGTGCCGGTGGATCGTCCGCGGGGCCTGAACAAGGCCGGGATCATCGTCGCGGTCGTCACCACGCCGACCCCGCTCCACCCCGACGGTGTCACCCGCGTGGTGCTCTGCGGCGACCCGACGAAGTCCCTGGGCTCGGTGTCCGAGGCCGAGTGCAGCCGGATCATCGCCGCGCTCGACCTGGCCGAGCGGATGCAGGTCCCGGTCGAGTGGTTCGCGCTGTCGGCGGGGGCCCGGATCTCGATGGACTCCGGCACCGAGAACATGGACTGGGTCGCGGCCGCGCTGCGGCGGATCGTGGTGTTCACCCAGGACGGCGGCGAGATCAACGTGGTCGTGGCCGGCATCAACGTCGGCGCCCAGCCCTACTGGAACGCCGAGGCCACGATGCTCATGCACACCCGGGGCATCCTCGTGATGACCCCGGACAGCGCGATGGTGCTGACCGGCAAGCAGTCGCTGGACTTCTCCGGCGGTGTCTCGGCCGAGGACAACTACGGCATCGGCGGCTACGACCGGGTGATGGGACCGAACGGGCAGGCGCAGTACTGGGCGCCCGACCTGGCCGGTGCGTTCGACGTGCTGATGGCCCACTACGAGCACACGTACGTCGCGCCCGGCGAGAGCGGCCCCCGGAGGGCGGCCACCACCGATCCGGCGGACCGCGACATCTCGTCGTACCCCCACCAGGCGGACGGCAGCGACTTCACCACCGTCGGCGAGATCTTCTCCGCGGCCACCAACCCCGACCGCAAGAAGGCCTTCGACATCCGCACGGTGATGAAGGCGGTCGCCGACCAGGACCACCCGACGCTCGAGCGCTGGGCGGGCATGGCCGACGCCGACACCGCGGTGGTGCAGGACGCCCACCTCGGCGGCCACCCGGTGTGCCTGCTCGGGATCGAGTCCAAGCCGATCCGCCGGCGCGGCTTCCCGCCCACCGACGGCCCGGACACCTACACGGCCGGCACCCTGTTCCCGCGGTCCTCGAAGAAGGCGGCCCGGGCGATCAACGCGGCCAGCGGCAACCGCCCGCTGGTGGTGCTGGCGAACCTCTCCGGGTTCGACGGGTCGCCGGACTCGATGCGCAACCTGCAGCTCGAGTACGGCGCGGAGATCGGCCGCGCGATCGTGAACTTCCGCGGCCCGATCGTGTTCTGCGTGATCTCGCGCTACCACGGCGGTGCGTTCGTGGTGTTCTCCAAGGCGCTCAACCCGCGGATGACGGTGCTCGCGATCGAGGGCTCGTTCGCCTCGGTCATCGGCGGCGCCCCGGCCGCGGCGGTCGTGTTCACCGGCGAGGTGGAGAAGCGGACCGCCGCCAGCCCGGCGGTCCGCGACCTCGAGACGCGGGTCGCCGAGGCCACGGGCGCCGAGCGCAGCAGGCTGGTCGTCGAGCTCGCGGACCAGCGGGCGGCGGTGCGCGCGGAGAAGATCAGCGAGGTGGCCGCGGAGTTCGACGGCGTCCACAACATCCACCGGGCGGTGGATGTCGGCTCGGTGGACGCAGTCATCCCGGCGTCCCGGCTGCGGCCGGAGATCATCGCCGCGATCGAGCGGCCCACCTCGCAGTAGACCCGCGCGGCAGGCGGTCCGCACCCCCGGTGGGCCGGGGGTGCGGACGAGCTGGCTCATAGGCCGGGTTCTGTTCGCCGGCCGGCCTCGCGACCGGCCGGTTGGCGACCATCCATCTTGGACGACCGTTGCCGGCCGCCTCGTGCGATCCACCCGCACACTCGGGCGGGCCGCCCTCGAACGTGTGCGCACCGGGCCCGGAGGCCCGGCTTCTCGATCTTGCTCCAGGTGGGGTTTACCGAGCCGCTCCGGTCACCCGGAGCGCTGGTGGTCTCTTACACCACCGTTTCACCCTTGCCCCTCCGGGGAGGGGCGGTCTGTTCTCTGTGGCACTGTCCCGCGGGTCACCCCGGGTGGGTGTTGCCCACCACCTTGCCCTGCGGAGCCCGGACCTTCCTCGACGCACCCGCCAGGGGTGCGCCGCGGTCGCCCGGCCAGCTCGTCCGCGGGACAAGGATAGCCACGCCGGACCCGGCCCGCGCACCGGTCAGGGGTTGGTCAGCACCTCGGCGCCGATGGGCGTCACCAGGATGGTGTGCTCGAACTGGGCGCTGCGCCTGCGGTCCTTGGTGACGACCGTCCAGTCGTCGTCCCACATGTCCCACTCGTGGGTGCCGAGGTTGAGCATCGGCTCGATCGTGAAGGTCATGCCGACCTCGATCACGTCGTCGAACTGCGCCTCGTCGTAGTGCGGGATCACCAGCCCGCTGTGGAACGACGTGCCGATGCCGTGCCCGGTGAACTCGCGGACCACGCCGTACCCGAACCGCCGGGCGTAGGACTCGATGACCCGGCCGATGACGTTGATGCGCCGCCCCGGCCGCACCGCCTTGATGCCGCGGTCCAGCGCCTCCTTCGTGCGCTCCACCAGCGCCCGGGTCTCCTCGTCGACGTCGCCGGCCAGGAAGGTGGCGTTGGTGTCGCCGTGCACGCCGTCGAGGTACGCCGTGATGTCGATGTTCACGATGTCGCCGTCCGCGACGACCGTGCTGTCGGGGATGCCGTGGCAGATGACCTCGTTGACGCTCGAGCACAGCGACTTGGGGAAGCCCTTGTAGCCCAGCGTCGAGGGATAGGCGCCGTGGTCGCAGAGGAACTCGTGGCCGATCCGGTCGAGCTCGTCGGTGGTGACCCCGGGCACCACGTACGAGCCCACCAGCTCCCGTGCCTGGGCGGCCAGCCGGCTGGCCACGCGCATCCTCTCGATGGTCTCGGCGTCCTTGACCTCGGAGCCCGTGAACCGCTCGGGGCCGGGCCGACCGACGTACTCCGGCCGTGGGATGTGGGCGGGCACGGGACGCGGCGGCGAGATGACTCCGGGTACTACTGCGGACATGGGGGCGAGTGTAGTTTCAACGACATGAGCGACAGCGGCGAGTACTGGTTCTGCCTGAAGCACCACACCGTCGAGGGAAACGACGGCTGCCGCAACGCGGACCGGCTGGGGCCCTATGCCACGGCCGAGGAGGCCTCGCGTGCGCTGGAGAAGGTCCAGGAGCGCAACGAGGAGTGGGACAACGACCCCAACTGGAACGACGAGCAGCTCGAGGACTGAGTGGCCGCGCCCGGGCGGTCCGACGGGGTCCGGCCGCCGAGCTCGCGCGCCGTCTCTCCGTGGCCGTTCGTCGGCATGGTGCTGATGGCGTGCGCGTTCTTCCTGTACGCCGCCTCCGGCCTGGTCGCGCCCGTGTGGGGCGTGGTGGTGCTGATGCTGATCTGGCTGGCGCTGTTCGTCCTGTGCTGCGCGTGGTGGACCCCGCACCCACGCCGGCTGCCGTTCGTTGCCGTCGGCGCGATGGTGCTCTGGTTCGCGGCGGTGACCGCGGGCGGGGCGTGGCTGGGGTGGACCGCCTGAGCCGCTGGGCCGACGCCGGGGTCAGCCGCGCGGGCGGACCCGCAGCACGGAGTCCCGCGAGCCGTTGGCCGTGGTGATCACCAGGTCGCCGTTGGGAGCACGCGTGACCGACCGCAGCCGGCCGAACTGACGCAGCGCCGACGGGACGAAGGTGCGGACGAGGCGGCCGTGGGAGTCGAACTTCATGAACACCACCCGGCTGCCCTTGAGCGCGGCCACCGCGAGCGTGCCGTTCAGCGCCCCCCAACGCTTGCCGTAGACGAACGCGCCGCCGCTGGTCGCGATGGTCGGGTTGCCGCTGCGCCAGCGGGCGGCGATCTGGGGTCCCGGCAGCGACTGGTCGGTCATCGGCACCTCTTCGTTGTACGACGGGTCGCCCGGGTCGTTGGGGACCGGGTTCCAGCCGTAGTCGCCGCCCTTGCGGACGATGTTGACCTCGTCGTCACGGTAGGAGCCGTGCTCGATCGACCACAGCGTCCCGTCCTTGCGCCGGGCCAGGCCCTGGATGTTGCGGTGCCCGTAGTTGAGCACGTAGCGCTGGCGGACGCTGGTCGCGTTCGGCCACGGGTTCTCCGGCCACGGCTTGCCCGTGAGCCGGTTCAGCCGGAGCACCTTGCCGTTCAGCGAGCGGCGGTTGCGCGGGTTGGTGCCGACGGCGGCGTCGCCGGTGCCGACGAGGAGCGAGCCGTTGGGCGTGATCAGCAGCCGGCAGCCGCCGTGCCGACCACTGGTGGCCTGGATTCCTTTGAGGAGGGTCCGGACCCGCCGGGCCCGGGTCTGCGCGTCGTTGAGGGTGTAGGCGACCACCCGGACGTCGTGCCCGCCACCGTGCCTGAACCCGCCGTGGCAGGCGTAGAAGCGGCCGTTGCGCCGGAAGTTCGGATCGATCTCCAGGGACATCAGCCCGGTCTCTCCGGACGCCCACACCGACGAGCTCGGGAACGCGATCCGCCGGACCCGGCCGTCCTCGACCCGGAGCAGCCGCTTGCGGTCGCGCTCGGTGACCAGCCACGCGCCGCCGCCGATCGGCTGGGCGTCCCACGGGAGCGCGAGGCCACGGGCGTCCCGGGTCACCCGCAGGCGCGGCACTGCGGCCCGCTGCGAGGGCGCCCTCTCCGGCACGGTCGGCACGGCCCGCGCGGTGGGGGCGGCCGGGCTCGCGTGCGCCGCAGGTCCGGCAGTGGGGGAGAGGGCCGTTGCGGTCAGCGCCACCAAGGTGGCAGCCACGAGACTCTGCATGGAGTCACGGTACGCGCCCCCGGCGCTCCCTCAGAGCACCTTGGTGCCGTACATCTCGCCCAGTGGATCGGCGATCAGCTCCAGCCGGGCGCCGTTGGGGTCGCGGAAGTAGATCGACGTGCCGCTCTCCTCGAGGTACTCCACCCCGGCCGCGTCGAGGTTCGCGCGCAGCCGCTCCCACACGTCGGGCGCGACCGAGATCGCGATGTGGTGCAGGCCGCCGAGCACCTCGGCGTACGGGCCGACGTCGAGGCCCGGGAAGTCGAAGAACGCGATCAGGTTGTCGTGCCCGACGTCGAAGAAGAAGTGGTTCGAGCCCGGGTAGTCCCGGTTCTCGAAGATCTCCGTCAGCGGGAAGCCGAGCACGTCCTGGTAGAAGCGGATCGTCTCCTCCACGTCCGAGCAGACCAGGGCGAAGTGGTGCAGCCCGCGGGCGGTCGACGCCGGACGCTCCGCGTCCGGCTTGAGGTGGGCGGTGCGGATGCGGTCCCGCTCGGCGTCGATCGCGGCGAGGTCGAGGTCGGTCATGGGGCGGTGGGTTCCTCTCGTCTCAGATCCGGAAGAAGTGGTTGAGGTAGCGGTCGGCGACCGCACGCTCACCCCTGATGGTGCCCGAGTTGCTGCGCCCGAACGCGGTGAGCACGAAGCTGCCGGGGTCGAACTCGAGGGTGGTGATGTCGTCGACCGGCCCGCCGGCGTACTGCAGGCCGTCCTGCCCGATCGTCACCCGGGTGTCGCCGGCGTTCGGGCCGGAGGTGATCCGGATGCCGACCTCGCAGTCCTGTCCCTCCTGCGGCGAGGTGGTCGCCTGCCACAGCACGAACATGAACGGCGTCAGGAGGTCGGCGGCCTCGCCCGAGAGGCCGTGTGCGCGGCCGGTGCCCTGCCGGACGTCCCAGGAGTGCACGCCGTAGTCCATGAGCTGGAAGGCCGGGTAGAAGAACGCCGGCAACGGCCCCATGTAGAAGTGCGGGACCAGCAGGTCGGTCCAGTCCTCGGCGGTGAGCGCCTCGAAGGTCCCCATCATCTTGGCGAAGTCCTCACGGGCACGGTCGACGAGCTCGGTCCGCGGCAGGTCCCGGAACGCCTGCGCCTGGGCGTCGACGCGCGCCGCCATCCCCGGCAGGCCGTACGCCGGGTCCACGTCGGCGTGGCTGCGGGCGGCGTCGAAGGAGACGAAGTACGCCTCGGTGGTGTCGACGAGGTGGCCGACGACGTCGCGCACCTGCCAGTGACCCGCACCTGTCGGGGCCTCCCAGCAGTCGTCGCTGTCGACCATTGTGAAGAACTGCTCGGCTTCGTTGCGCACGACCCGGAGGATCGTGTCCTTGCCCTCGTGGGACATGGCGTTCCACTGGCTCATGTCCACCCTCCCGTCGGTGAGAGAGGTCTCGTGGTCCGGGTCGGGGCAGGCCCGGCGTGGGCTGCGCCTCGCTCCGGCGGGCGGACCGCGGCGAGTCTTGGTTGATGCCTAAATTACACCGGCGAGGGGTGGGTGGCAGCGGGCCGCGGTCAGAGCGGCCCGCCGCTCCAGTCCTCGCGGTGGGTGAGCTCCGCGATCGCGACCCGGGACAGCTTCGTGGGCTGGTGCTCCGGCCGGCCGAGCGGCACGACGCAGGCGACGGCGTACGGCGCGGGGATGCCGAGCAGCTCCTTGAGCCGCGGCTCCTCGGCCACCGCCATCGTCGTGATCGTGCCGCCGAAGCCCTCGTTGCGGGCGGCCAGCAGGATGTTCCAGACGAGCGGGTAGACCGACGCCCCGCCGACAATCCCGATCCGGTCGAGGTCCCGGTCCAGTGCGGCCACCACCCGCAGGTCGACCACGACCACCAGCACCACCGGGGCGGTGAGCAGCGGCCGGGTGAAGTCGGAGGGTACGGCGGTCGCGGCGACCTCCTCGTCGGTGACCGCGCTCGGGTCGACGGTGTTCCACGGGTTCTCGCCGGCCAGGCGCTGCGCCATGTAGCGGCGTACCGGCGGCTCGGTCAGCTCGACCAGCGCACGGCGGGTCGCCTCCGCGCGCACCACGACGATCCGGGTGCCCTGGCGGTTGCCGCCGCTCGGGGCGAACCGGGCGTTCTCGAGGATCAGCCGGAGCGTCTCGTCGGGCAGCGGGTCGTCGGTGAACCGCCGGACCGCCGAGGTGGTCCGCATGACGTCGTACAGCTCCACGGGACCTCCTCGGTCGGCCTGGCTCGTTCCGGTGCTCGGGTCAGGCGGGGCTCAGAACGTGTGCTCCGGGCCGGGGAAGGTGCCGGCCCGCACGTCGGCAGCGAAGTCCTGCGCGCCCTTGAGCAGCACGCCGTGCACGTCGGCGTACTGCTTGACGAACTTGGCCATCCGGCCGGTGCGCAGGCCGAACGCGTCCTGCCAGACCAGCACCTGGCCGTCGCACTCGACGCCGGCACCGATCCCGATGGTCGGGATCGCGAGCTCCTTGGTCACCTGCGCGGCGACGTCGCCCGGCACCATCTCCATGACCAACGCGAACGCGCCCGCGGCCTCGACCGCCTTCGCGTCGTCGATGATCCGGCGAGCGGTGTCGCCCCGGCCCTGGACGCGGTAGCCGCCGAGACTGTGCTCGCTCTGCGGGGTGAAGCCGATGTGCGCCATCACCGGGATGCCGCCGGTGGTCATCTTCTCGATCTGCGGCACCATCTCCTGGCCGCCCTCGAGCTTCACGCAGTGCGCGCCGCCTTCCTTCATGAAGCGGACGCCGGTGTGGTACGCCTGCTCCGGCGAGGCCTGGTAGGACCCGAACGGCAGGTCGCCGACGACCAGCGCCCGTCGTACGGACCGGCTGACGGCGCGGGTCAGCGGGATCAGCTCGTCGACGGTCACCGGAAGGGAGGTCTCGTTGCCGTAGACGTTGTTGGACGCGCTGTCGCCGACGAGCAGCACCTCGATGCCGGCCTCGTCGAAGGTCTGGGCGGCGTACTGCTCGTAGGCGGTCAGCATCGCGAACCGCTCGCCACGCTCCTTCATCTCGCGCAGGTGGTGCGTGCGGACCCGCTTGACGGGTGCCGCGGTGGACGGCGACGTCGCTCCCGACGCCGCCTGCGGACCGGTGCCGTACGGCGCGGTCTCCTCGCTCATGTCGAGCTCCTTCGGACGTTGTTCTCGTGGCTCCTCGGTCGGAGTCCCCGGACGTCTCTCAGGCTAGACCTGCACCCGCCCGGTCCTCCCTGTGTCCCTCGTCACCCCACCTCTTGTCCCGACCCCGCCGAGCGGCCAGGTCTTGTGCCCCGCTGGTTGAGGAGCAAGCGCCGGCGAGCGTCTCGAAACCACGGGGGTGTGTCCGGCGGTGCCCGCGTGTCGCACGTCCTGGTCGATATCCGCGCGGATCTCCAGCCGCACAGGGCGACACGCCGTACGGCGGCACAGGTCAGGCGATCCGTGCATTCGTCGGGTGATCCGGCCTCGAGGACATGACGTGCGCACGGCGTCTGGGCTCTGGGGCGGGAGTCGGGCAGGATGTCCGCTCGATCACTTCGCGGATCGCCGTGCGGCCCGCAGATCGGAAAGTTATGCTTGCCGTTAGCGGGCCGGGACCGCCTCGCCCCGCAGCCTTCTCGGAGGTTCCGATGACCCGAAGCCGATGGACGCTCCCCGCTGCCCTCGTGGTGGCCCTGGGCCTGGCCGCGCCGCTGGCGACCGTTCCCGCAAGCCAGGGCGCGGTTGCTGCCCAGACCGTGACGACCCGGATGGGCACCTACAACATCCGTGCCGGGGTCAGCACGGCGACCTTCGAGCGTGCCGTGCGCGACCTGGCGACCCGGGTCGACGTGGCCGGTCTGCAGGAGGTCAACCACCGTGACAAGGAAGCCGTGCTGGCGAACCTGCCCGGCTTCGGCTACTTCCGTCCCGCGCGCGGCTACGGCGAGCAGAACCCCGTCATCTGGGACAGCAGTCGCTTCACGAAGCTCTCCGCGACGCACCGGCGGCTGAGCGCCCGCACCTACATCGGCAACGAGCTCGGCAGGCCCGGGCAGTACGTCGCTCCGATCTTCTCGGCGGTGGTCCGGCTGCGTGACGACACCACGCGCCAGCGGCTGACCGTGGTCAACGTCCACCTGACCCCCGGCGCCGTGTACGGCGGCAACCCGGTGCCCGGGCGACCCCGGGTCTGGCGCCTCTTCACCCGTCAGATCGCGAACCTGATGGACGTCGTGGCGGCCGAGAAGCGCAGCGCCAAGGTCTTCGTCACCGGCGACTTCAACGTGGGGTGGGTCGCCGACGAACGGACCCGGCGCACGAAGCTGCCGTTCATGAGCTTCCGCCGTCAGAGCTTCGCCTCCAACTGGGCGACGCGGCACGACTGGAATCGCGGCACCCACTCGAAGTCGCTGATCGACCAGGTCTGGACGAACCAGCGCGCGGCGACGGCCTCCGTCATCTTCTCGATGGGCTACTCCGACCACTACCCGGGGATCGGCACCTACCAGCTCCCCGTCGCCACCACCACGGCCGGCTGACGGTCGGGTAGGCGACGATGGGGGCATGACTCCGACGAGCGAGCCCCGGGACTGGGACGTCCGGGCCGACGAGCTGGCCACCGCCGCGATCGGGCGGGAGCAGCCGACGGCCTGGTTCGACGAGCTGTACGCCGAGGGGCTTGCCGGCGCGGTCAGCATGCCGTGGGACCGGGTCGAGCCCCAGGTCCTGCTGAAGGAGTGGGCCGGCCGCCAGGGCCTGGACGGGACCGGCCGGACAGCGGTCGTGGTCGGCTGCGGCCTCGGCGCGGACGCGGTGTACCTCGCGTCGCTCGGGTTCACCGTGACCGCCTTCGACGTGGCCCCCACCGCCGTCGAGGTGGCCCGCGAGCGGTTCGCCGGGTCCGGCGTCGACTTCCGGGTCGCCGACCTGCTCGCGCTGCCGCCGGAGTGGCAGCGGTCCTTCGACCTGGTCGTCGAGATCTTCACCCTGCAGGCGCTGCCCGAACCGCCGCGCTCCGCGGCGGCGCAGGCAGTGACCGGGCTGGTCGCGGACGGCGGCACGCTGCTCGCCATCGCGTTCCGGGCCGACGGGTCGTCGCCCGCCGACGCCGGCCCGCCGTTCCCGCTGGAGCGCGGGTTCGTGGAGGGCCTGGCCCGGGACGGGCTGGAGGTGGTCCTGATCGAGGAGCTCGACGGCGCCCGGGCGGCCGCGTGGCGCGCGACGTACCGCCGGTGAGCGGCGCACGCCACCCCTAGACTCGAACCGTGGACTTCTACAGCGCCTACGCCCACGGCTTCGCGCGGGTGGCCGCATGCACGGTCCCCGTCACGGTCGCGGACCCGGCCGCGAACGCCGCCGCGGTGCTTGCCGAGGCCCGGGCCTGTCACGAGGACGGCGTCGCGGTCGCGGTGTTCCCGGAGCTGGCGCTGAGCGGCTACGCCATCGACGACCTCTTCCTCCAGGACACCCTGCTCGACGGGGTGGTCGCAGCGGTGGAGGAGATCGTCGCGGCGAGCGTCGACCTGCGTCCGGTGATCGTGGCCGGCGCGCCGCTGGTGCACGGCACCCGGGTGCTCAACTGCGCGGTGGTGATCCACCGCGGCGCGGTGCTCGGCGTCGCTCCCAAGTCCTACCTCCCGACGTACCGCGAGTTCTACGAGCGCCGGCACTTCGCCCCCGGCGACGACCGGCGCGGGTCCACGATCGTGCTCGGCGGCCGCGAGGTGCCGTTCGGGCCGGACCTCATCTTCAGCGCCACCGACGTGCCCGGCCTGGCGCTGCACGTCGAGATCTGCGAGGACATGTGGGTGCCGGTGCCACCGAGCGCCGAGGCCGCCCTGGCCGGGGCCACCGTGCTGGCCAACCTGTCCGGAAGCCCGATCACAGTCGCGAGGGCCGAGGACCGGCGGCTGCTGGTGCGCAGCGCCAGCGCGCGGTGCCTCGCGGCGTACCTCTACGCCGCGGCCGGACAGGGCGAGTCCACCACCGACCTGTCGTGGGACGGTCAGACCCTGGTCTACGAGGTGGGTGACCTGCTCGCCGAGACCGAGCGGTTCCCCGAGGGGGCACGGCGCAGCGTCGCCGACGTCGACCTCGACCGGATCCGGCAGGAGCGGCTGCGGCAGGGGACGTTCGACGACAACCGGCGGACGCTGGGGATCGGGCCGGATGGTGGTCTCGAGACGCTCGCTGGCGCTCGCTCCTCGACCACCGGGGAGGGCGGCAGGTCGTTCCGGCGGATCGGGTTCAGAGTCAGCCCGCCGGAGGGCGACATCGGGCTGCGGCGCAAGGTCGACCGGTTCCCGTTCGTTCCGGACGACCCGCAGCGGCTGGCCCTGGACTGCTACGAGGCCTACAACATCCAGGTCTCCGGGCTCGAGCAGCGGCTGCACGCGATCGGCCAGCCCAAGGTCGTCATCGGCGTCAGCGGCGGCCTCGACTCGACGCACGCGCTGATCGTGGCCGCCCGCGCGATGGACCGGCTGGGCCGCCCGCGCAGCGACATCCACGCGTTCACGATGCCGGGCTTCGCGACCGGCGAGACCACGAAGTCCTACGCCACCCGGCTGTCCAAGGCGCTCGGGGTCACCTTCGAGGAGCTCGACATCACGCCGGCCGCGCGGCAGATGCTGCACGACCTCGACCACCCCTTCTCCGAGGGAGAGCCGGTCTACGACGTCACGTTCGAGAACGTGCAGGCCGGGCTGCGCACCGACTACCTCTTCCGGCTGGCCAACCACCGCGGCGGCATCGTGCTCGGCACGGGCGACCTGTCGGAGCTCGCACTCGGCTGGTGCACGTACGGCGTCGGGGACCAGATGTCGCACTACGCCGTCAACACCGGCGTGCCCAAGACGCTGATCCAGCACCTGATCCGCTGGGTGATCTCCGAGCGTGAGTTCGACGACGACACCAACGAGGTGCTCGGGGAGATCCTCGACCAGGAGATCACCCCCGAGCTGATCCCCACCGAGGAGGGCAAGAAGCCGCAGGCGACCGAGGACTCCGTCGGGCCCTACTCGCTGCAGGACTTCACGCTGTTCCACGTGCTGCGGCGCGGGGCCCGGCCGGGCAAGATCGCGTTCCTGGCCTGGCACGCGTGGCACGACCCGGAGGCGGGGGAGTGGCCCCCGGGCTTCCCGGTCGAGCGCCGCACGGCGTACGACCTGGCCGCGGTCCGCCACTGGCTCGAGGTCTTCGTGAAGCGGTTCTTCTCCAGCCAGTTCAAGCGATCGGCGCTGCCGAACGGACCCAAGGTGAGCGCCGGCGGGTCGCTGTCGCCGCGCGGTGACTGGCGGATGCCGTCGGATGCCGGCGCGGCGGCCTGGCTGGCCGAGATCGAACGCAGCGTCCCGACCGCCTGACCGCCGCACCCGTGCAGGTCAGGTGGTCTCCTCCCGGTGGTGGAACGTCGCGGCCAGCCGGGCCAGGGCCAGCGCGGCCACGAGCAGGCCGACGTCGCGCAGTGCGATGTCGTAGTACTCGCCGGTCGACACGAGGTTGACGATGATGCCGGCCAGCCACAGGGCGACGACGTACCCGCCGATCCGGGGCGCCAGCGCGACCAGCACGCCGGCGAGGATCTCGACCACGCCGACGGCGTACATCGCCTGCTGGGCGGTGCCCGGGACGAGGTCGTTCACCCAGCCCGCGAGGTAGCCCGCCCAGTTGTCGGTGAGCACCTCGGCGAACTTGTCGACGCCGAACAGGATCGGGGCCACCACGAAGGTCGCCCAGAGCATGAGGAAGGCCTGGCGGGCCGGTGCCACGTGCGTGATCGTCGCGATGTCGTGCATCTCGCCGCGCATGTCCTCGACCATGTCGTGCCAGGTGTGGGTGAGGGCCATCTCTGCCTCCGGTCTATGAGAAGTTGATTTCGACGATAGACCTGCGAGACTCTTTCAGCAACGGGTCTGTCCGTTAGACTTCCGGGGTGGTCCGGGGTCTGTTAGAAAGGGGCCCATGTCCATGGACGAGGCCTTCGGTCGCCGTGTGACCAAGCTGGGGGCGCTCGCGGATCCGGTCCGCCGGGCGCTCTACCGCTTCGTGGCCGACCAGCCGGGCGCAGTGAGCCGCGAGCAGGCCGCCGACGGCGTCGCCGTGCCCCGTCACACCGCCAAGTTCCACCTCGACCGGTTGGTCGACGAGGGCCTGCTGGTCACCGAGTTCCGCAGGCTCACCGGTCGCACCGGCCCGGGTGCCGGACGCCCTGCCAAGCTCTACCGCCGCTCGGGCAAGGAGGTCGCGGTCAGCCTGCCGCACCGCAGCTACGACCTCGCCGGCGACGTGCTCGCCGACGCGGTCGAACGCTCCCTGGCCGGTACGCCGATCGAGGACGCCGTGCGCGCGGCCGCCGGCGACGCGGGCGCCCGGGCGGTCGAGGCGAGCGAGCCCGACCCCGGTGCCACCGATCTGGACCGGGTGGCCGGCGTGCTCGCCACGTTCGGCTTCGAGCCCCGCGTCGACGGTGACCTGCTGCTGCACAATTGCCCCTTCGACCGGCTCGCCTCGGACCACACCGAGCTGGTCTGCGGGATGAACCTGGCCTTCGTCGAGGCGGTCGCCGACGGGCTCGGCTGCACCGGGGTCGAGCCCGGGCTCGACCCCGATCCGGCCCGCTGCTGCGTCCGGGTCCGCGACGGTGCGGCAGGCGGCGCGCCCGAACGTGGACGGGGCGCCACCGCCTGAGGCCGTCGTTGCTGGGACCACTCGCCACTGCAACCAGGCAACCGGGTGGGCCAGCGGCGGGTACTGCCGCCGCGTGGGACCGGGATCGCCGTGGTATCGACCGCGTTGACGGCGCCAGGGCGCCGCAGGACTCTGAACCGGTAGGCAACAGGGCGCTCGCCCGCTGACGGTGGACAGCTCGGAGACTGGGGCGGGAGGCGGATCGAGACGTCCCCCCGGGGCCACCTCTTGCGAGAGCGCGCGGAGGACGACTCGCCGCAGACCCCGGTGAACCCTGTGACTGCGCTGGCCACGCAGTCGCGACGGTCCGTTCGGCGCCCCCCGGAGGCGGCCCAGCCTGGCGTCGACACGAAGGAACACGAAGGAGAGAAGTCAAAGGAGAATTCGACATGACGAACAAGGTGCGCGGAACGTCACTCCGCGGCGCGAGGGTGCTCCTGGCCATTGCCCTCGCATCGACGATGCTCATAGGTGGGAGTGCTGCCTTGGCGGGCGGGGACAGGAAACCTGTCTTCGTCTCCGGTAACAGCACGGCTTCTGACTGCGGACTCCCAGGGTCGGACTTCGCGCTCGCGTTGACCGGAGACCTCGTGGGCTGCTGGAGCGGCTTCGTCCAGAGCTACAAGTGCACAGAGCTCGACGACTACGACCTGTACTTCGAGAAGGGTCGCGAGGTCTTCGCCGGCAAGCTCCGGGGGGAGCGAGGCAGGTTCCGGACGAGATACACGTTCGAAGGGGCCTATGCCAAGGGCTTCTGCCGGTCCTCTGACCCTGCCCTGGAGGTGGGTGGAGGCTGCAGTCACAAGATCATCGGCGTGAGCGGTGTCTTGGCGGACGCCCACGGGTTGGTCAAGTTCATCGATGTGATTGCCGGCGTGAAGGGCAATCCGACGACCGGGGAGTTCCAGGCAGGCAGCGGAGGAAACAACTTCCTCTACTACGGCCGTATCGATCTCGATCACGACGGCTGATCAGCACTGGTTCGCACGTGGTCCCCGGTGGTGACGCTGCGGACCACATGCGGAGCGTGCGTCGCTCCGTGAGTACTTCTCAGCAGCCGAGGGGGATAGCCCTACGCTTGCCCACATGGGTAAGCAGGAAGACTTCGTGCTGCGCGCGCTCGAGGAGCGCGACGTCCGCTTCGTCCGGCTCTGGTTCACCGACGTGCTGGGCTTCCTCAAGTCGGTGGCGGTGGCGCCCGCCGAGCTCGAGGGCGCGTTCAGCGAGGGCATCGGCTTCGACGGCTCGGCGATCGAGGGCTTCGCCCGCGTCTACGAGGCCGACATGCTCGCGAAGCCCGACCCGTCGACGTTCCAGATCCTGCCGTGGCGCAGCGGCGACGGCCCGTCCACCGCGCGCATGTTCTGCGACATCGTGATGCCCGACGGCAGCCCGTCGTACGCCGACCCGCGCTACGTACTCAAGCGGACCCTCGGCCGGGCCGCCGAGATGGGCTTCACCTTCTACACCCACCCCGAGATCGAGTTCTACCTCTTCAAGGACACCCCGCAGCCCGGCGCCGAGCCGGTCCCGGTCGACCGCAGCGGCTACTTCGACCACACCGCCCAGTCGATGGGCGCCGACTTCCGCCGCGAGGCGATCACGATGCTCGAGTCGATGGGCATCTCGGTCGAGTTCAGCCACCACGAGGGCGGACCGGGCCAGCAGGAGATCGACCTGCGGTACGCCGATGCGCTGAGCACGGCCGACAACATCATGACCTTCCGCACCGTGATCCGGGAGGTGGCGCTGAGCCAGGACATCTGGGCGACGTTCATGCCCAAGCCGTTCACCGGCCACCCCGGCTCCGGCATGCACACCCACGTCTCGCTGTTCGAGGGTGACCGCAACGCGTTCTTCGAGGCCGGTGCGGAGTACCAGCTCTCCAAGACCGGCCGCCAGTTCATCGCCGGCGTGCTCACCCACGCCGCGGAGATCACCTGCATCACCAACCAGTGGGTGAACTCCTACAAGCGGCTGATCGGCGGCGGCGAGGCACCGTCGTACATCTGCTGGGGTCACAACAACCGCTCCGCGATGGTGCGGGTGCCGATGTACAAGCCGAACAAGGGCCAGTCCACCCGCATCGAGCTGCGCACCATCGACGCGGCCTGCAACCCCTACCTCGCGTTCGCGGTCACGCTGGCCGCCGGGCTCAAGGGCATCGAGGAGGGCTACGACCTCCCGCGAGAGGCCGAGGACGACGTGTGGTCGCTGACCGAGCGCGAGCGCAAGAGCCTCGGCATCCAGCCGCTGCCGAAGAGCCTCTACGACGCGATCGGGATCGCCGAGAGCTCCGAGCTGCTCGCCGAGACGCTCGGCGAGCACGTCTTCGACTTCTTCCTGCGCAACAAGCGCTCGGAGTGGGACGACTACCGCGGCCAGGTCTCCGTGCACGAGCGGGACCTGATGCTGCCGGTCATCTGAGGCCGTCGCCGTGACGTCCCCCGTCGTCCTGGTGGTCGAGCACGAGGCCGCCTGCCCGCCCGCGCACGTGGGCCGCTGGCTCGCCGACGCCGGCTGCGTGGTCGAGGTGTGCCGCCCGTACGCCGGCGACGCGCTGCCGGCCCTGGCGCCGTACGACGCGCTGCTGGTGCTCGGCGGGTCCGTCGGCGCCAACGACGACCTCGACGCGCCCTGGCTGCCGCAGGTGCGGACGATGATCCGCGAGGCCGTCGACACGATGCTGCCCACGCTCGGCATCTGCCTGGGCCACCAGCTGATCGCGGTCGCCCTCGGCGGCACCGTCGAGAAGAACCCGCGCGGCCAGCAGGTCGGGCTGATCGAGCACGGCTGGCTGCCACCGGCCGCACAGGACCCGCTGCTGGCCGGCTCCGCCCTGCCCCGGCGCGGCGTCCAGTGGAACAGCGACGTCGTGACCGTGCTGCCCGACGGCGCCGCGCTGCTGGCCGCGACCCCCGAGCAGGAGCCGCAGGCGATCCGGTTCGCGGCCACGGTCTGGGGGGTGCAGAGCCATCCCGAGGTCGACGTCACCGTGCTCCAGTCGTGGGCGGACGGCGATCGCGACGACCACCTGGAGAAGGGCATCGACCAGGCGGCGGTGCTGGCCGGGATCGAGGAGGCCGCCACCGAGCTCGAGGCGGCGTGGCAGCCCGTGGTCGCGCGGTTCGCGGCACTGGCCGCCCCATGAGCGCTCCCGGGCAGGAGGACGGCGAGCGGCCCACCAAGGGCGGGCTGCTGCGCGCCGGCTTCCGCAACGCGGAGCACGCGCGCGCCGAGCTCGACGGCCTGGGGGAGGCGGGCTTCGCGCTGCTGCCGATCCTGGGCCGCGCGGCCGACCCCGACCTGGCCCTCGACGGGCTGGTCCGGCTGGTCGAGCGGCTCGGCGACGACGGTCCGGGGATGCTGGCCGCGCTCGCCGACGACGAGGGCACGGCGATGCGGCTGCTCTGCGTGCTCGGCGCGTCCACCGCGCTGGCCGACCACCTGCACCGGCACCCGGAGCACTGGCGGGAGCTCACCGACCCGACGCTCGGCTCGACCCGCCCCGCGGCGTACGCCGTCCGGGATACCTTGCTGCGGGCCGTCGGCGCCGACCCGGCCGACCCCGCCCCGGCCTCGACCCTCCCGGACCGCGAGGCGGTGGACGCGCTGCGCGTGGAGTACCGCCGGATCCTGCTCCGGATGGCGTCCCGCGACCTGACCCACCACGTCGGCGTCGACGACATCGCCGCGGAGCTCGCCGACCTCGCCGCCGGCACCCTCGAGGGTGCGCTCGCGATCGCCCGGACCCGGGTCGGGGAGGCCGCCGACAGTGCCCGGCTGGCGGTGGTCGCGATGGGCAAGTGCGGCGGGCACGAGCTCAACTACGTGTCCGACGTCGACGTGATCTTCGTGTTCGAACCTGCCGACGCCGCGCCCGAGAACGCCGCGATGCGGGCCGCCACCCAGCTCGCCTCGCACCTCATGCAGGTCTGCTCGGACAACACCGCCGAGGGCACGATCTGGCCGGTCGACGCGGCCCTGCGGCCCGAGGGGAAGTCCGGGCCGCTGGTGCGGACCCTGGCCAGCCACCGCGGCTACTACGAGCGCTGGGCCAGCACCTGGGAGTTCCAGGCGCTGCTCAAGGCCCGCCCGGTGGCCGGCGACCTCGACCTCGGCCGGGAGTACGTCGCCATGGTCGCGCCGATGGTGTGGTCGGCCGCCGAGCGCGACGGCTTCGTCGAGGACGTGCAGGCGATGCGGCGCCGGGTGCTCGAGCACATCCCCGCCCAGGAGGCCGAGCGGCAGCTCAAGCTCGGCTCCGGAGGCCTGCGCGACGTCGAGTTCGCGGTGCAGCTGCTGCAGCTCGTGCACGGTCGCGCCGACGAGACGTTGCGGGTGCCGGCCACGCTCTCCGCCCTGACCGCGCTCACCGCCGGCGGCTACGTCGGGCGGGAGGACGGGCAGTCCATGCACGAGGCCTACGCGTTCCTGCGCCGGCTCGAGCACCGGATCCAGCTCTTCCAGCTGCGGCGCACCCACGTCGTGCCCGACGACGAGGACGCGATGCGCCGCCTCGGCCGGTCGCTGGGCTACACCAGGGAGCCCGCCGTCGATCTCGACAAGGAGTGGCGCCACCACCGGGTCGAGGTGCGCCGGCTGCACGAGAAGCTGTTCTACCGCCCGCTGCTCGCCGCCGTCGCCCGGATCCCCGGCGAAGGCGTGCGGCTCTCGCCCGAGGCCGCGATGCAGCGACTGTCGGCGCTCGGCTACCAGGACCCGGCGGCCGCGCTGCGTCACCTCGAGGCACTCACCGCCGGAGTGTCGCGGACCGCCGCCATCCAGCGCACCCTGCTGCCGGTCATGCTCGAGTGGTTCGCCGACGCCCCCGACCCGGACGCGGGGCTGTTCGGGTTCCGGCGGATCAGCGACGCGCTCGGCTCCACCCACTGGTACCTCGCGATGCTGCGCGACGAGGGTGAGGTGGCCGAGCGGCTGGCGCGGGTGCTGGCCACCTCCCGCTACGCCACCGACCTGCTCCAGCGCGAGCCGCAGGGGGTGCGGGTGCTGGGCGGCGACCTCGCCCCGCTCTCGTCGGAGGCGCTCATGCTCGAGATGCTCTCGGCGGCCGGCCGCCAGGACACTCCGGAGGAGCGGGTGCGCGCGATCCGCGCCGTACGCCGCCGCGAGCTGCTGCGGATCGCGGTCGGCGAGCTGGTCGGCGAGCTCGAGGTGACCGCGGTCGGCGCCGGGCTCTCGAACCTCACCGACGCCACCCTCGAGGCCACGCTGTCGGTGGCCGGGGAGGCGGTCGCCGCCCAGCGCGGGCTGGACGCCGTCCCCACGGCGATCGCGGTCGTCGCGATGGGCCGGTACGGCGGCTTCGAGCTGTCCTACGGCTCCGACGCCGACGTGATGTTCGTGCACGACCCGGTCGAGGGCGCGGAACCGCAGGTCGCCTCGACGTACGCCCATGCCGTGGCCAACGAGGTCCGCCGGCTGCTCGCGGCGCCGGGCTCCGACCCGCCGCTCGAGGTCGACGCCGACCTGCGGCCCGAGGGCAAGCAGGGCCCCTTGGTGCGCACCATCGACTCCTACGCGGCGTACTACGCGAAGTGGTCCGCGGCGTGGGAGTTCCAGGCGCTGCTGCGGGCCGACGCGGTGGTCGGCGACGAGGACCTGCGCCGGCGGTTCACCGAGCTGATCGACCCGCTGCGGTTCCCGGAGAAGGGGATCTCCGAGGACGACGTCATCGAGGTCCGGAGGATCAAGGCCCGGGTCGACGAGGAGCGACTGCCCCGCGGTGCGGACCCGCACCTGCACCTCAAGCTCGGCCGCGGCGGCCTCGCCGACATCGAGTGGACGATCCAGCTGCTGCAGATGCGGCACGCCGGCCGGCACCCGCAGCTGCGCACCCCCCGCACCCTCGACGCGCTGAAGGGCGCTCTCGACGCCGGGCTGCTGGCGCCCGACGACGCGCAGGTCCTGGCCCAGGCGTGGCGGTCGGTGAGCGCCGTACGCAACGCCGCCACGCTGGTCCGCGGCAAGCCGGCCGACCAGCTGCCCCGCGACGTCCGGGAGCGGGCCGCGGTGGCGGTGGTGCTGGGCTACCGGCCGGGGGAGACCGACGCGATGGTCAACGACTACCTGCGCACCACCCGGCGGGCGCGGGCGGTGGTGGACCGGGTGTTCTGGGACTGACAGGGTGGGAGCCCGACCCGACGAGAGGACCGTGATGGCCGACTCCACCACCGCCGCCAAGGGCACCGAGCTTCTCCGCCTGCACCAGGACCCGACGCTGTTGACCATGGTGAACGTCTGGGACGCGATCACGGCCAGGGTGGTGGCCGGCGTCGAGGGGACGAAGGCCCTGGCCACTGCGAGCCACTCGATCGCGGCGGCGTACGGCTATCCCGACGGCGAGAACATCCCGGTCGACCTGATGCTGGACGCGGTGAGGCGGGTCGTCGAGGCCACCGACCTGCCGGTCACCGCCGACCTCGAGGGCGGCTACGGCGACGCCGCCGAGACCGTGCGCCGGGCGATCGGCATCGGCGTGGTCGGCGCCAACATCGAGGACCAGATGAAGCCGCTGCCCGAGGCGGCCCGCCAGGTCGAGGCGATCATGAAGGCCGCCGAGTCCGAGGGAGTCGACTTCGTGCTCAACGCGCGCACGGACGCCTACCACCTCGGCCGCGACAAGGACCCGGCCGACAACCTGAAGGAGGCGGTCGAGCGCGGCAAGGCCTACCTCGACGCCGGCGCCCCGGTCGTGTTCGTCCCCGCGATCCTGAAGGAGGAGGGGGTCCAGACCCTGGTCGACGCCTACGGTCCGCAGCGGCTGACCATGATCGCGATCCCAGGCAACCCGTCGCTGGCCCGCCTCGAGGAGATCGGCGTCGCCCGGGTCTCCTTCGGTCCGCTCTCCCAGAACGTCGCCCTCACCGCCCTCCAGGAGCTGGTCGAGGAGGTGCACCGCGGCGGTGGGATCCCGCGCAGCACCCGCTTCCTCAACTGAGGCCGGCACCGGCCTGCGTGACAGGATGACCCGGTGCCCCCGGGACCAGGATCCTCGCTGCGGTGGCCACGCGCGCTCGCGCTGGCCGCGGTCGCGACGACCACCGGCGTCGCGGCGCACGGGTACGCCGGCGGGCTGCTGCCCTCGGCCGCCGTCCAGGTGGTGGTCTTCGGCCTGTGCACGGTCGGTGTCGCGGCGCTGCTCGGCGGCCCGGCCTCCACGCTCCGGGTCGTCCTGCTCACCGTCGGCGGCCAGACCTTCATCCACGCGGCGCTGACCGTCACCGCCGGCCATCGCGGCGACCCCGTCGCCGCCACCCCGCCGGTTCGCCACGTCGAGCCGACGCTCCCGGCCGCCTCCGGGCGGCGCACCGGCTCCCTCCTCGACCAGTACGACGCGGCCCGGACCGCCGCCGGCGGCACCATCGACACCGAGCTGGTGCTCCCCGCCGGGCTCCGGCACCTGGTCGCCGACCTGGCCGGCGCGCACGCGCCGATGATGGCGGTGCACCTCACCGCCGCCGCCCTGGTCGGCCTCTGGCTGGCGGTCGGCGAGCACGCCCTCTGGACGCTGGTCGCGCTCGCCGCCGGGGCGGTCCTGCCGCGCGCCGCCCGGCTGCTGGCGATCGCCGTGACGCCGGCGGTCGGGTGCGCCGTACCCACGGTCGTGCCGGCGCTCCGGTGCCCCCAGCCGCCACCCCGGCTGGTCCACCTCGCGCGCGCCGTCGTACGCCGCGGCCCGCCGGTCCTCCTCGCCGCCTGACCCCCGAGCCTGTCTCTGGCCGACCCGGGTCGGGCGCCCCCGCTTACCCGCGCGACCCGGCGCGGCGCCGTTGACGCGCGCCCGCGCCCGCTCGCGCTCCCCGGCGACCTCTCGAGGAGAGACCCATGACCGACCTGCGCGCACCCCTGCGCGACGAACGACCCGACGCCCGCGACCGCCGCCGCAGCTCCGGCCTGTTCCGTGCCTTCTGGCGCTGGCACTTCTACGCCAGCTTCCTGGTGGTGCCGGTGCTGCTGGTGCTGGCCACCACCGGCCTGATCTACCTGTTCCGCTTCCAGATCGAGCCCCTGCTCCACCCGGACCTGATGAACGCCGACCAGCCCTCGGCGGCCTCCATCCGGCAGCCGTACGCCGCCCAGCTCGCCGCCGTCGAGCGGGCCCACCCCGGCGCCGAGGTGCTCTCGATGGCCGAGCCGCGCGAGGAGGGGCGGCCGACCGTGTTCTCGGTCGTGACCGCGGCGGGCGAGGCCCGCGACGTCTACGTGAACCCGTACGGCGCCAAGGTGCTCGGCGACCTCGACCTCGACGCGACACTGTCCGGGACCGCGGTCCGGCTGCACGCCGAGCTGATGTCCGGCACCCTCGGCGACCGGGTGATGGAGCTGGGTGCCTGCTGGGCGATCGTGATGGCACTGACCGGCTACTACCTCCTCGTCAAGGGCCGCCGGGCCCGCCGGCGCAGCCGGGCTCCGGGGGCCCGGCTGCGCTCGCGGCACGCCGCCGTCGGCTCGGTGGTGGGCATCGGCCTGCTGATGCTGCTGGTCTCCGGGCTGCCGTGGACCGGCGTCTTCGGGGAGCGGGCGCAGGAGATCGCCTCCGGTCGTGGGTCCTCGCTGTGGAGCACCGACCCGGGCGCCGCGTCCGACCCGCACTCGACGCTGGACGAGTCGCTCCCGCACAGCCACGCGCACGAGGTGCCGTGGGCGCAGGGCGGCAGCGAGGTCCCGTCGTCGGACGGGGACGGGCACGAGCGCAGCGTGGCCAACCTCGACACCGCGGTCCAGGTCGCGGACGGCGAGGGCCTGCGGCACCCGATGACGGTCGCGCTGCCGGCCGGCGACGACGGGGTGTTCTCGGTGATCGGCTACGCGTTCGACGCGCCGTCCGACGAGCGCACCGTGCACGTCGACCGGTACGGCGGCGAGGTGGTGTCGGCGTACGGCTTCGACGACTACCCGACGCTGGCGAAGGTGGTCAGCCAAGGGATCGGCCTGCACGAGGGCCGCAGCCTCGGCCACTGGTCGTTCTGGGGGTCGGCGCTGATGTGCGTGCTGGTGATCGTCTCCTGCGTGACGGGCCCGCTCATGTGGTGGCGCCGCCGCCCGCGGGGCACGGGTTCACTCGGGGCGCCGCGCGGCCGGATGCCACTGCGGTCCTCACCGCTGCTGGCGCTCGGGATCGCCGCGCTCGGCGTCCTCCTGCCGCTGTTCGGGCTGTCGCTGCTGGTGGTGCTGGCGCTCGACCAGCTCGTGATCAGGCGGGTGCCGGCGCTGGCGACGTTCTTCGGCACCGCCTGAGGGTCGTCCGCCTGAGGAGGGTGCACAACCCCTCCTCAGGCGGACGACTGCCCGTCGAGGACCCCGCTCGCGTAGGCGGCGGCCGCCGCTTCGACGCGCGTGGCGACGCCGAGCTTGGCCAGGATGTGGGAGACGTGCACCGACACCGTCTTCGGCGAGATGAACAGCTCCCGGGCGATGGCCCCGTTGCTGGCGCCGGTCGCGAGGAGTCGCAGGACCTCGAGCTCGCGGTCGGTCAGCCCGAGCTCGGCGGCCGACACGCTGGTCGGCGCCAGCCGGAGCCTCGCCCGTCGTCCCGTCGCGAGGACGGCCTCGCGGAGCGGGACGGCGCCGAGGCCGTCCGCGATCACGAGGGCCTCGGCGAGCCGGCGACGGGCCTCGGTCGGGTCGCCCTCGGAGGCATGGGCGGCACCTGCACGGAGCAGGGCCCAGCCGAGCCGGTGGGGGAACGCGAGCTCGCGCCACTGTGCGACGACGTCGTCCCACGTCGTGGCATCGTCCTCGCCGGCGCGGCGTGCCAGCTCGGCGCGGACCGTTGCGACCGACGCCTCGTCGCGGGCGCATCGGGGCGGCGCGACCTCGAGCAGCCGCAGGACCCGGTCGACGATCCACTGTCCCGCCTCGGGTTCGGGGTCAGCGCCGCCGGCCGCGGCATCGGCCTCGGTGCGTGCCGCAACCACGAGAAGCGGGTGGAGGAGCCCCGGGAGCATCGCCGCGTGGTCAGCGGCCAGCGCCCTGGCGATCAAGGGCCGGGTCGTGACGATGTCCCCGCGCAGGGATGCGATGTCGGCGTAGGTGTAGAGGAAGGCCAGCAGGTCGTCGACGTCGGTGTTCTCCATGGAACCCCGGTGCGGGGGCCGCGGATTCTGAGAGCGATCGGGCTCCGGCCGCCCGCGCCAGGCGGCAAGGTGGTCACGGAGCCTGGCAGCGGCCCAGAAGGCGTACTCGGGCAGGTCTCGATGGTCGGCGACCCGCTGGATGAGGAGCTCGGCCTCGTCCCAGCGGCCGTCGTCGATGCAGGCCTCGGCCAGGTTGGCGACGGCCATGCCCCACCATGCCGGGAGCGGGCCGGGTCGGTCGCCGCCGAGCAGGTCGACGAGCCGCGCTGAGAGGGCAGCGCTCTCCTCGTCCTCACCCGCGTTCCACAGCACGATGCAGAGGACCTGGAGGGCCTCGGTCAGGGCATCCAGGTCATCGAGCTGCTCGGCCACGCGGACGGCCTCGCGGGCGGTAGAGATGCCGACGTCGTGGTGACCCAGGGCGGACTCCACGTAGGACAGGGTCGTGTTGGCGCGCACGACGAGGGCGGGAGCACCCGTCGACCGGGCGAGCGCGATGGCCTCGGCGGCGTACCGCTGCGCCTCGTCCAGCCGCGCCTTGCGCCGGCAGGCGCGGGCCACCCACAGACAGGTCAGGATCCTCCGCTTCGGTGGGTCCGGAGGGATGTCGCCCGCCGTGGCGATGGCTTGCTCCCAGTCGAGGTGGTCGTCGTCGTGCCACAGGCTCTGGTCCCAGAGGACCGTGAGCCAGGCGCGTCGAGCGTCCTCTGCGCCGTCGGGGAGGGCCTTGCGCGCGTCCTGCACGAGGTCGCGCACGACCTGCTGCCGGGCCATCCCGAGCAGCGCACTCTCCGCCGCCCACGTGAGCACGTCGGCGAGGTCGGCCCCCTCGGGACGTTCGCCGTCGGGCACCCGGGGCCACAGGTCGGCGGCCTCCCGGAGCATGCGGACCTGCTCGGGGTAGGCGGAGATCCGGCCGGCCTCGTCGGCAGCGCGCAGCCACGCACGCAGCGCTGGTCCGGGTCGGTCCGCCTCGGTCAGGTGGTGGGCCACGGCGACGGCCTCCAGGAGGGACCTCGTCACCGGCTCGAGGCACCGGGCCCAGCCGAGGTGGATCCGGCGTGCCTCGGAGAGGGGGAGGTCCGCGATCACCGCCTCCCGCAGCAGCGCGTGGCGGAACTGCACGGTCGGGCCTCTGCGGACCAGCACTCCACCGGAGACGGCCGCGGCCAGCCCGCGGTCGAACTCGTCAGGCGCGAGGTCGACGACGTCCGCCAGGTCGCCCGGGCGGGCGTCTACCGAGGCCAGCGCCGCCGCGCGCACCACTGCCTGCCCGGACGGGGAGAGCCGGGCCACCCGGTGGCCGAGCAGCCGGACCGCCAGCTCGTCGACGTCCGTGGAGTCGGCCGCGACGAGCTCCTCGACGAGCAGGGGGATACCGCCGGACAGCGTCAGGATCCGGTCCACGTCCGCGGCCGCGCCGCCGGCGCCGTCGGACAACAGGTCCTGCACCTGGGCGGCGACGTCGTCCGCGCCGAGCCGGGGCAGGTCGATGCGCTGCATGCTCGGCAGGCCGGCGAGCTCGGCGAGGAAGCCGCGGACCTCGTCGTACGCGGGGTCGTCCGTGCGCACGGTGATCACCACGGCGAGGCGCTCGCTCCGCATGCTGCGGACCAGGTGGTCGACCACGTCGCGGCTCGACTCGTCAGACCAGTGCAGGTCCTCGATCACCAGGGCCATCGGTCGCGCTGCGGCGGCTTCGCGCAGCAGGCCGGAGGTGGCCGCCAGCACCTGCGCGGCGCCCACCCCGGGACCGTCCTGCCGTGCGCGGGGAGCCAGCTCCGGGAGCAGCCGCTGCACCTCGGGCAGGCGGCCGCCGGCGAGCTCAGCGAACGCCTGGGGGCCGAGCGAACGGCGCAGGTCCCGCAGCGCGTCGAGCAGGGGACCGAGGGGGACGGCCCGACTCCCCGCAGTGCACTGCCCGCGGGCAACGAGGACGTCGCGGTGCCCGAGCTCGTGCACCAGCTCGGCGACCAGGCGGGTCTTGCCGATGCCCGCCTCGCCGGTCACGAGCGCTGCCGCGGGCTCCCCGGCCAGCGCCGCCGACGTCAGCCGCCGCAGCGCCTCCAGCTGCCCGTCGCGCCCCACCATGCGCGAGCCCACGCCTTCATGCTGGCACGCACCACCCCGCGGAGGAAGCCGGTCCTCCGCCTGAGGAGGGTGCCCACCCCCTCCTCAGGCGGACAACCCTCAGGCGGACGACGCGGCCTTCTCGGCCCGCTCCGCCATGACCCGCACCGCGAGCACCGGCCGCCAGCGGTCGTGCAGGGTGGTGATCAGGCTGATCAGGCCGAGGAAGAACAGCAGGGTCGGGGCGTCGACGTCGCCCGGGCGGCCGGCGCCGACCAGGAGCTCGGCGGCCACCACCAGCGCCACGTTGGCAGCCAGCCGGGCCAGGAACGCCCAGCCGAGCGAGGCGATGGTGCGGGAGCGGCGGGCCATGAAGAGGGTGAAGCCGGCGTTGACCACGACCACCGCGCCGACGCCGATGAACAGCTGCAGCGGTGAGGAGTCGATGCCCGGCAGGACCTGGCCGTAGACCACGGAGATCAGCCCGACCAGCACCACCTTCTCGACCGTGGCCCACGACCGCATGCTGCCGAAGCGGGCGTGCCACTCGGCCTGCTCCTCCGCGGTGTCCATCGAGGGCGGCAGCGGGTCGGCGGCGATCTTGAACGACCAGTCGGCCGGCAGCAGCCGCGGCCGGACCACGAACCACAGGATCAGGGCCGCGACCACGATCAGCGCCAGCAGCAGCGGCGGCGCCCACGCGTTGTCGGCCATGAACTCGGTGAAGTCGAGCTGCGCGACGTGGATCCACCACTCCTGCGGCAGCTTCACGAACACCCAGATCAGGCCGGCGCACCACAGCCACCAGCGGAACGAGAAGCGCCGGTTGTTCCAGCGCGTGCGCACCGCCTCGTAGGCGATGTAGAAGTACTCGAACGTGTTGGGGAAGATCAGCAGCAGCGCCCGCACCTGGCTGAGCTCGAACGACACCACGCCGACCAGCCGGTAGAAGTACAGGAACCGCCCGATCCGGAACGCCCCGAGCTGCTGCCAGTTGCGCAGGGTCGAGATGTAGGCGATCGCCAGGTAGAAGACGTCCATCGCCTTGTCGTAGCCCTGGTAGCCCGGCGGGTCGTAGCCCATGCTCTGGAAGATCGTCTGGTCGACGCCGTCGAGGACCAGGCAGGCGATGATCGCCGGCAGCGGGAAGCGCGGGATGAACAGGGGCAGCACGAAGCGTCCGCCGATCACCAGCAGGAAGACCAGCTGCTCTCCAGTGCTCACGACCGGAATTGTCGCGTGGCGGTTGCCAACCCGGACCCCCCGAAACGGGTCATTTGACAACCGCCGCGCGGACCACTGGCCCTTGTCGGCATCGGTGAGCCGGCCGAGCGTGGAACCGAGGAGCAGACATGGCAGGCACCAGCGGAAGCGACGTACGACGGCGACCGCCGCTGGGCTTCGGCGTGCTCATGATCGTGCTGGCCGCGCTGCTGGTGGTCAGCTCGGTGCTCGGCCCGCTGGGCCTCGACGTCGTGGACTACCCGGTCTCGGAGTCGCTGGTGAACCAGATGATCGGGCTCGAGGTGGTGACCCTGCTGCTCGTGGTCCCGTGGGCCGTCTGGTCCGGGATCCTCGCGCTCCGGGACCACCCGGCCGCACCGCTGCTGGCGTTCGGCCCCGCGGCGTACGCGGCGTACATGTTCGTCCAGTACGTCGTGGGGCCGGAGTACCCGACCTACTCCGCGGTGGCGCTGTTCCACGTGGCCGTCAGCGGCCTCGCCGGCGGGCTGGTGCTCCGTGCCTGGTCGCTGGCCCGGGACCGCCCGACGCCGGCTCCGACGCCGTCGCGGCGACGGTGGCTGGCATGGCTGTCCTTCGGCCTGGCCGCCTTTGTCGTCTCGCGGTACGCCGACCTCCTCGCCGGCGCCGGACAGGGGCACCGCCTCACCGCCGAGTACGCCGACGAGCCCACTTTCTTCTGGTCCATCGTGCTGCTCGACCTCGGCTGCGTGGTGCCGCTGACGGTGGCTGCCGGCGTCACCACGCTGCGCGACACCCCGGCCGGGCGGCGCGCGCCGTACGCCGTGCTCGGGTGGTTCGCCCTGGTCCCGCCGTCGGTCGCGGCCATGGGCGTGGCGATGCTGGTCCGCGACGACCCGCTCGCCTCGACCGGCACCGTCGTGATGCTCTCGCTGGTGTCGGTCGCGTTCGCGGCCGTGGCGGTGGCCGTCCTCCACGCTCTGTTCGCCTCGTCCGCAGAGGGTGCGGACGCGCGGAGGCCCCCGGGCGCTCCCGGGGGCCTCCGCTCGGTGGGGCTGTTCCGTCGCTGACGTCAGCCGTTGTACGACGGCTGCGACTGCGGGTTGAAGAGGTCCATCCGGACCTTCTTCGCCGGGGCCGTGCGCGGGTCACGCAGGTCGAAGACGTCGAACCCTCGCTGGATCTCGTTGGAGTAGATGTAGCCGTTGTAGTAGTACGTCGACCAGGCGCCGGCGATGGTCAGCGCCGCCTCGTTGTAGGGACCGCGGTCGAACCAGCCGATCTCCTTCGGGTTGGCGGAGTCGGTGAAGTCCCAGACGGAGATGCCGCCCTGGTACCACGCCTGGACCATGATGTCCTTGCCCTTGACCGGGATCAGCGAGCCGTTGTGGGCCACGCAGTTCTCGGTGTTGGACTGGGTCCGCGGGATCTTGAAGTAGCTCTTGAACACGAGCTGCCCGTCGACGATGTCGTAGATCCCGTCCGCGCCCTTCTCCTGGCCGGTGGTCGGGTTGCAGGTCGGCGCACCGCCGCCGCCGAGCTCGTCGGTGAACACCACCTTGGTGCCGGCGTTGTTGAACGTGGCGGAGTGCCAGAACGCGAAGTTGGTGGTGTCGCGGACCTGCTCGGTGACCACCGGGTGCTCGCGGTCGGAGATGTCCATCAGGATGCCGTCACCCATGCAGGCGCCGGCGGCGATGTCCTTGGAGGGGTACGCCGTGATGTCGTGGCAGCCGCTCGTGGTCGACGAGCCGTTGCCGCCCGGGTTGCCGCCGTCCGGGAACAGGACCGGGGTGCCGACCAGTGCCGCGTCGTCGGGCGAGGCGGTCGGGATCTTGATCACGCTGATCTGGTCGTGCGGGGGCTGGCAGTCCGGGAACGCCGCGTTGGGCGAGTACGACGAGACGTAGACGTAGAGGTCCTTGCCGTTCTTCGTCGGCGCGAGCGTGTGGGTGTGGGAGCCGCAGCTGGTCTCGACGGAGGCGGCGTAGCGCGGGGCGGCCGGGTTGCTGATGTCGAAGACCCGGATGCCCTCCCACGAGCTCTTCTCCGAGGCCGGCTGGGCGACGCTGTTGCAGGAGTCGTCGCTCCGGCTGGAGTCGACGCTGAGCACCAGCAGATCGCCGTACACCGACACGTCGTTCTGCGAGCCGGGGCAGACGACCTGGGTGACGATGCGCGGCTTCTGCGGCTGGGAGATGTCGTAGACCATCAGGCCGTTGTAGTTGCCGGCGAAGGCGTACGTGCCCTTGAAGGCGAGGTCGCTGTTGAGCGCCGAGTCGTTCGCGAACGCGCCCTGCTTGGGGATGTTCGCGATCAGCTCGATGTTCTTGGAGCCGGCTGTCTCGCCCTGCGCGAGGGCCGCATTGCTGTCGTCGAGTCCTGCGAAGTCGTTGCCGGGCTGGCACGCCGCGGCGAACCGGTCACCGGCGTCCTTCAGCCGCTTCTCCTTGGCCGGCGGGCAGAGGGTCTCCTGCTGGGTCGCCTGGGTGGACTCCTGGCTGTCGTGCTTCCCGTCGTGTGCGTCGACCGGGGCGGTGGTGGCACCGAGGGCGACGGCGAGGACGGCTGCGGCCGCTATGCGGGCTCCTCGTGAGCGCCCGGGCACGGGGGATGTGGGTCGCATGGATGAACCTTCCCGAGATGAGGTGTCATGTCCGTGTTCCGGGACTGTCGTACCGTGTTCCGGGTGCGGCTGTAAAGCGCTTACGCAAACGCTTCCACTTCTGCACGGTAGAACCGTCCACCGACTCCAGGAGACACTCGGGTGCTTCTCACGTCGTTCCACCAGGCACGTCGCCGACCGGCCCGCCGCGCCGTACGCCCTTCCCTCGCCACTGTCCTCGTCACTGTCCTCGCCGGGACCCTGCTCATCACCGGGTGCACCGCCGACGCCGACCCGGACGACCGGTCCGCGAAGGACGGGGACGAGATCACGATCCTGCAGCCCGGAAAGCCGGGGGACGAGCCTTCGACGATCGGGCCGGAGGACGTCCCGGAGGGCGCCGACTGGAACCACCCGGACGTGGCGTTCGTGCAGATGATGGTGCCGCACCACGCGCAGGCGCTGGAGATGTCGGCGCTGGCGCGCACGCACGCGAGGAGCCCGGCGGTGAAGGCCCTGGCCCGCCGGATCGAGGGCTCGCAGGGCCCGGAGATCCTGACCCTGAGCGCGTGGCTGCAGACCCGGGACATCGAGGTGCCGAAGAAGGGCGAGGACGCCGAGCACTACGACCACGGCAAGCACGGGCACATGGAGATGCAGGGGATGCTCACCCACGAGCAGCTCGAGGCGCTCGGCCGGCTGCACGGGACCGCGTTCGACAGGATGTTCCTGCGCCGCATGATCGCCCACCACCAGGGTGCGGTGAGCATGGCGCAGACCGTCGCCGTCGACGGCAGCGACGTGCAGGTCAGCGAGATCGCCGCCGACGTGCAGACCGGGCAGCAGGCCGAGATCGACCGGATGCGGGCGATGCTGCGCCGGCTCTGAGCCGGCGAACCCGGTGGGTCGGGTCAGAGACCCGGGTTGTGATGACCCATCACGCGGGCCCAGGTCACCTGCGGGACGGCCGAGACGCCCCCCGTCCCCATCGCGGGACCCAGGCGTGAGCTCATGAAGTCCGCCTGGGCCTGCTGCGACTCCCAGACCTCGACCACGTAGCCGTGGCCGGCGTCCGAGACACCCGCCACGTGGGTGATCAGGCCTGCTGGCCAGTCACCGGCACCGGTCTCCGGGTCCAGGCCGAGCGCGCTGTTGACCTTGGCGTAGTCGGCCTCGTCGACGCCGTCGAAGTCGAGAATGAGAAGTTCGGCCATGAGGGCTCCTTCGGGCCGGGCGGCAGGGTTGCCGCGTCCCCGATTTTCAGTGTGGTCGCGGCCCACGGGGGTGACAAGGAACGGCCCGGCAGGTCGATACCTGTCGTGGCGGCCGTGGCCGAGGTCACGTGGCCTGATCGGGGGATACGTCAGCCGGGTGGGCGGTGGGAGCCACGCACCTGACTGCCCGGACCGACGATGACGGCAACACCATCCCGGCGTTGCGCTTCCAGGAAGTGGTCAACGGTGCCGTGGTCGCGGTGCCTCTGGACGGCAACGGGGTCTCCTGCACCGGAACCTTCCACAGCTTCGACCTGGAGACGATCCGGAGCGTTCGGCAGGGCGACGTGAGCGCCCGGTTCTCCATCGACTACTCGACCACCTGTTGAACGCGGAGTCCCACCAGTTGACGGCCGTCACGAGATTCCGGGCCGACTGGGCTGCCTCGCCCCGAACTGGACTTCGATCGGTCACCGAAGAAGGCCCACCGTCGCCACCCGACATCGGCCATGAGCGGGCCCACCGGTCGCCGCGTGGGTCGTCGTCTGCACCCGGCGACGTCGGCCGGGTCAGCCTCTTCCGAGGCCGGCTTCGCGGGCTTTGACGATCGCTTCGGTGCGGTGGGAGACGTGGAGCTTGTCGAGGATGGTGCTGAGGTTGTTGGCGATGGTCTTGGGCGCCAGGAAGAGCCGCTGGCCGATCTCGGCGTTGGTGAGGCCGGCTGCCACGCCGTCCAGGATGTCGCGTTCCCGGTCGGTGAGCTCGGGGAACGGGGGTGCGCCGGCGCGTGGTCGTCCGTCCATCCAGCCACGCACCCGCTCGGTGAGGTCAGCGCCGAAGACAGCCTGGCCGGCTGCGGCCGAGCGTACGGCGGCGAGGATGTCGGCGCCGCCGGAGCCCTTGAGCAGGTAGCCGGCGGCACCGGCGGAGATGGCGGCGAGGACCGTGTCGTCGTCGTCGAACATGGTGAGCACGAGCACGACGGTCTCGGGTGCGCCCCGACGGACCTGCCGGGTGGCCTCGATGCCGTGCAGGCCGGGCAGCTGCAGGTCCATGAGGACGACGTCGGGACGGTGCTCCACGCACAACCGGACCGCGTCATTGCCGTCCTCGGCCTCCGCGACCACCTCGATGTCGTCGGTCGTCTCGATCACGGCGCGCAGTCCCTGCCGCACCAGCGGATGGTCGTCGGCGAGGACCACGCCGATCACGCCGGGACCCTCGTCAACGGGTACGCGGCGCTGATGCGTCCACCCTCGGGGGTCGGGCCTGCCCGGAAGGTGCCGCCGAGCTCGGCGGCACGCTCCCGCATGCCGGTGAGCCCGACCCCGGGCCGCCAGGGCTCGGTCGTGGCGCCGTCGTCACAGACGGTGACGGTCAGGTCATCGGGGCCGGGGACGATCTCGACGGTGATGCGGCTCCCGCTGCTGTGCCGGACCGCGTTGGTGACGGCCTCCACGACGGTGCGGAACGCCGCGACCTCCACGGCCGCCGGTAGCGCAAGCCGGTCGGGGGCCTGTAGCTCCAGGGACACTCCAGCGTCGCCGGCGATCCGGTTGACCTGCAGCCGGAGCGCGCCGACCAGGCCCAGGTCGTCGAGCGCGGGGGGCCGCAGCCCGTAGACCACCTCGCGCAGGCTGCCGATGACGAGCGCCGATGCTTCCTTGGCGTTCCCCAGACAGCTCGCGGCGCGGGCCGGGTCCCGCTGGAGGTAGGACTGGGCGGCGTCGAGGTTGAGGCCGAGGCCGGTCAGGAGCGGCCCGAGCCCGTCGTGCAGCTCTCGCCGGAGCCTGCGGCGCTCTTCCTCACGCGCGGAGACCATGCGTTGCCGCGCGTCGAGCAGGTCGGCGGTGAGCGCCTCGGCCCGCACGGACCCGGCGACGAGCTGGGCCACGGTCGCCAGGACCTGCCGGTCTCGCGCGTCGAGCGCGCTCAGGCCGCGGCGGGGTGCGGCGACCAGGGTGCCGACCTGCTCACCGTGGTCGACCAGCGGCCACCGCTCCAGCCGACCGCACTCGTAGCCGTAGGAGGCCAGCACCCGGTCGCGGTGGAGCACCGCGACGAAGGGGAGCCGGAGCATCTCCGCGACCGCGCGCACCAGGTTCTCGAACACGGTGCCGGAGGCTCCCGCGCCCAACGTGTAGGACGCGGAGCGCCGGATCAGGGTGTCGATCGCCCACAGGTCGTAGCGCAGCACCGGAACCGCCAGGGTCGCCACGAACAGCAGCGGCTCGACGCCGGCCACCCAGTCCGGGAGCCCGTCGGTGACGGCGAACGGGAACATCACCAGCGCGGCGACCACGCCGGCTGCGCGCCACTCCAGCTGCTTGCGCTCCAGGCCCTCGGCCCGCACGCACCGGACCACGACGCCGAGCCCGGCGAGGACCCCGAGCAGGATGACCACCGGCACCGCCAGGCTGAGCGCATTGCCGACCGCCACTACCGGGGTGCCGTCGACGAACCGTTCGGCGCCGCCGGGCACGCCGTCGGGGTACACCGCCCCGATGGTGGTGTCGCCGAGCATGCCGGCGACGAGGACCAGCACGATGCCCCAGCACAGCACCCGGTCGAGGAGACGTCCGGCCCGGCCGCTGGGCCGTCCTGACGGGAAGCGCACGTTGATCAGGCCCTGGAGCGCGACCGGCACGAACGCCAGTGCCCCGACGGTGAGTCCCCAGACCGCGAGCTGACTGCCGTGGCCGGTCTCCAGCGCCCAGATCGCCGGCCCCATGACCGCCACCATGATCACCAGGCTCAACGCCGCCAGGGAGAGCAGCCAGCCGAACGGGAGGTCCGGCCGCTTCGCCACGAGGACGGCGCCGACCAGGCCGTAGGGCAGCACCTGGCAGGCGGCGTAGAGGATCTCGACCCTCGGCAGCCCGTCGGCCGGCGCGGCCCGGTACAGGGCGAGGTAGGCCAGGAAGGCGGCGCTGCTCAGCGTCATCACCAGCACCGCCCATGCGGTGGCGTGACGCAGGGCTTGGTCCCTGACGGCCTCGGCTCGCACGATGATGCGAGCCTGCCCTGTAGACCACCCGGTGGCAATGCTCCGCGTTCCTCGACCCCGGGAACCGGTTCCCGGGTTGCCGGGATCTCGGGCACACCCCCGGTGACCGCGACCCCTGTGCGCGGGTGCCGTTCAGGCCACACGTTGGTGAGGTCCGAACCCACTCCTCACAGGAGGCATCCCCATGAACCTCATCCGTTGGGCCGCCGTGGCGGTCACCGGTCTCTTCGTCCTCATGAACCTCGGCACCGCGCTGGCCGAGGACCAGACCACCTGGATCCGGATCGCCGGCGTGACCCTCGCGGTGGTCGGCGCCGCCGCGGCCGCGGGTCTCGCCCTGGACCGGACCTGGGGCCGACCCGCCGTGATCGGGGTCGGCGCGGCCAACGTCGTGGCCGCATTCATCGCCCTGCTCACCGACGAGTCGGGTTTCGTCGTGGGCCTGGTGATGGGCGGGCTGGCCGTGCTGCTCGGCGCCCTCGCCAGCACAGGCGCCGATCACAAGATGGCCCCGGCACGCTGACCCGGTCCACTGACCACCCGCGTGACCGCTTGGTCGGCAGGGCGCCGCAGTCTCCGCTCCGGCGCCTGCCAACCAAGCATCGTCTGACCGACGGTGTCGGCGATCCTCGTCCGCGGTCGCTCAGGCCGAAGTCCGCTCATGCTCGCCGCAGCTCCCGACGGCGCGGGCGCTGAGGCGGTCGTCGGGCTCGGGTCTCAGTGCAGGGCGACCTTGAGCAGCATCACCAGCAGGCCGAGGGCCAGGCCTGCGGAGGCGCTCGCGATCCGTCCCCAGGTGTCGAGGCCGGCCCGGGACCCAGCCAGGTAGCTGTAGAGCGTGAGCAGCCCGATCGTGGCGGTGAGCGCCGTCCAGGCCGAGGCCTCGAGGTCGGCGCCGAGCAGGTGGGTCACCAGCAGCACGAGCAGCGGCAGCACGGACGCACCGGCCACGTGCCAGGTCTCCCGCAGGCCGACCCGGAAGGCGACCAGCGGGTGGTGGCGGTGGGTGACCGCGCTCCCGATGGTCGCGGCGTGCAGGTGGGCGAGCCAGTAGACGAACGCCGTGCCGAGGATCGCGATGCTCAGCTGCCCCGTGGTCTCGAACTTGCCCGCGCCGTACGCGATGACGGACGCGCACACCACGGTGCCGGTCAGCAGTCCCTCAGCGCCGCTGACCAGCCCCAGCGGGTCGGACGTCTGGGCGTCCGGCCGCGCCTCAGCCACCGCCGAACGTCTCCAGCAGGGTCGCCCGCTCGGCGTCGGTGAGGTTCGTGGTCAGCAGCTTCGAGTGCACGCCGCGGAGCCGCTCGCCGAGCCGGTCCAGGTCGGCGTTCTCGGTGACCAGGAACAGCGCCGAGGTGCCCTCGGTCAGCTCGGAGCGGATCGTCTGGAGCTGCTCCTTGGTGATGCCGGCGTCCTCGGTGGCCTTGGCCAGGGCACCGATCGCCGCTCCGGCGGCCACGCCGACGAGCGGCACCATGAAGAGCGCCCCGCCGATGAGGCCCCAGAGGGCTCCCCAGCCGGCGCCGCGCGCGGTGTCGTCGTGGTGGTGGTCGATGTCCGGACGGGACTTGCCCTCCGGCCACTCGGCGACGGCGTGGTCGACGATGGTCACCAGGCCGTCGGTCTGGGCACGACGCAGCTCCTTGGCTGCGTGCTTGGCCCCGTCGACGGTGTCGAACTTCCAGACCGTGAAGGTCGTCATGCTGGGCTCCTCCCTGAGGCGGTCCCGTGCCGCCGTGTGTTTGCGGGCTGTGGGGGACCGGGCGGCTTGGGCCTCCCGGCGAGGGCGGCCAGGGCCGACCGCGTGGTGGTCTCGGGCGCGGGCGTCGGCACCACGCCGTGGGCGGTCAGGTAGGCGTCGACGCGGGTGGCGGTCCGCAGCACCTTGGCCGGCCTGCAGCGCGCCGACAGGTGCAGGCACCGCGACCCGCCGGGCAGGAACCAGCGCTCGGCGACCAGGCCCCGCTTCAGGCCCGGCGCCGCCAGCCGGTGGGTGAGCACGTGGGTGGGACCGAGCACGGCCAGGCCGTACGTCGCGACGTCGACCGGGGCGTGTGCGGAGACGAGGCGGCGCTGGTGCGCTGTCAGCACCTGGTACGCCGGGAGGTCGCCGCTCAGGACCGCCTCCATGGTGCGGTCGGAGACCGGCACCTCGAGCGAGCACGAGCAGGCGTAGCCGCGGGGTCGCACGTCGACGTCGACCCGGAAGCCGGGGAGCCGCCGGAGCTCGGGCGGCAGCGAGGCGGGGTCCGCCCAGAGCAGGGTGACGGTGAGGTCGGCCGGACGGTCCTGCGTCCGGCGGGCACGGACCACCACGCCGCCGCGGAGCAGGCGCAGGTCGGGGGTGTCCACGAACGCGACCTCGCTGACCTCGGGCTCGAGGGCGTCGAGGCCGAGGGCGTCGCTGGCGGGACGGCGGTCGCGCACCGGGAGGCTGAGCTGGAGCTCGATGGTCCGCACGTCGCAGAGGGCGTCGAGCAGGCTGCCGAGCGCGGGCGCGGCGAGGGGCGCGGCCGGCGCGGGCGCTCGGGACGGTTCGGGTGGTGGGTCGGGTGCCGCGGTGACCGGTCCGGGCATGGCGCCACCTCCTCCCTCGGAGCGAGCGTGCCGTCGGGGCGGGTGGGGGGACGCCACCCCGGGCAGGGTGGTCACGTCGCCTCCCGGGCGCTGGCCGCGAGCTCCCGGATCCGACGGCGTCCGATGAAGAACACGACGGTGAGGGCCACGGTGGTGACCAGGCCGGAGACCACGATCGCCATCAGGGGGTAGCCGGTGAGCACGGTCGCCACGGCGTAGGCCAGCCCGCAGGTGAAGATCGACCAGGTGGTGCCGCCGACCGCGGACCAGAGCAGGAAGTGTCGGTAGGGGTGCGCCGAGATCCCGAAGGTCGCGTTGACCACGAACCGCATCCCCGGCACGTAGCGACCGAAGATCAGCAGGGCGGGGGCGCTGGAGCCGATCAGCCGCAGCGCCAAGTCGATCTGGTCGTTCCTGCGGGCGGCCTCGAGCTTGGGGGCGAAGTAGGAGCTGGTGGAGCGGGCCAGCCAGTAGAGGCTGGAGTCGCCGCAGATCGCCCCGGCCGCGCCGGCCACCATGATCCAGCCGAGCACGAGGTTGCTGTCGACCGCGAGGGTCGACGCGGTGTTGAGCGTGGTCTCGCCGGGGAAGACCGGGCAGACGCCGTCCGCGGTGACCAGCAGGAAGACCGAGAGGTAGACCCACCAGCTGTCGGAGGAGTCCGGCGACTCGGGGCCCGCGAGCGACACCACCGTGCCGAGCAGCAGGAACAGCAGGAAGCCCCCACCGGCGATCCACAGCCCCCAGCGCCGCGGTCGGGCGGTCTCGGGCGGGGCGGTCGTGGCCACGTCGGTCCTCAAGCCGCCAGGGCCGGCTGGGCCGGTGTCGGGGCCGGACGGGTCTCCTCCGCGGGACGCGAGCCGCGACGCAGGAAGAACTTGATGGCCTCCTCGACCACGAGCAGGCTGGCGGCCAGGGCGAGGCAGATGCCCCACTGCTGGCCGTCCATCTCGGTGGTGCCGAAGATCTTCTCGAGCAGGTCGATGGTGGTGATCGCGATGATGGCGAGCACGGCGATGCCGTAGCGGCGCAGCTGGGCGAGGCCGGGCATGGCGTCGCGGTCGAAGATGGTGCCGACCTGGTCGCGGGACATGAGCCCGGCGACGACGTGGAAGATGGAGAGCGTGGTGAGCAGCATGGTCGCTGCGACCACGGCGCCGTCCAGGTCGTCGCCGACCTGGTAGGCCACCAGCGAGCCGATCGTCATGATCGCGCCCTGGACGCACAGCCGGATCCAGTTGGAGCGGGAGAGCACGGGGGCGGCCACGGGTCGGGGCGGGCGTTCCATCAGGCCCTTGGTGGCCTGGTCGAACCCCAGCGCGATGGCGATCGGGATGTCGACGACCATGTTGAGCCAGAGGATCTGCAGCGGGTTCAGCGGCACCCCGCCGGCGATGTCCAGGATGCCGGCGGCGAGGAAGATCGCGATGTAGGCGACCAGCGTGGACATCTGGAACCGGAGGTACTTCACCAGGTTGTCGTAGAGCGTCCGGCCGTAGGAGACGGCGTTCACGATGGTGGCGAAGTTGTCGTCGGTGAGGATCATGACCGCGGCCTCCTTGGAGACCTCGGTGCCCGTGATGCCCATCGCGACGCCGATGTCGGCGGCCTTGAGCGCAGGGGCGTCGTTCACCCCGTCGCCGGTCATCGCGACCACGTTGCCGGAGCGCTTGAGCAGCTGGACCAGCCGGATCTTGTCCTCGGGCGCCACCCGGGCGATCACCCCGATGTCGTCGAGCTGGGCCAGCAGGTCGTCGTCGCTCATCGCCGCGAACTCGGTGCCGGTCATCGCCCGCCCCTCGATGCCGAGCTCCCTGGCGATCGCGGCGGCGGTGGTGGCGTGGTCGCCGGTGATCATCCGGACCCGGATCCCGGCCGAGTGGCACTCGGCGATCGCGGCCCTCGCCTCCGGCCGTGGCGGGTCGACGATGCCGACCATCGCGAGCAGGGTCAGGTCGGTGACCAG
>NZ_SDKM01000042.1 GCF_004519545.1 Nocardioides guangzhouensis
CGGCACATCTTGTGCCGGGTCACCACCCCGGACCGTCGGCGAGTCGGCACATCCTGTGCCGGGTCAGCGGGGGTCAGCCGGACGTGAAGGCGACCAGCTCGACCCGCTCGTCGCCACCCTGGACGGTCCGCTCCATCACCACCCCCACGCCGGGCGCGTAGAACTTGTTCTCGACGAGGTCCGGCTCCAGCGGCGTGGTGTCCTCGGTGCGCACGACGTCCTGGAACGCGCCGAACGGGATCCTGACCGTGTCGTCGACGGCGAGGACCTCGCCGCGGTCCTCGGCGACCCCGGGCGCGTGCTCCTGGGCGTAGCCGTCCCCCACCCGTGGGTCGGCCGGCATCGCCAGCCCGGCCTGGGCCCCGTTCACGCCGGCCTCCCACGAGCCCTCGGTGCTGGCCTTCCCGTCGTCGTAGGCCGTGGTGTCCTCCCCGAAGTACCAGACGTTGCCGGCCGTGTCCTGGGCGTACCAGTCCCACGTGTCCTCGATGATCCGCCCGCGGCCGTCGCGCGCGACGTCGTGGACCACGGTGGTGGTGACCCCGGCGACCACCCGGGTCCGGTTGGTGACGGTCACGACGTTGGTCTCGGGCCCCTCGGTGGAGGTGGTGCGGTACTTCCAGACCGAACCCGGCGCCAGCGGCAGGTAGGTGTTGTCGATCAGGTCCACGAAGTCCTTCGGGTCGGGTGACGGGGTCGGGATCTCCAGGCCGTCGACGCCCGAGGGGGCGCTGGTCTCCGGCGCGGAGCCACAGGCGGCGAGCAGCGGGAGCGCGACGAGCAGCGGCAGCAGGGCGCCCGCGGCGCGGGACGCCGTACGGCGGGTGCGTCGGGTGCCGCGTGAGGTCCGTGTGGTCATGGGGAACAGGATGACGCAGAGATGCTGAAGGGATGCTGAACCCTCCCGTCGCGGGCGCCGATCGCCGCTGCTAGCGTCGGGAGCCGAATCGACCCGTTCCTCCCAAGGAGTCCCCGTGAGCTCAACACCCCTCAAGGTGGCGGTCACCGGCGCCGCCGGCCAGATCGGCTACAGCCTGCTGTTCCGCCTCGCCAGCGGTGCGCTCGGCGACCGGCCCGTCGAGCTCCGGCTGCTCGAGATCACCCCCGCGCTGAAGGCCCTCGAGGGCGTCGTCATGGAGCTCGACGACTGCGCGTTCTCCGGCCTGGCCGGTGTCGAGATCGGTGACGACCCGGAGAAGATCTTCGACGGCGTCAACCTCGCCCTCCTCGTCGGCGCGCGCCCCCGCGGCCCGGGCATGGAGCGCGGCGACCTGCTCGAGGCGAACGGCGCGATCTTCACCGCCCAGGGCAAGGCGCTCAACCAGGTCGCCGCGGACGACGTACGCATCGGCGTCACGGGCAACCCGGCCAACACCAACGCGCTGATCGCGATGAACAACGCCCCCGACATCCCGCAGGAGCGGTTCTCGGCGCTGACCCGCCTCGACCACAACCGCGCCATCTCGCAGCTCGCCGCGAAGACCGGCGCCCCGGTCACCGACATCGCGAAGATGACCATCTGGGGCAACCACTCCGCCACCCAGTACCCCGACATCTTCCACGCCGAGATCGCCGGCAAGAACGCCTTCGAGGTCGTGAACGACCAGGCCTGGCTGGAGAACGACTTCATCCCCACCGTGGCCAAGCGCGGTGCCGCGATCATCGACGCCAGGGGCTCCTCGTCCGCGGCGTCCGCCGCATCGGCCACCATCGACGCCGCCCGCGACTGGCTCTACGGCTCCGCCGAGGGCGACTGGGTCTCGATGGCCGTCGCCTCGGACGGGTCGTACGGCGTGCCGGAGGGCCTGATCTCGTCGTTCCCGGTCACCACCGCGAACGGCGACTGGAGCATCGTCCAGGGCCTCGAGATCGACGAGTTCTCCCGCGGCAGGATCGACGCCTCCACCGCCGAGCTCGCCGACGAGCGCAGCGCGGTCACAGAGCTCGGCCTGATCTGAGGCCGACCATCCTCGCACCGACGGGGCCATCACCTGCGGGTGGTGGCCCCGTTCGCGTCGGTGGGTGCCTGCACGCCCGCGGGCGAGCAGAGGAGCTCGCCGTGGAGGACCACGAACCACGCGTATGACGACCCGGCCCAGCGCCGCCACCCCTCCGCGAGCCGCTGGAGCTCCTCATCCGTGGCCAGGCCACGCTCCCGGGCCTGGTCGGCCATGGCGGAGGCGACGATCCGGTCCGCCCACATCCCGCCCCACCACGCCACGTCCTCGGGCGTGGAGAAGCACCAGGTGCCGGCCGTCGACGAGACCACCTCGAGCCCGGCGGCGAGCGCCCAGCCCTTCAGCTGACGGCCGGCGTCCGGCTCCGCGTCATTTCCGCGTGCGACCGCGCGGTAGAGATCCAGCCACGCGTCGAGCTCCGGTACGGCGGGCCACCAGGTGAAGGCGGCGTAGTCGCTGTCGCGGACCGCGACCAGCCCCTCGGGTGTGCACACCCGCCCCATCTCGCGCAGCGCGGCGACCGGGTCACTGAGGTGCTGGAGGACCTGGTGCGCGTGCACGACGTCGAAGCTGGCGTCGTCGTGGTCGAGGGCGTAGACGTCCCCCACCCGGAGCTCGACGTTCGTCACGCCGGCCCGTCGGGCGGTGGCACGGGCCTCGTCGACGACCTCCTCGGAGCGGTCGATGCCGACCACAGACCCGGCCGCCACGATGCGGGCGAGGTCGACCGTGATCGTCCCCGGCCCGCAGCCCACGTCGAGGACTCGTGCGTCCTCGTGCAGCCGGGGCAGCAGGTAGGCCGCCGAGTTCTCCGCGGTGCGCCACCGGTGGGACCGGAGGACCGACTCGGCGTGGCCGTGCGTGTAGACGTCGTCGGGCGGGTTCATCCCGTCATCGTCGCGGCTGCGCGCGCCGGCCCGGAGCGCCGTCCGGCATGCGTCGTGGGCGCGTCGTAGGGCTGCAATTGCAGCCTCGTGACACATTTTCGGACGCCGACCATGTCCTACGGCCGCAATTGCGGCCTTGCGACCAGGGCAGCCGGTCAGACGGGCTGGTCGGGGATGGTGCTGGCGAGGATCAGGATGGTCACGCCCATCGCGACCAGGATCACGGCGTCGAGGATCTTGCTGCGGACCCGCAGCATCCCGGCGTCGGCGTCGGGGAGCACCAGCCGGGCGGCGGCCGCGGCCAGCAGGGAGAACGCCAGCCAGCTGACGCCCGTGCGCCACGGACCGGTGGCGGCGACGACCACGCCGCTGATGGCGCCGGCCAGCACGAAGAGGTAGATGACGCCGCCGACGGTCGACGGCTTCTTGAACTCGGTCACGGGCCGGCGGTCGGACTCCGTGGCCGGCTCCGGCTCGGGCGGCAGGCCCGGCACCGCCTCCGTGGCCGCCTGCGACGACGGCTCCAGGGTGGGCTCGGCAGTGGGCTGGGTGGGCTGCCGGGCCGGCTCCTGCCCGCGGGCGGGCTCGCGTACCTCGTCCTCGGCCACCGGGGTCAGCCCAGCCGGCTCTCGACGATCGACACGACGTTCGCGAGCAGCATGGCGCGGGTCATCGGGCCCACGCCTCCCGGGTTCGGCGACACCCACGCGGCGACGTCCCAGACGTCCGCGGCCACGTCCCCGGCGATCTTGCCGTCGACCCGGGAGACGCCGACGTCGAGCACCGCGGCGCCGGGCCTGACCATGTCGCCGGTGATGATGCCGGGCACCCCGGCCGCGGCCACCACGATGTCGGCGTTGCGGACGTGCCCGGCCAGGTCGCGGGTGCCGGTGTGGCAGAGCGTGACGGTCGCGTTCTCGGAGCGGCGGGTCAGCAGCAGCCCGAGCGGCCGGCCGACGGTGATCCCGCGGCCCACGACCACGACCTCGGCCCCGGCGATGGGTACGTCGTGCCGCCGGAGCAGCTCGATCGTGCCGACCGGGGTGCACGGCAGCGGGCCGGACTCGTTGAGCACCAGCTTGCCGAGGTTGACCGGGTGCAGCCCGTCGACGTCCTTGTCCGGGTCGACCCGGGACAGCAGGGCGAACTCGTCGAGCCCGGTCGGCTGCTGGACCAGGAAGCCGGTGCAGTCCTCGCGGGCGTTGAGCTCGTCGATCTGCGCCTCGACCTCGGCCTGGGTGGCAGTCGCCGGCAGGTCGACGCGGATCGACTCGATGCCGATCTCGGCGCAGTCCTTGTGCTTCGCCCCGACGTACCACGTCGACCCGGGGTCGTCGCCCACGAGCACGGTGCCCAGCCCGGGCACCACGCCGCGTCCGCGCAGCGCGGCCACCCGGCCCTTGAGCTCGTCCTTGATCGCCGCCGCGGTGGCGGTCCCGTCCAGCTTCTGTGCCGTCACGTGGTCATCCTGTCATCCCGGTCCGTCTGGACCCGCGGCCGGTGGTCCCCGTCTCAGACAAACCCCTGTCGGTTCGGCACCCGCTCCGGCGCCACGCCCCGGTCCCCTCGCCGAGGCATCAGAAATCGTCTCCGGCGCCAGGGCGCCTACGACAATTTCGGACGCCTCGACTCCTGGTGCCCCTCGTCGCAGCGGAGACGTCGGACGCCTCGGCTCCTACGAGTCACTGGGCTCCCGTCGTCGCTGGCGCTCCTAGTGAGCAAAGTGCCTCGTGCCGGTGAAGTAGAGGGTCACGCCGGCGGCGTTGCAGGCGGCGATCACCTCGTCGTCGCGGATCGAGCCACCCGGGGCCACGATCGCGGCGACGCCGGCGTCGAGCAGGATCTGCGGGCCGTCGGCGAACGGGAAGAAGGCGTCGGAGGCGGCGACCGAGCCCGCGGCCCGGTCGCCGGCGCGGGACACGGCGAGCCGGCAGGAGTCGACCCGGTTGACCTGGCCCATGCCGACCCCGACCGAGGCGCCGCCGCTGGCGAGCAGGATCGCGTTGGACTTGACCGCGCGGATCGCCCGCCAGGCGAAGGCGAGGTCGGCGAGGGTCTCCTGCGACGCCGCGGCGCCGGCGGCCAGCCGCCAGCGGGACGGGTCGTCGCCGGTCGGGTTGCCGTCCTTGTCCTCGCCCTTCGCGTCAATCGCGTCGCGGCTCTGCAGCAGCAGTCCCCCGGAGACCGGGCGGGTCTCGATGCCGCCGACGGGCGGCGCGGCCACCTCGAGCAGCCGGAGGTTCTTCTTCGCGGTGAGGACCTCGAGAGCGTCCTCGTCGAACGACGGCGCCACCACGACCTCGGTGAAGATGTCCTTCACGGTCTCCGCCATGGCCGCGGTGACCGGACGGTTGGTCGCGATGATCCCGCCGTACGCCGACACCGGGTCGCAGGCGTGCGCCTTGCGGTGCGCGTCGGCGATGTCGGCGCCGACCGCGATCCCGCACGGGTTGGCGTGCTTGATGATCGCGACGGTCGGCTGGTCGCCGTGGTCGTACGCCGCCCGGTGCGCGGCGTCCGCGTCGATGAAGTTGTTGTAGGACATCTCCTTGCCGTGCAGCTGCCGGCCCTGCGCGAGCCCGGGCCGCGGCTGGTAGCCGTTGACGTAGAGCGCGGCCCGCTGGTGCGGGTTCTCGCCGTACCGCAGCACCGACTGCTTGGTCCACGTCGCGCCCATCCAGGCCGGGAACCCGCTGCCGCCCGAGGTGTCGGTGAGCACGCTGCCCATCCACGACGCCACGTGCACGTCGTACGTCGCGGTGTGGACGAAGGCCTCCGCGGCCAGCGCCCGGCGCTGCTCCAGCGTGAAGCCGCCGTGGGCGACCGCCTCGAGGACGTCGAAGTACTTCGCCGGGGAGGTCACGATCGCGACCGACGGGTGGTTCTTGGCGGCGGCCCGCACCATCGAGGGGCCGCCGATGTCGATCTGCTCGACGCACTCGTCGGGAGACGCGCCGGAGGCGACGGTGTCCGCGAACGGGTAGAGGTTGGAGACGACGAGGTCGAACGGCTCGACGCCCAGCTCCTCGAGCTGGGCGACGTGCCTCTCGAGCCGGCGGTCGGCGAGGATCCCCGCGTGCACCCGCGGGTGCAGGGTCTTCACCCGGCCGTCGAGGCACTCGGGGAACCCGGTCAGGTCCTCGACCTTCGTGACCGGGAGGCCGAGCTCCTCGATCAGGCGGGCGGACCCGCCAGTCGACACGAGCGCCACCCCGGCACCGTGCAGACCGCGGACCAGCTCCTCCAGCCCGGTCTTGTCGTAGACGGACACCAGGGCCCGGCGGATCGGGACCTTGCCGTTGTCCGGGCCGCTGCCGGGGCCGTCGGTGGGGGTGTCCGTCTGGGGGCTCATGAACCGAACCGCACCTTCCTGTCGGTGATGGTGAATCCCTCGCGGGCCAGCCGGCCCACGCTGTCGACGAGCATCCGTCGCTCGGCGACCTTGATCCGCTCGTGGAGGCTCTCCACGTCGTCGTCGTCCTCCACCGGCACCACGGCCTGCGCGACGATCGGCCCGGTGTCGACGCCGGCGTCGACCACGAAGAGGGTGGCACCGGTGACCTTGACGCCGTGCTCGAGGGCGTCGGCGGCGCCGTGCATCCCGGGGAACGACGGCAGCAGCGCCGGGTGGGTGTTGAGGTAGCGGCCACCGAACGCCTCGAGGAAGGTCGCCCCCGCCAGCTTCATGAACCCGGCCGACACGACCAGGTCCGGCTGGTACGACGCGCACGACGCGGTCATCGCGGCGTCCCACTCCTCGCGGGTGGCGTGGTCCTTCACGCGGTGCACGAACGTCGGGATCCCGGCCCGCTCCGCCCGGGCCAGGCCCTCGATGCCGTCGCGGTCGGCGCCGACGGCGACCACGGCGGCGCCGTACGCCGGGTCAGCGGTGGCATCGAGCAGCGCCTGGAGGTTGGTGCCGGCGCCGGAGACGAGCACGACGAGACGAGCGGTACGGCGGGTGGGCACGGCGGGAGTGTATCGAGCGTCAGTCGGCGGCCCGGCGCTGCCGCCAGGTGGCGAGCAGACCACCGATCAGGCCGCCCCCGCCGAGCGCCGGGATCGCGTGCACCAGCACCTGCCCGGCCTCGGGCCCCACGTCGGTCATCCGGCCCGGGCCGACCGCTCCCCCGGCGACCGCGGCCAGCACCGCGACGCCCACCGCGGCCAGCACCCCGGCGACGACCCCGCGCAGCGCGCCCTGGTCCCACGCGGTGGTCGGGCTGCGCCGCTGGCTGCGGGCGACGCCGACCGCGGCGGCCAGCACCGGGAGCGCCATCAGCGCCGGCGTCCAGGCCGGCGTCGGGCCGTTGTCGGGGAGGGCGGCCAGCAGCGGGAACATCGGGACCGCCCCGACGGCGACCACGGTCGGGGAGACCAGGGTGCCGGTGCCGACCGCGAAGCCCGGTCCGAGGAGGTAGGCCGCGGAGAAGGCCACGGCGTTCGGCACCAGCAGCAGGACGAGGGCCGAGAACAGCACGGCGTCGCCGGTGTCGGTGTGCAGGCGCGAGAGGACGTTCATCGCGGTGCCGAGGTCGAGCGCGAGGGCGACGGCGAAGACCACCGCGGCGGTGAGCAGGAACCAGACCAGCACGCTGCCGGCCGCCTGCACGGTCGCGCGCACCGACGGCGGGACCAGCGACAGCCACACCGCGAGCCGGCCGGAGCCGGACGCGATCGCGATGCCCCCCAGCAGCACCGTCAGCACCAGCGACCACAGCAGCACCCGGCCCTCGGACGGCTGGGTGCCCGGCGAGCCCGCGAGGACCAGCGTGATGATCGCCACGACGGCGTACGACGCGGCGTACAGCATCGTCGCCAGCGGCACCGTCCAGTCCCGCTCGCCGTCGGAGAGCGCGTCGGCGTCCGGTCCGTGGCCCGCGACCGCCTCACCGAGCCGCAGCCCGAACCGCCACACGACCCAGGCGACGACCAGGGTCAGCCCGAGCGGCACCGCGGTCAGCGACGTGCCCTGCACGCTCACTCCGGAACCGTGAGACATCAACCAGGCAAGGGCTCCCGTGCGCAGACCGTCGCGCGGCTCGCCGTGCACGCCACCGTCGGTGACGAACCAGCCGATCACCCCGACCGCCAGGCAGACGGCCAGGACGGAGCCCGCCGCGGCGGCTCCCGCGAGGGTCGCCAGCAGGGTCAGCGGGCGCTGCACCGCAGGAGTCTCGGGCGCCCGCGGCGGGGTCAGGATGGCGGTCATGGCGCGACCATCTTGGCGCGCCGACGGGCCCGCTCCGGGCTGCACACGCCGCCGTCGCCGGTTTCGGATCCCTCGGGCGCTCCCGTACCTTGGAGCGGTCATGCATCAAGGTCCCGACGAGTTCGACGCGTTCTACAAGGCTGCCCGCGGGCGGCTGCTCGTGCAGACCTACGCGCTGACCGGCGACCTGCCGGCATCCCGCAGCGCCGTGCGCGACGCGTTCGTCGCCGCCTGGCACCACTGGCGCAAGGTCTCGCGCCACCCCGACCCCGAGTCGTGGGTGCGGCCCCATGCCTGGGCGCACGCGCAGCGCCGCCACACCGCCCGCATCTGGCACCGCGACAAGACCCTCGACCCCGAGTCGCGCGCCACCCTCGACGCGCTGGCGAAGCTCAACCTGACCCAGCGCAAGGTGTTGCTGCTCACCCAGCTGAGCGCGAGCAGCATGCAGGACATCGGGCGTGAGGTCGGGCTCACGCTCGAGGCCGCCGAGCGCGAGCTGCAGACCGCGACCTCGCGGTTCGCCCAGCTGCGTGACGTCTCCTCGACGTCGGTGCGCAACCACCTCCAGGCACTCACGGCGCGGGTCGACGACGCCCGCTTCCCGCGCCCCACGATCATCCGCCGGGCGGGCGCCACCCGTCGCCGTGCCCACACCGGCGCCGGCGTCGCCGCCGCGGTGGCCGCCATGCTGCTCGGCGGTGCGCTGGTCCACGAGAGCGGCGGCGTGGCTCCCGCCCTGCACGGCGCCCCGGCGACCGGCTCCAACGCCTTCGAGCCTGCGTCGTCCCCGACGCTGCGGGTCGACGACCTGCTCTCCCCGGAGCAGGTCGGGCGCCTCGCGTCGTCCCGGTCGGTCAAGGAGGAGCGCACCGACGACAACACCGACGGCGACGGCATCAACACGATCTGCCAGCAGGACCGGTTCGCCGACCCCGACGGCCGGGGTGCGCTGGTCCGCACCTACGACATCTCCGGCAAGCCCGCGATGTCGGCCGTGCAGACCGCGGAGCTCTCCGACACCGACTACGCCGCCCACAAGGCGTTCGTGCGCACGGTCGGCTGGTACACCGGATGCCGCGACGACCGGGTCCAGCTGCTGTCCACCCACGCCCTCAGCGGCACCGCCGACGAGGGCCGGATGCTGGTGCTGCGCGACTGGGACTCCCCGGTCACGACGTACACCGTCGGCATCGCGCGCACCGGCAGCATCGTCACGCAGGCGGTGCGGGAGGTGCGCTCCGCCGAGGAGCCGTCGATGGGGTCGATGCTGGAGCTGATGGGCAGCGCGGTCTGGTCGATCTGCGACCACCCCGCCGCCGGCACCTGCTCCACCCGGCCGAAGGCACGACCCGTGCCCCCGCCGCCCGCGGAGGACGCCCGCGGCCTGCTCCAGGTCGTCGACCTGCCGCCGGCCCAGGGGGTCTCGAAGCCGTGGGTCGCCACCGACCCCCGGGTACCCCGGGTGAACACCGCCGCCACACGGTGCGACCGGGCGAAGTTCCTGGACCCGAAGATCAGCTACGCCACCACCCGCAGCTTCCTGGTCCCGCAGGCGCGGCTGCCGCGGCAGTTCGGCCTCACCGAGACGCTCGGCCGGTTCTCCAGCCCGACGGCGGCTCAGGGGTTCTTCGCGGACATCCGCGGTCGCATGAACTCCTGTGACGACAAGGACCTCACCACCAGGGTGGCCCGGGTCTACGGCCGGCACACCGCCTCCGGGGACCTCAGCATCTGGAGCGCCTCGGTCGAGGTCTCCGACAAGCAGGAGGTCACCTACCTGATGGCCCTCGGCCGGCAGGGCGACGTGGTGATCCAGCTCGGGTTCGTCCCGGTGCCCGGCCACGCGCTCGGCCGCGGAGACTTCACCGCGCTCGCGCAGCGTGCCGTCGAGCGGATCTCGAACCTGCCGAAGGACGGCTGAGCAGAAAGTTCTCCGGATCCGGTGCAACCGGACCTGCCCGCGACGCGTATCCCCGGTGAACAATGGAGACGAGCGGACGGGGGGTGCGTCGTGACCGAGGAGGAGTTCGACGACTTCTACGCCGCGTCCTTCACGCGCATCGCCGGACAGCTCTACGCGATGGTCGGGGACCGCGACGAGGCGCAGGAGTGCGTCCAGGAGGCGTTCGTCCGCGCCTGGTCGCACCGCCGTCGGCTGGACCGGGCGCAGAGCCCCGAGGCCTGGGTGCGCACCACCGCGTACCGGCTCGCCGTCAGCCGCTGGCGGCGTACGTCGCTCGGTCGGCGACCCGCGGACCGGGCACTGGGTCCGGCCACCGCGGCCGAGCCGGTGAGCGAGAGCCACGTGGCCCTGGTCGCGGCACTGCGCCGGCTCCCGGAGCCGCAACGACGCGCGCTGGTGCTGCACCACGTGTGCGACCTGCCGGTGCACGCCGTGGCCGCCGAGACCGGCGTACCGGAAGGAACCGTCAAGGCCCGGCTGTCCCGCGGCCGGACCGCGCTCGCCGCGCTCCTCTCCGACGACCCCGACCTCGCGGAGGGAGCCACCCATGCCTGAGCGCGACCCGATCCAGGAGCTGGAGAACTTCACCGTCGGAGGCCCACCCGTGCACACCCTGCCCGCCGCCGAGGTCCGCCGCCGCGGCGACCGGATGCGCCGGCGCCGTGCCGTCGCCCTGGCCGGCGGTGCCGCGCTCGCCGTCGCCGTCGTCGTCGCCGCCCCGCTGGCCCTGGCCGGCGGGGGCAACGGAGGCGGCCCCGACAACCGCGAGCCCGGGTTCGCCACCGGCGGCTCCACCCCGACGGCCCGCGCCGCCTCGGGCTGGCTGTCCGCGCTCCCGGACGACTTCGACCTGGCGGTGGGCTACCCCGACACCAACCCGGACGGCAGCCCGGTCGAGGTCGACCGCGACATCAGCGGCTCCAGCCTGGCCGTCTGTGGTCCCGACGTCCCGACCGGGGCGGACCGGGTGGACGAGGCGGTCGTGAAGTACGTCGCCCCGGCCATGCCCCGGTCCCGCGCGCTGCAGCTGTACGCCGACGACGCGGCCGCGCAGGCCGCCCTCGGCAACCTGCGGGAGGCGGTCGCGGCCTGCCCTGCTCCCGACGGCGACGGGCAGGTGCTCACGCCGCTGGACTGGGCGGCCGGGGACGCGTCGTACGCCTGGACCACGCGCTCGCGGGCCGGCTCGGGCTTCGCCCCCGGCCTGACCGTGACCCACGTGGTGCGCGTCGGCAACGCGCTCCTGGTCGCCACGACGTCCGACCAGCGCGTCGAGGGCCCGGAGGCCGTCGCGCGGGCGGAGCACGCCGCCGAGGACGAGACCCTGCTGGCCGTGGACGACATGAACGTGTTCGCCGAGCACCCCGGCGTGGTCTCGCCGGACGGCGTCACGGACGGGTCCGACGGGGGTCCCGGCGACGGGTCCGACGGGAGCATCGCCACCGCCCCCGGCGCCGACCTCCCGGCCGACTTCCCGGTCGCCGACGGCCTGCGCAGGGCCGGGGCGGGCGACGGCGGCGTGGTCACCGACCCGTCCCGGGAGGCCGCCGGCGGTGTCGGGGTGCTGGCCCCGTGCGACGCGGCAGCCTGGCCGGTCACCGCGCGAGACCGGCTGGCGGTCCGCTCGACCGGGCCGGAGATGGTCGACGCCCGCGAGCTGGTGACGTTCACCGACGCCACCGAGGCGGCCGGTGTGCTGAGCGCGCTGCGGCAGGCGGTCGAGAGCTGCCCGCGGCAGGAGACGTCCGACGGCACCCTGCTGCTCGACCCGCAGGAGGTGCACGGCCTCGGCCACGACCACGTCGCGTTCTTCCAGCACTCCGACCAGGGCCTCGGCGGGACCTACTGGATGTTCGTCCGCGTCGGCCGGGCCGTGCTGGCCACGTCGTACACCGGCGAGACGTCGTCGACCACGCTGCCGCAGCTCGTCGACGAGCAGAAGCTGAACACCGATCCCCTGGTCGCCCGGCTGTGCCGGTTCGCCGAGGCCGGCTGCTGACGCCGTACCCCGGTCCCACAACGGGAAAGGCCCCGCGCTCCCACTCGGGGAGCACGGGGCCCGACTCGGTCCGGAGGGCTCAGCGGCCCTGGGGGTTTCGAGACGCCGGAAGCAGCCCCTCTCTTCGTTCGGGTCTGCGACCGGCTCCTCAACCTTCGCGCCGAGCTGGGCTTCGCGAGCTCAGCCCAGGGCGCTCAAGACCTCGCGCATCAGGGCGGCGGTCTCGGACGGCGTCTTGCCGACCTTCACGCCGACGGCCTCGAGGGCCTCCTTCTTCGCCTGGGCGGTGCCCGACGAGCCCGACACGATCGCGCCCGCGTGGCCCATCGTCTTGCCCTCGGGGGCGGTGAAGCCCGCGACGTACCCGACGACCGGCTTGGTCACGTGGTCCTTGATGTACGCCGCGGCGCGCTCCTCGGCGTCACCACCGATCTCGCCGATCATCACGATCGCCTTGGTCTCGGGATCGGCCTCGAAGGCCTCGAGCGCGTCGATGTGCGTGGTGCCGATGATCGGGTCGCCACCGATGCCGATCGCGGTGGAGAAGCCGTAGTCCTTCAGCTCGTACATCATCTGGTAGGTCAGCGTGCCGGACTTCGACACCAGGCCGACCGGGCCCTTGCCCGCGATGGTGTGCGGCGTGATGCCCGCCAGCGACTCCTCCGGGGTGATGATGCCCGGGCAGTTCGGGCCGATCATGCGGGTGTCCTTGCCCTGGAGGTAGGACCACACCTCGGCCGTGTCCTGCACCGGCACGCCCTCGGTGATCACCACGAGCAGGCCGATGCCGGCGTCGATGGCCTCGATGCAGGCGTCCTTGGTGAACGCCGGCGGCACGAACACGACCGACACGTCGGCACCGGTCTCGGCCATCGCCTCCTTGACGGTCCCGAAGACCGGCAGGTCCTTGCCGCCCAGCTCGACCGAGGTGCCGGCCTTGCGTGCGTTGACGCCGCCGACGATGTTGGTGCCCGCGTCGAGCATCAGCGTGGTGTGCTTCGAGCCCATCCCGCCGGTCATGCCCTGGACGATGACCTTGGAGTCCTTGTTCAGAAAGATCGACATCGTCTCGCTCCTCAGGCGTTCGCCAGCTCGGCGGCCTTGTCGGCCGCACCGTCCATCGTGTCCACCATCGTCACGAGCGGGTGGTTCCTGTCGCTCAGGATCCGCCGGCCCTCGTCGACGTTGTTGCCGTCGAGGCGTACGACGAGCGGCTTGCTCGCCTCGTCGCCGAGGATGTCGAGCGCGCCGACGATGCCGTTGGCGACCTCGTCGCAGGCGGTGATGCCACCGAAGACGTTCACGAAGACGCTCTTGACCTGCGGGTCGTGGAGGATCACGTCGAGGCCGTCCGCCATCACCTGGGCGTTCGCGCCGCCACCGATGTCGAGGAAGTTCGCGGGCTTCACGCCGCCGTGTGCCTCGCCGGCGTAGGCGACCACGTCGAGCGTGGACATGACCAGGCCCGCGCCGTTGCCGATGATGCCGACCTGGCCGTCGAGCTTGACGTAGTTGAGGCCCTTGTCCTTGGCCTTCGACTCCAGCGGGTCCGCCTCCTCGCGGATCTCGAACTCCTCGTGGTCGGGGTGACGGACCTCGGAGGCGTTCTCGTCGAGGGAGACCTTGCCGTCGAGCGCCTCGAGCTTGTCGCCGGCCAGCCGCGCGAGCGGGTTGACCTCGACCAGCGTGGCGTCCTCGTCGACGAAGACCTTGTAGAGCGCCTGGATCATCGCCACGGCCTGCTCGAAGACCGGCTCGGGGAACTTCGCCTCGGTCGCGATCGCCCGGGCCTTCTCCTCGTCGACGCCGGTGCCCGGGTCGACCGGGATCTGCTTGACGGCGTCGGGGTTGGTCTTGGCGACCTCCTCGATCTCGACGCCGCCCTCGACGCTGGCGATGCAGAGGTACTGGCGGTTGGCCCGGTCGAGGAGGAAGGAGAAGTAGTACTCCTCCTCCGGCGGCGTGGCCGGGGTGACCAGGACGCGGTTGACCCTGAGGCCCTTGATCTCCATGCCCAGGATGTTGGAGGCGTGCTCGAAGGCCTCGTCGGCGGTCTTGGCGAGCTTCACGCCGCCGGCCTTGCCGCGGCCGCCGGCCTTGACCTGCGCCTTGACGACCGTCACGCCGCCGAGGTTCTCGGCGGCGGCCCTGGCGGCCTCCGCGGTCTCGACGACGACGCCCAGCGTCGTGGTCACACCGTGCTTGGCGAAGAGCTCCTTCGCCTGGTACTCCATCAGGTCCACTGGTCCACCCAGTCCTCTTCTTGTGCGGCTCGTGTGTCTTTCCCTGCGGCCGCGGTTGTCGCGAGACCGGGGAATTCCTCGGGGCACGTGAAACACGCACAGCCCTCTCGGCACCTTAGACCCGTGACGGCGGTCACGACCATGTGGGGCTGCGCACACGAGACGACGCCCGGCGACCACGTCGTGAGCGGCCACGCACACCCGTCGTACGGCGCCGCTAGACCGCCCACATCCCGGGACGCATGACCGGAGCATCTCGAGGGTACGGACGCCGCCACGATGACGGACTTGTCCGTTTTGTGTGGCCTTGGACACGGAATGCGCTGGCTCCGCCGCAGGAAACCACGGATTTCCTCCACAATCGAGGTCCTGGCGATTTCGGGGCGCCTGACCCGTGGGTTAGTGTCTGTGGTCGTTTAACTGTCAGCGAACTTTCGAGGATCTCTTCTCCATGGGCAACCACCGGGCTACCCGACGCCGCTCCGGCGACGTCGCAGGGACCTCGGCTCGGGCCGACGCCTCGTCCGCAAGCTCCCAGACCGTCACGCAGACCACCAGCCGGACCAGCGCCGGCAAGCGCCGTGCCGTCAAGCACGCCGCCCCCCGCGGATCCTTCCTCCGCAAGATGCCGTCCGCGCCGATCCTGCTCGGCGTCGCCGCGCTCGCCGTCTCCAGCTTCGGCGCGATCAGCATGGGCGACGACCTGATCGACGACGACGGCCACCGCCTCGTCCAGGCCAACGCCCTGACCGGCACCAGCGTCGTCTCCTCCTCCTCCGCCGCCGAGGAGCGCCGCCTCGCCGTCTCGCGCGACTCGCGCCGCGACGCGCTCGAGGACGCCTCGGCCGAGCAGCTCCAGCAGGCCGCCGAGGCGCAGGCGCAGCAGCGCAACGCCGAGCTGGCGAAGCTCGCCAAGTCCGCCGAGAAGCAGGCGGCCAAGCTCAAGCTCAACGCCTGGCACCTCCCGGTCGCCGACATCGCCTACCACCTGACCGCCGGCTTCGGTGAGTCCAGCGGCCTGTGGGCGCACACGCACACGGGCCTCGACTTCGCCGCCGACACCGGCACGCCGATCATGTCGGTCACCAACGGCACCGTCACCGAGGTGGGCTACGACGGCTCCTACGGCAACAAGGTCGTCATCACGACCGACGAGGGCGAAGAGTTCTGGTACTGCCACATGAACGAGTTCGGCGCCTCCGTCGGGGACGTCGTCCGTGGCGGTCAGGTCATCGGCTACGTCGGCAGCACCGGCAACGTCACCGGCCCGCACCTCCACCTCGAGTACCGCCCCGGCGCCGGCGACCCGGTCGACCCGTACGACGCGCTGATCGCCCACGGGCTGAACCCGTAGCGAGCGCCAGCGAGCGGAGCGGTTCAGCCCGTGGGCGATCCGCCGGTTCTGCGTGGTCGGAGCCGAGAGGTCCGTTCTTGCGTGGAGGAGCGAAGCGGGGGAACGGCGAGAACTGACGTCTCGGCGATCAGGGCGCACCCCGCAAGCCGACGACCGAGCGAAGCGAGGAGGACCGCGGGGAGGTTCCGGCGACCCGACGACCGAGCGAAGCAAGGAGAACCGCGGGAAGGTTCCGGCCACCCGACGACCGAGCGAAGCAAGGAGAACCGCGGGAAGGTTCCGGCCACCCGACGACCGAGCGAAGCAAGGAGAACCGCGGGGAGGTTCCGGCCACCCGACGACCGAGCGAAGCAAGGAGAACCGCGGGAAGGTTCCGGCCACCCGACGACCGAGCGAAGCAAGGAGAACCGCGGGAAGGTTCCGGCCACCCGACGACCGAGCGAAGCAAGGAGAACCGCGGGGAGGTTCCGGCCACCCGACGACCGAGCGAAGCAAGGAGAACCGCGGGAAGGTTCCGGCCACCCGACGACCGAGCGAAGCAAGGAGAACCGCGGGAAGGTTCCGGCCACCCGACGACCGAGCGAAGCAAGGAGAACCGCGGGGAGGTTCCGGCCACCCGACGACCGAGCGAAGCAAGGAGAACCGCGGGAAGGTTCCGGCCACCCGACGACCGAGCGAAGCAAGGAGAACCGCGGGAAGGTTCCGGCCACCCGACGACCGAGCGAAGCAAGGAGAACCGCGGGGAGGTTCCGGCCACCCGACGACCGAGCGAAGCGAGGAGGACCTCGGGGACGGTTTCGGCCCGAGCGATCAGAGCTTCTCGACCGGGGCGTAGCGCAGCAGCAGCCGCTTGACGCCCTCGGAGCCGAAGTCGATCGAGGCCACGGCCTTGTCGCCCTGGCCCTCGAGCGCCACCACGGTGCCCATGCCGAACGAGTCGTGCACGACCCGGTCGCCCGGGTCGAGGGACGGGATCGCCCGGGCCGGCTTGGCCTTCTGGGCGGCGTCCATGCGGATCGCGGCGGTGCCGAAGTTGCGGCGCCCGGCCGCGGTCGGCGTACCGAACGACCCGGCCCGGCCACCGCTGACGTCAGGCCGGTTCCACGAGGTCTGCTCGGCGGCGGTGCGCCGCCAGTCGACCAGGGTCGCGGGCATCTCGTCGAGGAACCGTGACGCGGGGTTGTGCGAGGGCGCGCCCCAGGCCGAGCGCATGACCGCGCGGGAGAGGTAGAGGCGCTCGCGGGCCCGGGTCACGCCGACGTACGCGAGCCGCCGTTCCTCCTCGAGCTCGGGCTGGTCGCCGAGCGAGCGCATGTGCGGGAACACCCCGTCCTCCATGCCGGTGAGGAACACGACCGGGAACTCGAGGCCCTTGGCGGTGTGCAGGGTCATCAGCGTGACCACGCCCACGTCGTCCTCGTCGGGGGCGTCGGGGATCTGGTCGGTGTCGGCGACCAGCGCGACCCGCTCGAGGAAGTCGGTGAGGCCGGGCGTGACGATGCCGGCGTCGACGTCGGCCGGGTCCGCGGAGGGGCCGGCCACGGGGTCGTCGGAGAACTCGCGGGCCACCGCGACCAGCTCGGCGAGGTTCTCCACGCGGGTCTCGTCCTGCGGGTCGTCGGAGGCCTCGAGCTCGGCGAGGTAGCCGGACCGCTCCAGCACCGACTCGAGGATCACGTCGGCGCGCTCCCCCGCGTCGACCATCGACTGGAGCTCCTCGACCATGGCGACGAAGCCCTGGACCGCGTTGAGGGACCGCGTGGCGATGCCGGGGGCCTCGTCGGCACGGCGCAGCGCCTCCCAGAAGATGATCCGCTCGCGCTCGGCGTACGCCGCGACGCAGGCCTCCGCCCGGTCGCCGATGCCGCGCTTGGGCGTGTTGAGCACCCGGCGCAGCGAGATCTCGTCGGCCGGGTTGGCCAGCATCCGCAGGTAGGCGAGTGCGTCCCGGACCTCGCGCCGCTCGTAGAACCGCACCCCGCCGACGACCTTGTAGGGCTGACCCGTGCGGATGAAGACCTCCTCGAACACGCGCGACTGGGCGTTGGTGCGGTAGAACACCGCGACGTCGCCGGCCCGGGCGTGCCCGTCGTCGGTCAGCGTGTCGATCTCCTCGGAGACGAACCGCGCCTCGTCGTGCTCGTCGTCGGCGACGTAGCCGACGATCTGCGCACCCTCACCGGCGTCGGACCACAGCCGCTTGGGCTTGCGGCCCTTGTTGTTGCCGATCACGGCGTTGGCGGCGTTGAGGATGGTCTGGGTGGAGCGGTAGTTCTGCTCGAGCAGGATCGAGGTCGCGTCGGGGAAGTCCTGCTCGAAGTCGAGGATGTTGCGGATGTTCGCACCGCGGAAGGCGTAGATGGACTGGTCGGCGTCACCGACCACCATCAGCTCGGCGGGCTCGACCCGGTCGCCTCCCGCGACCGTCTCCTCCATGGAGTCGGCGCAGAGCTGGTGGATCAGGGCGTACTGGGCGTGGTTGGTGTCCTGGTACTCGTCGACGAGGACGTGCCGGAACCGCCGCCGGTAGGTCTCGCGCACCTCAGGGAACGCCTGGAACAGGTGCACGGTGGTCATGATCAGGTCGTCGAAGTCGAGGGCGTTGGCGTCGCGCAGACGCCGCTGGTAGAGCTCGTACGCCGCGGCGTACGACTCCTCGAAGGAGTTGCGGGCGTCCTTGGCCGCGTCCTCGGGGTCCTTGAGCTCGTTCTTCGCGTTGGAGACCCAGTTGAGCACGGCCCGCGGCTGGTAGCGCTTCGGGTCGAGGTCGAGGTCCTGGCAGACCAACGTCATCAGCCGCTTGGAGTCGGCGGCGTCGTATATCGAGAACGACGACTTGAACCCGAGCTTGTCGATCTCCTTGCGCAGGATCCGCACGCACGCCGAGTGGAACGTCGAGACCCACATGATCCGGGCGCGCTTGCCGACCAGGTCCTCGACCCGCTCCTTCATCTCGGCGGCCGCCTTGTTCGTGAAGGTGATCGCCAGGATCGAGCCCGGGTGGGCCTTGCGCTCGGAGATCAGCCAGGCGATCCGGCGGGTCAGCACCCGGGTCTTGCCGGAGCCGGCGCCGGCGACCACGAGCAGCGGCGGCCCGGCGTGCACGACGGCCGCCCGCTGGGGCTCGTTCAGCCCCTCGAGGAGGGAGTCGGAGGACGGGGTGCGGCGGGGCTCGACGGCCTCGAGGCCGGGGATCGGGAACGTGCTCATCTCGACCCCAACCCTACGTGTCGCCACCGACGTCCGCCGCGTCCCCTTGTAACGCGGTGTTCGTGTCACTCAGCACGTGTTCGACCGCGTGCGAAGTGACATGAACACCGCGTTACAGCGGAGGTGTCCGATAGAAGGTCAGGCGGCGCGGAGACGGAGCACGACGGGGGCGGAGGAGCCGGGGAGCAGGGTACGGCGGTCGTCGGGCAGCAGCAGCCGGGCGGCCACGCCGGGAGCGATCCGGTAGGGCTGCGCGAGCAGGGTGCCGCCGAGGCCGCGGCGGAGCCGGGACAGCTCCGCGCGGACCGTGACCACCCGGGTCGGGTCCGCGAACAGGTCCTCGGCCAGCCCGGCCGCGGTGCGACCCTCGGCGCCGGCCGCCACCAACGCCGCCATCAGCTCGGCGTGCCGCGGGGTGAGCTCGTGCCGCCAGCTCCCGGTCTCGCCGAAGACCCGGACCTCGGGCCTCCCGATGAGGTCGACCTCGAGCGTGGTACGCCCGGTCCGGCGCTCGCCGAGCCGCAGCAGCCAGCCACCCGGCAGCGGCTCGGCGGTGGCCGCGCCGAGGCTCGGCACCCAGATCTCGCCGACCTCCATCCCGGTCGGCAGGGTGACCCGGTCGGGGGCCTGGAGCCCGGTCGCCAGGGCGGTGTGGCCCGCGTCGTCGACCACCAGCGCCTGGCCGTCCATGCGGGCCAGCATCGGCGCGGCCAGGCTGCGCAGCCGGTCCAGCGACGCCCGGCGCTGTTCGACCGCCTCCAGCCCGGTCAGGCGCGCGGCCAGCGTGACCAGCCCGAGCTCGGCCGGGTGCAGGGTGCGCGAGGGGCCGCTGACGTCGACCACGCCGAGCGTCGCGCCGGTCCACGGGTCGGTGAGCGGCGCGGCGGCACAGCCCCAGAACGTGTGCGACTCGACGAAGTGCTCGGCGCCGCGGATCTGCACCGGCTCGCCGAGCACCAGCGCCGTCCCGATCGCGTTGGTGCCGACGTTGCCCTCGGTCCAGGCGGAGCCGCCGACGAAGCCGAGGCGGTCGGCCAGCCGTCGTACGCCGGCGTTCCCGACCTGCCACAGCACCCGCCCCTCCGGGTCGGTGACCACGACCAGCTGCCCGGCGTCGACGGCCGACGAGAGCGCGTGGGTCAGCCCGGGCATGCGGTCGCCCAGTCCGCTCGTCGTACGGCGGCGCTCGAGGTCGGCCTCCGACAGCGGCGCGATGCTCGGCCCGCCGCCGGGGTCCACCCCGCTTGCGGCGACCCGGCGCCACGACGCGGCGATCTCGGTGCGCGGTGCGGGCGCACCGGAGGCGCCGGTCAGGACCGCGTCCCGGGTCCGGTGCCGGCCGCGCTCGACCTCGTCGACCACGTCGTGCTCCCTCGTGCCGATGGCCGCACCCGGGAGGCCCGGGCCGGACCGCCGACCCGATGCAACCCGCTGCAACCCTTCCGGACCACCCGGCCCGCGCTGTGTGCTGCCTCACACAGCGTAGGCGAAGGAGGAACCATGACCCAGACCCTGGACAAGCCGGCCACGACCGGTGGCGAGACGCCGCAGCAGCGCGTCGACGCCTGGCTCGCCGGGTTCGAGCAGGCCCTGCGGGACCGCGACGTCGAGCGGGCCAGCGAGATGTTCGCGACCACGAGCTTCTGGCGCGACCTGATCGCGTTCTCGTGGAACATCACCACCGTCGAGAACCGGGACGGCGTCCGGGAGCTGCTCGAGAGCACCCTGGCGGCCACCGACCCGAGCGGGTTCGCGACCAGCGAGCCACCGGAGGAGGCCGACGGCGTCACCACGGCCTGGATCACGTTCGAGACCGCGGTCGGTCGCGGGCGCGGGCTGCTCCGGCTGACCGAGGAGGGCGCCTGGACCCTGCTCACCACGCTCTACGAGCTCAAGGGCCACGAGGAGCCCCTGAACGACCACCGGCCGATGGGCGCCGAGCACGGCGCGACCAAGGAGCGCACCACCTGGAAGGAGCGCCGGCAGGCCGAGGCGGAGAGCCTGGGCAGCACCGTGCAGCCCTACGTGCTGGTGATCGGCGGCGGCCAGGGCGGCATCGCGCTCGGTGCCCGGCTCCGGCAGCTCGGCGTACCGAGCCTGGTCATCGACAAGCACCCGCGGCCCGGCGACCAGTGGCGCAACCGCTACAAGTCGCTGTGCCTGCACGACCCGGTCTGGTACGACCACCTGCCCTACCTCAAGTTCCCGGACAACTGGCCGGTGTTCGCCCCCAAGGACAAGATCGGCGACTGGCTGGAGTTCTACACGCGGGTGATGGAGGTGCCGTACTGGTCGGACACCGTCGCCACCAGCGCACACTGGTCGGAGGAGACCGGCGAGTGGACCGTCCAGGTGGAGCGGGAGGGGAAGGCGCTCACCCTGCGGCCGAAGCAGCTCGTGTTCGCCACCGGCATGTCCGGCAAGCCCAACCTGCCCGCCGTGCCCGGCACCGACGTCTTCCGCGGCGACGTCCACCACTCCTCCGCGCACCCCGGGCCGGACGCCTACCGCGGCAAGAGGGCGGTGGTGATCGGCAGCAACAACTCGTCGTTCGACATCTGCGGCGCGCTCTGGGAGAACGACGTCGACGTCACGATGGTGCAGCGCTCGTCGACCCACATCGTCAAGAGCGACTCGCTCATGGACATCGGCCTCGGCGACCTCTACTCCGAGCGGGCGCTGCGCAACGGCGTCACCACGGAGAAGGCCGACCTGATCTTCGCCTCGCTCCCCTACCGGATCCTGCACGAGTTCCAGATCCCGGCGTACGAGGCGATGGCCGAGCGGGACAAGGACTTCTACGAGCGGCTGGAGAAGTCCGGCTTCCAGCACGACTGGGGCGACGACGGCTCCGGGCTGTTCATGAAGTACCTCCGCCGCGGGTCCGGCTACTACATCGACGTGGGCGCCGCCGACCTGGTGGCCAACGGCGACGTGAAGCTGGCGCACGGGCAGGTGGTCGAGCTGACCGAGGACTCCGTGAAGCTCGCGGACGGCACCGAGCTGCCGGCCGACCTGGTGGTGTTCGCGACCGGCTACGGCTCGATGAACGGCTGGGTCGCCGACCTCATCGACCAGGACACCGCGGACCGGCTCGGCAAGTGCTGGGGCCTCGGCTCCGACACCACCAAGGACCCGGGTCCGTGGGAGGGCGAGCAGCGCAACATGTGGAAGCCCACCCAGGTGCCGAGCCTCTGGATGCACGGCGGCAACCTGCACCAGTCCCGGCACTACTCGCTCTACCTCGCGCTGCAGCTCAAGGCCCGCTACGAGGGCATCGCGACCCCGGTCTTCCACCTGCAGGAGGTGCACCACACGTCCTGATCCCGCCACGCCATGTAACGCGGTGTTCTTGTCGCTTGGCACGTGTTCGACCACGTGCGGAGTGACAAGAACACCGCGTTACAGCTGTGCGGGCGGGGCGATACTGGCGGCATGGGCGACGACGTGCAGGTGCTGATCGTGGGCGACGGGCCGGTGGCCGCGGTGCTCACCCCGATGGTCGCGGCGCTGGGCTGGTCGCCGACCACGACCACCGACCTCGACGAGGTGGCGGGTGCGCTGGGGGTGGCCGACGCGGTCGTCGTGCTCAGCCACCACGACGGCACCGACGGGCCGGCGATCCGGGCCGCGCTCGAGGCAGGGACGCCGTACGTCGGAGCGATGGGGTCGCGGCGCACCCAGGCCCGGCGCCGCGAGTGGCTGCTCGACAACGGCGTCACCGAGCAGGCGCTGGCCGCGCTCCGGGCGCCGATCGGGCTCGACATCGGCGCTGACCAGCCCGGCGAGATCGCGGTGTCGATCCTCGCCGAGATGGTGGCCGTACGCCGGGGCGCGGCGTCCGCGGTCGGCTCGATCAGCACCCGGGACGGCGCGATCCACCCGGACCAGGAGCCGGGGTCGGCGTACTGCCCCGGCGGCTGACCCGGGTCGTCCGCCTCAGGAGGGTCCCTGGACCCCCGTGAGGCGGACGACTGGTGATCAGGAGTGGACCGGCGACCAGAAGACCGCGACCGCCACGTTGAGGACGCTCAGCCCGAGGATCGTGTAGAAGATCGCGTCGGAGATCCGCTCCTTGCGCAGGTTGGCCATCACCAGCACGAGAACCACCAGGCCGACCAGCGCCTTGACGCCGATCTTCGCGTGGTTGACGTCGCCGTCGCCGGCCTCGAGCACGCCCACCAGCGCGAGGCCGGCCAGGAAAGCGGTGCCTGCGCCGTCGCGCATGGGGCCGTTCACCCGCTTCTCGCCGGGCCCGACCTGGACGAGCAACCCCCCGATCAGGGCGGCGAAGCCGAGGATGTGCACGAACAGCAGGACCAGGCGCAGCGTCTCCATGGCGTGGAGGGTAGCCAGCGGCTCCTCAGCCCTTGCCACCCCTCCTCGGCTTGCGTGGCGTGGGTCTCACGACCAGCACCGGGCAGGGCGCGTAGTGCTGCACCCGCTGGGCGGTGCTGCCCATGAGGACGGTGTCGCTGAGCCCGCGGCTGCCGTTGGCGACCACGATCAGCCCGGCGCCCACGGAGTCGGCGAGCCGGATGATCTCCTTGGCTGGGGACCCGCTGCGGATCTTCCTGTGCACCTTCGGCCCCCACCCGTCGTACGTCGCGGCGACCGCGGCGACCGCGCTCTCGGCCGCCGCCTTGAACGAGACCTCGTCGACGGCCTTCCGCTTGTCGTCGAGGTCGTCGGCGAACGCGACCGCCGCCAGCGGCCGCAGCACCGCGACCACCGAGATGTCGGTGATCCGGTCCGGGTCGGCGAACTCCTTGAGCTTCTTCGCGGCAGCCAGCGACTGCCGGGATCCGTCGGTGGCGACGACGACGTGCATCGCGCTCACGCTCCCTTCATCAGGTCGTCGGTCGGGTCGGGCTCGCCGCGTTCGCGGCCGGCGGGCCGGTCGCGACTGCCGAAGAGGTACTCGACGACGAACAGCCCGACGCCGATCGCGAGCAGGCCGCCCACCCAGTACAGCGAGCTGGGGTCGTCGATCACGACGTAGGCCAGCAGGACCGCGTTGCCGACCAGGCCGACCAGGAGCAGCCCGGTGTTGGCGCGGAAGGTCTCCTCGGACTCGTCCTGCCCACGCAGCTTGAGCGCGGAGACGATCACGAGGGCGTAGATGAACAGCAGGAACACCACGGTCACGGTGGCCAGCCGGGACACCACGTCCTCGCCGCCGGCCCGCACGATCACGTCGCCGACCACCAGCAGGGCCGCCACCACCACGAAGCTGAACACCAGGCCGACCCACGGGCTGCGGCGCTCGGGGTGGATCTTCGCGAACACGCCGGGTACGACGTCCTCCCGGGCCATGCCGTAGAGGATCCGCGACTGGGTGACGACCGAGACCAGCGTGGTGTTGGTGATCGCGATCATCGCGATGCAGGCGAAGAGGATCGTCATCACGCCGACCGGCACCGGGATGATGCCTTCACGCACCACCTCCAGCAGCGCGGCGTCGGAGTCGGCGAGCACCGGGATGTCGACGGTGAGCGCGGCGGTCATCGCGACCAGCACGTAGATCACCCCGGCGGCGACCATGCCACCGACCAGCGCCCGCGGAAACGTCTTCTTCGGGGCGATGGTCTCCTCGGCGACGTTCGCGGCGTTCTCGAAGCCGGTCATCGCGAAGAACGCCAGCGCTACGCCGGCCACCACCGCGAAGATCTCGTTGCCCTCGGTGGTGAACTCGGTGAGGGTGCCGAAGTGCGCGTTGCCCTCGACGACGTACCAGAGGCCGATGCCCATGATGATGACCAGGCCGGCGACCTCGACGAACGTCATGAGCATGTTGACGACCACGGACTCGGTGATGCCGATGTAGTTGACGATGCTCAGCACCAGCACGAACAGGATCGTGACCAGCAGCGCCGGCGGGAGGTCCCACACCTCGGCGAAGTACTTCGCGAAGCCCGACGCCAGCGAGCCCGACGCGGCGAAGCTCGCCGACAGGAACGAGATCGTGACCAGGAAGGTCAGCGCCTTGTTGCGGAACGCCTTGTTGACGTAGAGCGCGGCGCCGGCGGCGCGGGGGTACTTGGTGACCAGCTCGGCGTAGGCCAGGCCGGTGATGGTGGCGATCGAGACGCCGACTGCGAACGCGATCCAGAACGCGCCGCCCACCGCCCCGGCCACGGCGCCGATGAGGACGTAGATGCCGGAGCCCAGCACGTCGCCGAGGACGTAGAAGAAGAGCAGACGCCCCGTGATGGACCGCTTGAGCTGGTCCTCAGGGGCGTCGGGCACGGATTCTCGGGTGGATGTGTCGGGCACGGGAGGCCTCGCTTCCGGCCGGGCGGGGCCCGGCATCGTCCGGCAGTTCCCGGCGTCGTGCCCGGTCGTCGGCGGATCATGCGCCGGCGGGTTCTGCCTCCCTCGAGCAGCCTGCGGTCGCTCGCCGCACCCCCGGCACCCACCTAGAGAAGCCTTCGGTCCGAAGCCCACCTCGTGAGCTCGTGCCGGCTGGAGAGCTGGAGCTTGCGCAGCACGCTGGACATGTGGGTCTCGACGGTCTTGATGGAGATGAACAGCTCCTTCGCGACCTCCTTGTAGGCGTAGCCGCGGGCGATCAGCCGCATCACCTCGCGCTCCCGCTCGGTGAGCCGGTCGAGGTCCTCGTCGACGGCGGCGACCTCGATGGAGCCGGCGAACGCGTCGAGCACGAAGCCGGCCAGCCGCGGCGAGAACACGGCGTCGCCGTCGGCGACCCGGCGGATCGCGTCGACCAGCTCGGGGCCGGTGATGGTCTTGGTGACGTACCCGCGGGCACCGCCGCGGATGGTGCCGATCACGTCCTCGGCCGCGTCGCTGACGGAGAGCGCGAGGAACTTCGTGTCGGTGGGGCCGAGCCGGCGCATCACCTCGACGCCCCCACCGCCGGGCAGGTGGACGTCGAGCAGCACGACCTCGGGCCGGTGGGCGGAGATCGCGGCGATCGCGGTGTCGACGTCCTCCGCCTCGGCCACGACGTCGACGTCGGTGCCGAGCTCGGCGCGCACCCCGGCACGGAACATGGCGTGGTCATCCACGATGACGACAGTGGTCACTGCTTCTCCTCCTGCACCGGCATCCGGAGCACCACCTCGGTGCCCTCCCCGGGCGTGCTGCGCACCTCGGCGGTCCCGCCGTGGCGCTCCATGCGGTCGATGATGCTGCCACGGACGCCGTGCCGGTCCGCGGCGATGGTGGCCGGGTCGAATCCGACGCCCCGGTCCTTGACGAAGACCTCGACGGCCTGCGGCGACACCTCGGCGTACACGTCGACCTTGCCGGTGCCGGCGTGCTTGGCGGCGTTGGTGACCGCCTCGCGGGTGGCGCGCAGCAACGGGGCGTAGGCCTCGGTGAGGGTGAGGTCGCCGACGGTGACCACCTCGACCACCACCTGGCGGCCGGCCTCGACCTCCGCGGCCAGGCCGCGCAGCGCGGAGGCGAGGTGGGTGCCGTCGATGCTGTGCTCCTCGAACAGCCAGGTCCGGAGGTCGCGCTCCTGGGCGCGGGCCAGGCGGGCCACGGTCGGGGCGTCGTGGGCGTTCTTCTGGATCAGGGCGAGGGTCTGCAGCACCGAGTCGTGCAGGTGTGCGGCGACGTCGGCGCGCTCCTGGCTGCGCACCCGCTCGGCCCGCTCGTCGGCGAGGTCGGAGGCCAGCCGGAACACCCACGGCCCGATCGCGATCGCGAGGCCGACGACGCCGAGCAGGCCGGCGACCAGGATCTCGCGGGCGGCGCCGAGCTGGCCGGTGCGGAACGCGAACACCGCGAACGCGGTGAGGATCAGCAGGCCCCCCGCGAACAGCCGGGCGTACGACGCCCAGGTGCCCCGGCCGACCAGCGCCCGCAGCGGGTCGATCCGGCCGGTGGTGTCGAGCCAGCGCTCGCGCTGCGCCTCGTCGGCCTGGCGCCAGATCAGCACCACGCCGCCGATGCCGATCACGACCGGCCAGAACAGGGCGCCGCGGCCGAACGTGGTCTCGAAGGCGAGCACGATGCCGATGCCCAGCGCGGCCAGCGCGATCATCGGGCCGACGTCGACGAACCGGCGCACGGCGCCCGGCCGGCGACCGTCGCGGCTGGCCGCCTCGAGGCCCGGAGCGGCCCGGTTGAACTTGTCGTCGGTCGGCAGCACCATCCAGAGGCCGGCGTAGAACGCGGCCCCGAGCCCGCCGAGCGCGGCGCTCACCACGAACGCCACGCGCACCCAGAGCACGGGCAGGCCGAGGTGCCGGGCGAGTCCCGAGGCGACACCACCGAGGTAGGAGTCGGAGGTGTCACGGGTGGCCCGGCGCGGCTCGTACGGCGCGGTGGTGGTCATCGTGCTCTCATCGTCACACAGCGCCCGGGGCCGGACCATGAGGATCGACCCCGAGCCGACCCTGACCGGCCACCGCGGCTCCCCGGTGACGATCAGGGTCGTCCCCGATGGTCCCGGGGGCGTTCGGGAGACACTGTTGAGTACATGACCACGACACCGCCTGACGCTCCCCACGAGCCGCAGCAGTCCTCGGGCCCGGGCAGCCACGGCGGCCCCCGGGTGACCGGCGACGAGATGCGCGACCTCGCCCGCCTGCGCCGCAGCCGCACCGACCGCCACGTGGCCGGAGTGGCCGGTGGCCTCGGCCGGCACCTCGACATCGACCCGGTGATCATCCGCGTCGCGTTCGTGGTGCTCACGTTCTTCGGAGGGGCCGGCCTGATGGCCTACGGCGCCCTCTGGCTGCTGGTCCCCGAGGAGGACACCGACGAGGCCGTCTTCGACCTCGACGCCCGCACCCGCAACGTCGCGCTGATCGGCATCGGGATCCTCGCGGCCCTGCTCACCGCCGGCGACGTGTGGGGCGGGCCCGGCTGGTTCCCCTGGCCGCTGATCTTCCTCGGCCTGATCGCGTGGGTGCTGATCACCAGCCGCGAGCGCCGCCGGGCGCGGCGGGCCAACCGGGGGAGCTGGACGCCGCCGCCGGCCGGCTACTACCAGCGCGGCACCATGTCCGGCTGGGTCGGTACGCCGGGGCCGGGCGCGCCGGGTGCTGCCCAGGCCGCGACGGCCCAGGCCACCGCCGCGCAGGCCGCGGCCCAGGCCGGCGCACCGTCGACCTCGGCCCCGGTCGCTCCGCCGTCGGGTGGCGCCGGCTCGACCGCGGCTCCGTCGGCAGGTCCGTCGGCAGGTCCGTCGGCGCCGGTTCGGGCCCCCGGCCCCGCGCCGTACGCCGGCACCCCGGGCACGCCGTACACCTCGGCCGCGGCACCGGCGGGACCGGTCCACCCGGCGTACTACGCACCGCCGCGACCCCGCCCGCGTGACCCGCGCAAGGCCGGCCCGATCCTGTTCTGGTTCACGCTCGCGCTGATCCTCCTGGCCGAGGGCGTGCTGGGCACCCTCGACCTGGCCGGCGTGCCGGTGGTCGACTCGGCGTACCCGGCCCTGGCTCTCGGCATCACCGCCCTGATGCTGCTGGTCGGCGCATTCTACGGACGGGCCGGCGGACTGATCCTGGTCGGCCTGCTCGCCACGCTGGTGACGGTCGGGGCGACCGTGGCCGGGGAGTACGACGGTGGACGCATCGACAAGACCCCCCTGACCGCCGCGCAGGTGGACGACTCCTACTCGCTGGACTCCGGCGAGGTGATCGTCGACCTCTCCCGGGTCCGCGACGTCGAGAACCTCGACGGCCGTGACATCCAGGTGCACGCCGGCATGGGCCGGGTCGAGGTGGTGCTGCCGGACGGCGTGGACGTCGCGATCGACGCGCACACCGACGGCCCCGGGCACCTGTCGATCCTCGGCGGCGACAAGGGCGGCGTGAACGTCGAGGAGCGTGCCTCCGTCGACGGCGGCGTCGGTGCCCCGCAGCTCGACCTGGAGGCGTGGGTCGGCGTCGGCGAGGTGGAGGTGAGGACCCGATGAGCGAGAAGGAGCCCACCCCCCAGGACGAGCCGACGAGCGAGGAGACCCCCATGGACGAGCAGGACCGCACCCCGGACCGGAACCCGGCCCCGACCCCGGACGACGAGCCCACCACGGTGCTGGAGACCGGGCGGACGGAACCGGCCGCCGAGCCGGCCGCCGGGCCCGTGGCCGAGCCTGCCGACACGTCCGCCGAGGAGCTGGCCGCCGCCATCCGGGAGCCGTTCACCCTGGGCCACGACGGTGCCGACGACGGTGCCGGCGACGGTGCCGACGACCGGGTCGACGACCCGCACGCCTCGGCCTGGGCGTCGGCCCGGGCGGCGTACCACGCCCCCGCCGACGACCGGCCACGCTCGGGCCGGCACCCGGTCAACGTGGGCCATCTGGTGATGGGCCTGGCCTTCGCCGGCCTGGTCGGGATCTGGGCCCTGGTCGTTGGCGACGTCATCGACAACGACGACATCCGCTGGCTGCTCCCGATCCCCTGGGTGCTCGCCGGTGCCGCCGGCCTGCTCGCCACCACCCTCGGCGGTCGCCGCCGGCGCGACGTCACCCGTTGACTGCGCAACCGGCGCTTCCCACGCGAGGTACTGCGTGGGAAGCGCCGGTTGCGTGTGGTCAGCGGTTGACGAGCCACTCCTCACGGGCCTGGAACAGGGTGTCCGGCTGGTCGGAGAAGATCCCGTCGACGCCGGCGTCGAGGAACGCCCGGGACTCGGCGAACGAGTCGCCCTTGGCGTTCGGGTCGGTGCCGCGGCGGAAGTTCGTGGCCATGAACTGGTTCTCGTCGCGGACCGTCCACACGTGCACGACCAGCCCCGCCGCATGGGCGTCGCGGACCACGGACGACGGCTCGGTGGTGGCACCGGCCGCGTTGCGCGGGAGCACCAGGTCCTTGTGCGCCCCCACCCCGTCGGCGTACGTCGCGATCTCGCGCAGCCCGGCCGGGGTGACCAGGTCGCGGTAGGTGCGCGGGTCGCCCTGCGCGACGAGGTTGTACGGCCCCCCGACGCGTCGACGAGCTGCGCCAGCGGCACGGTCGTCATCCGGTCGAGGTCACGCAGGTTGGCGGTCTCGAACGACTGCAGGATCACCTTCGCGTTCCTGCGGTCGAGGTGGTGCCGCTTCCGCGCGCGCACCAGCGGCTCCTCGAGGGACAGCCCGATGGAGTCGAAGTACGTCGGGTGCTTGGTCTCGGGGTAGACGCCGATCGTGCGCCCGGTGCGCTTCGCCTCCGCGGCCGCGAGGTCGAGCACCTCGTCCAGGGTCGGCACCTCGAACCGGCCGTCGTACCGGGTGTTGTCGGCGCGCACCTGCGGCAGCCGCTCCTTCGCGCGCAGCGTCTTCGGCTCGGCCAGGGTGAAGTCCTCGGTGAACCAGCCGGTCACCGGCCGACCGTCGATGGTCTTCGTCGTGCGGCGGGACGCGAACTCCGGGCGGGCGGCGACGTCGGTGGTGCCGCCGATCTCGTTCTCGTGGCGGGCGACCAGCACGCCGTCCTTGGTGGAGACCAGGTCGGGCTCGATGCAGTCGGCGCCCAGGCGGACGGCCAGGCGGTACGACGCGAGCTTCGGCTTGGCAGCCGGGGCGGCCGGATCCGTCGGGGCGGCAACGGGAGCCGCGGCGGAGGAGGTGGGGGTGAAGAGGAAGGGGGGCGACGACGGCCAGCACGGCCGTTCCGAGAAGGCGCTTCATGCCCCCAGCGACGTGGTCACGGGTGTCCGGGGCGCCGGGGTCCGGTGAACGCCCGGTGAGCGCTCGTCGAGCAGGTCGAGAAGCAGGTCGGGGTGGTCGGTGATCAGGCCGTCGACCCCGGCGCCGAGCAGCAGCCGGGCCTCGGCCGCGAGGTCGCCCGGGTCGGCCGGGCCTCCGGGGCCGCGCAGGTTCGTGGGCAGGTAGCGGTTCTCCAGCCGCAGCGTCCACACGTGCACGGTCAGCCAGAGCCGGTGCGCGGCCCGGACCAGGCCGGACGGATCACCGCACGCGCCGTCCGCGTCGCGGGGCAGCACCAGCGTGGACCGGGGCCCGATGCCGTCGGCGTACTCGTCGATCGTGGCCAGGCCCTCGGCCGTGCACAGGTCGCCGTACGTCGTCCGGTCGCCGGCGGCGCGCAGGTCCGGCGGGGTCCGGTCGGCGTCGTCGAGGAGCTGCACGAGGGGGATCGTGGTCTGCCGGGCGAGGCGGCGCAGGACCGTGGGCTCGAAGGACATCACCGTCACCCGCGAGCGCGGGTGGTCGAGCCCGTGCCGGCGGAGGTCGGCCAGCAGCGCCCGGTCCATCGGCAGCCCGAGCGTGTCGTGGTGGGCGGCGTGCTTGAGCTCGGCCATCACGCCGACGGTGCGGCCGGCACGGACGGACTCGGCGTGCACCATCGCCAGCACCTCGTTGAAGGTGGGGATGCCGGCGGTCCGGTCGTACGTCGCGCTGCCGGGCCGCAGCTCCGGGTGCCGCTCGCGGGCGGCCAGCCGCTTGAGCTCCGCGAGCGTGAAGTCCTCGACGAACCAGCCGTCGCGCTCGACGCCGTCCAGCCGCCGCCTGGTGCGCCGGTCGGCGAGCTCGGGGTGGTCGGCGACGTCCGTGGTCACGGACAGCTCGGCCTCGTGCCGGGCGACCAGCACGCCGTCCTTCGTGGCGACCAGGTCGAGCTCGATGTCGTCGACGCCCATGCGGATCGCCAGCCGGTAGGCGTCGAGCGTGTGCTCGGGCCGGTAGCCGCTGGCCCCGCGGTGGGCCACCACGGCCGGCGTGACGACCAGGCTCCGGTGGGCGGGAGAGGTGGGCGTGGCCGGCCGTCTCCCCCGGGCGCGGGTTCGGCGCTCCACGGACAGCTCGGCCACGCGTTCAGGGCAGCAGGTCCGGGCGTCGTACCGGTGAAGCCCGGGTGACGAACCGGCGAGCGGTGCCGGAACTCCGCAATTGCAGCCGTATGACACATCCCGGTCCCGAAAATCTGTCACGCGGCTGCAATTGCGGCCGGATGACACGATGACCGGCATGGACCTCGAGATGCTGCCCGCCCTCGACCACCTCGACCTGGTCGGCGGCCCGGTCGCGAAGGCGCTGGCCGACTGGCCGTACGCCGACCGGGTGCAGGTCGCCGCGATCGAGCCCGACCTCGCCGACACCGCCGCGATGACCGAGGCCTACGGGCTCTCGCTGCTCGACAGCGCGAACTGCGTCGTGGTCAGCGGCAAGCGGGCCGGCGAGGAGCGGATCGCGGCCTGCCTGGTCCGGGCGGACACCCGCGCGGACGTCAACAACCTGGTCAAGCGCACGCTCGACGTCCGCAAGGCGTCCTTCCACCCCATGGACCGGGCGGTCGAGGAGACCGGCATGGAGTACGGCGGGATCACGCCGTTCGGGCTGCCCGCCGACTGGCGGTTGCTGCTCGACGAGCGGGTGACCGGCATCGGCCGGGCGATCGTGGGCAGCGGGGTACGTCGCTCCAAGCTGTTCCTGCCCGGGGCGCTGCTCGCCGAGCTCCCCGGCGCCGAGGTGCTGCCGGACCTCGCCGGCTGACCCGGGTCACGCCGGCGCCCGTGCGGCGGACGTCGCCAGCGGGATCCCGCGCTCGAGGTAGACGAGGTGCCCGTCGACCTCGGCCACCGACCGGTAGTGCGCGTCGAGCTGCGACTGCGCCCGGGCCGGGTCGATCCCCCACCCGCCCAGCGAGGTGGTGCCGGGTCCGCGCATCGTGACCACCCAGGTCGGGCGGTCCGAGCCGGCGAGCACGGTGGCCAGGTCGGTCAGCCGCGGGTCACGCACCCGCACCGGCAGGCTCCAGAGGCCCGGGTAGGGGCTGCTCATCCCCGTCGACTCGAGGATGTCGGGATGGCCGTACGCCACGACCGCGGTGTCGCCGGGACGGGCGTGGGCGACCAGCCAGGTGTCGACACCGCCGTCCTTCGACTGGCCCACCGGGTGCACGAGCAGCACGGCGAGTGCCACCGTCGCGACCAGCGCGGCGTACCCGAGCGCGGCGCCGGCCGCGATCCGCAGCCGGCCCGGCGACGCGGCGGCCAGGGAGCCGCAGAGCACCAGCCCGGGCACCAGCGCCACCAGGTAGTGCAGCCAGTAGCTGCCGCCCGCCGCGACCGTGAACACCTCCCAGCCGACGACGACCAGCGCCGTCCACAGCACCGGCGCGGCAGGGCCGCGGCGCCACCGCCGGGCGCCGAACACCATGACGACCGGCAGCAGCACCGCGCCGCTGGTGATGCCGGCCACCAGCACCCGCCGGAACCGCTCGCCGGTCGCGGCGCTGGCCGAGGCCCGGATCACCTCCCCGGCCTGGAGGCGGAACGTCACCACCGCGTCCCAGAGCGCGCCGGGCTCGGTGCCGCGCACGTCGGCGGCCAGCACCACCAGCGCGGTGAGGGCCACGGCGCCGATCGCGACGCCGGCCAGGTCGGCGACCACGCGACGTACGCCGGCCCGGTGGCCGGCAGGACCGCGGGCGAGGACCAGCAGCGGCCCGGCGGCCAGCAGCACGTCCAGCTCGTTCTGCTTGACCAGTGCCGCCGCCGCACCCACCACGCCGGCGGCCACCAGGAGCAGGAGCCTGCGCACCGGGAGCCGGCGCCCGAGCGCGGCCCGGTCGCCCTCCAGCAGGAGCACCAGGCCGAGCAGCACCAACGGTACGGCGACCAGCTCGCCGTCCACCTCGAACGACCCGACCAGCGGGCTGGCCAGGAACACCCCGCTGGTGAGCGCGGCGACCACGACCGCCGGGTGCGGGTCACCGGCGCCGACCCGGTCGGCGACCAGCCGGCCCACCCGGGCCGCGAGCAGCACCGCAGCCGCAGCGAGCGCGGCGCCGAGCAGCCGCAGCGCCACGGCCCCGCCGAGCCGGTCCGCGAGGCCGAAGAACGCGATCAGCAGCGGCGGGCGGTCCACCCAGTAGTTGCCGTACAGCGACCGTCCGGGCGACCACTGGCCTGCGACCAGCAGGAAGCCGCCCTCGTCCGAGGACAGCGGGCGGCCCACGAACGGGAGCCGGGCAGCCGTCGCGGCCGCCGCCACCACCAGCGGTACGGCGGCCGCCCGGGGCAGCTGTCCGACCCCCATCGCACCTCCCTCGACCGGGCCCGAGCCTCCCTCCCGTCGACGCTAGGGGGCCCGGATGAAGGGTCGATGAAGCCGGCGCCGGGCGATCGGTCCGGGGTGACGAGGGGCACCCGAAAACCGTTCGCTATCGAAGGATCTCGTCCGTACCGTGAAAGGGTGCGCCAGCTTCCTCTCGAGAACCCCGGAACCGCCGACCACCGGTCGGCGGGCAGGTTCTTGTGGTGGATGGCGAAAGGCCAGTGGCGGACGCTCGTCATGGGGATGGTCTTCGGCATCATCTGGATGAGCGCCCAGGCGGTCATGCCGGCGGTGATCGGCCGCGCCATCGACGACGGCGTCGCCGCGAAGAACTCCGCCGAGCTGCTGCGGTACGCCGGGATCCTGTTCGCGATCGGCCTGGTCCAGGCGGTCAGCGGGATCATGCGACACCGGTTCGCGGTCACCAACTTCCTGACCGCGGCGTACCGCACCGTCCAGCTCATCGCCCGCCAGGTGGTCCGGCTCGGCGGCACCCTCCCGCGCAAGGTGAGCACCGGCGAGGTGGTCGCGATCGGCAACACCGACCTGTCCTCGCTCGGCCAGGTCATGGACGTCACCGCCCGTTTCGCCGGGGCGATCGTGTCGTTCGTGCTGGTCAGCGTGATCCTCCTGCAGACCAGCACGACGCTGGGCCTGCTGGTGCTGCTCGGCATGCCCGCGCTGATGCTGCTGATCGGCCCGCTGCTCGCCCCGCTCCAGCGCCGCAGCGCGGTGCACCGGGACCTCATGGGCGAGCTCTCCAACACCGCGAGCGACATCGTCAGCGGGCTCCGGGTGCTGCGCGGGATCGGCGGTGAGCAGGTCTTCCTCGACCGCTACCGCCGCGAGTCGCAGCGCACCCGCCGCGCCGGCGTCCGGGTCGCCCGCGTCCAGTCGGTGCTCGACGCGCTGCAGGTGTTCCTGCCGGGGCTGTTCGTCGTGGTGGTCGTCTGGCTGGGCGCGCGCTACGCCGTCGAGGGGCGGATCTCGGCCGGCGAGCTGGTCGCGTTCTACGGGTACGCCGCGTTCCTGCTGCTGCCGCTGCGCACCGCGACCGAGTACGCCAACAAGGTGATCCGGGCCCGGGTGGCCGCGCGCCGCGTGTGCCGGGTGCTCGCGCTCGAGCCGGACCTGCGTCCGGTGCCGACACCGGAGCCGTCGCCCCCGGTGGGGTCGACGCTGGTCGACACCCGGACCGGGTTCTCCGCACGCCCCGGCCTGCTGACGGCGGTCGTGTCCGAGCAGCCCGACGACTCGGCGCACCTCGCGGACCGGCTCGGCCTGCACACTCCGGAGCCCGACGACGAGGTCCGGCTGGGCGGGGTGCCGCTGACCCGGCTGGACCCGTCGGAGGTCCGGACCCGCGTGGTCGTGTCCGACACCGGGTCCTCCCTCTTCATGGGCCGGCTGCGTGACCGGCTCGCCCTGGCCGACGCCGACGACGAGGCGATCGCGCTGGCCCTGCACGCCGCGAGCGCGGAGGACGTCCTCGAGGCGCTCGAGGGCGGGCTCGAGGGCGAGGTCGCGGAGAAGGGGCGCTCCTTCTCCGGCGGCCAGCGCCAGCGCCTGGTGCTCGCGCGGGCACTGCTGACCGACCCCGAGATCCTGGTCCTGGTCGAGCCGACCAGTGCGGTCGACGCCCACACCGAGTCCCGGATCGCGGCCCGGCTCCGCGAGCACCGGGCCGGCCGGACCACGGTGGTCACCACCTCCAGCCCGCTGATGCTGGACGAGGCCGACGTGGTCGCGTTCCTGGTCCGCGACCGCGTGGTCGCCACCGGCACGCACCGCGAGCTGCTCGACACCCACCCGGCGTACCGCGCCACCGTCACCCGTGAGGCCGCGATGGAGGAGGCCCGATGAACACCGTCCTCCCCGTCGCGGGCTCCCGGGACGTCAGGGCGTACGCCGCGCACCTGGCCCGGCACCACCGCACCAAGGTGGCGCTGATGATCGGGCTGCACGCGCTGGCGGCCCTGGCCGCCCTGGCGGCGCCGCGGCTGCTCGGCGACCTCGTCGAGTCGGTCGAGAACGGCACCACCACCAGCCATGTCGACACGATCATCGCGGTGCTGGCGGTGTTCCTGGTCCTGCAGACCGTGCTCACCCGCTACGCCCGCTACGTCTCGCAGTCGTTCGGCGAGCAGGTGCTGGCCGAGCTGCGCGAGGACTTCGTCGACAACACGCTGGCGCTGCCGGTCGGGGTCGTGGAGTCCGCCGGCTCCGGCGACCTGCTCACCCGCACGTCCCGCGACGTCGACCAGCTCGGCTGGTCGGTGCGCTGGGCGCTGCCGGAGTGGACGATCGCGGTGGTCACCGCGGCCCTCACGTTCGTGGCCGCGATCACGGTGGGCTGGTGGGTGCTGCTGCCGTGCCTGCTCGGCGTCCCTCCGCTGGTGATCGGGCTGCGGTGGTACCTCGCCCGGGCGAAGGACGGCTACCTCCGCGAGAACGCGACGTACTCCGCGATCAGCGCGACCCTCACCGAGAGCACCGAGGGTGCACGCACCGTCGAGTCGCTCGGCCTCGGCGACGAGCGGATCCGCACCATCGACGGCAACTGCGGGGACTCCTACGACGCCGAGAAGTACACCCTGCGCCTGCGCACCGTGTTCTTCCCGTCGATGGAGATCGCCTACCTGCTCCCGACGGTGGCGACCCTGCTGTTCGGCGGCTGGCTCTACACCCGAGGGCAGGTGTCGCTGGGCGAGGTCACCGCGGCCACCCTCTACGTCCAGATGCTCATCGACCCGGTCGACCGGGTGGTGGCGATCATGGACGAGCTCCAGATCGGAGCGGCCTCGCTCGCCCGGCTGCTCGGCGTCGCGCAGGTGCCGGACGACCGGGTCGCCACCGGCGCGCAGCCGCAGGGCGAGAAGCTCGACGCCGAGGACGTGCGGTTCGCGTACGTCGAGGGGCGCGACGTGCTGCACGGTGTCGACCTGTCCGTGGGCGTCGGCGAACGGATCGCGATGGTCGGCCCGTCCGGCGCCGGCAAGTCGACCCTGGGCCGGCTGCTCGCGGGCATCCACCCGCCGGGCGCGGGCTCGGTGACCGTGGGCGGGGTCGGCCTGACCGAGCTGCCGCTGGACGACCTGCGTGGGCACGTCGCTCTGGTCACCCAGGAGCACCACGTGTTCGTCGGCAGCATGCGCGAGAACCTCGCGCTGGCCGCCAAGCCCGGCGCCACCGACGAGGACATCTGGGCGGCGCTGGCGGCGGTCGACGCGGAGGAGTGGGTGCGCGCGCTGCCCGACGGCCTCGACGAGGCGGTCGGCTCCGGGGGTCGCTCCCTGACCGCTGCCCAGGCGCAGCAGGTGGCGCTGGCCCGGCTGGTCCTGGCCGACCCGCACACGCTGGTGCTGGACGAGGCGACCTCGCTGATCGACCCGCGCGCCGCCCGGCACCTCGAGCGGTCGCTGGCCGCGGTGCTGCACGGCCGGACCGTGATCGCGATCGCGCACCGGCTGTTCTCCGCGCACGACGCCGATCGTGTCGCGGTGGTCGAGGACGGCCGGATCACCGAGCTCGGCAGCCACGACGAGCTGGTGCACGCCGACGGTTCCTACGCCGCGCTCTGGCGCTCCTGGAACGGCACCTGACCCCCACCCCGTTGAGACGCGCCTCCCTGAGCGATGAGACGCGCCTCCCTGGGCGATGAGACGCGCCTCCCTGGGCGATGAGAAGAGCGCCCCGCCGGGCGATGAGAAGCGCCTCCCTGGGCGATGAGAAGAGCGCCCCGCCGGGCGATGAGAAGCGCCTCCCTGGGCGCCCGCCAGTCAGGGAGGCGCAACTCAACGACACGGGTCTCGAAACCCGACCTGCGAGGATGGGTTTCGGGCAGCGTCCCGGCGGGTACGTCGAGCCCACGGGGCCTGCGGATCTCGGGCCCGCAGGACCACGCTATTCCTGGCCCTCGCCCCGCCCTCTTCGTTGAGTTGCGCCTCCCTGAGCAGTGAGTTGCGCCTCCCTTGACCAGCACTGCAAGGGATCCGCGACTCAACGCTCAGCCCGGCACGACTCAACCCTCAGCGGGGCGCAACTCAACCCTCAGCGGGGCGCAACTCAACCCTCAGCGGGGCGCAACTCAACGCTCAGCGGGGCGCAACTCAACGCTCAGCGGGGCGCGACTCAACGCTCAGGGGGGCGCGACTCGACGACGGGTCAGAGGCCGGTGATGCGGATGCCCGAGCGCACCTTGTACGTGCGGTTGATGGAGATCAGGACGGCCGTGAGCGGCTCGAGCTGACGGGCCAGCCGGAGCTTGCCGGCGTCGACCCCGATCCGCGAGGTCACCGCCCGGGCCAGCTCCTGCGCGACCTCCTTGGCGTCGCGGTCGTCGCCGACGACCAGCACGTCGTCGTGGTCAAGGTACTCCTCCTCCCCCCACAGCGACACCGCGGAGACGTGGTGGAACGCGCCGACCACGCGGGCGTCCGGGGCCAGGCCGCTGGCGGTCTCGGCGGCGGACTGCTCGAGGTCGAGCCCGTACGCGCCGCGCTTGTCGAACCCGAGCGGGTTGACGCAGGAGACCACGACCTTGCCGGCGAGGGCGTCCGCGAGCGACGCGACCAGCTCGTCGTGACCGTCGTACGGCACCGACAGCAGGACCACCTCGGCGCCGGCCGCTGCCTCGACGTTCGCGGCACCGGACAGCACCGGCGCGTGCCCCTCCGCGGTGAGCCGGTCGGCGACCTCGTGCGCGGTCGTCACCGCCTTCTCCGCGGTCCGCGAGCCGATCACCACCTCGTGGCCGTGCCGGGCGAAGCGGTAGGCCAGGCCCTTGCCCTGCGGGCCGGTGCCCCCGATCACCGCGATGCGATACGTCGTCACGCGCCGTCCTTCCCCAGCTGGTCGAGCGGCCCGTCGAGGACCCTTGCGATCGTGACAGTGATTCTGTCACAGTTGCCGGACATGAAGCTCTCCCTGCCCCTGATGTACGCCGGCAACCCGCGCGAGGCCGCCGACCAGGTCGCCGCCCTCGAGCAGGCCGGGCTGGACACGGTCTGGATCGCCGAGGCCTACGGCTTCGACTCCCCGACCCTGATGGGCTACCTCGCGGCCAAGACCGAGCGGGTCGAGATCGGCTCCGCGATCCTCAACATCTACTCCCGCACGCCCGGCACGCTGATCCAGACCGCGGCCGGGCTCGACAACGTGTCCGGGGGCCGCGCGATCATCGGTCTCGGTGCGTCCGGGCCCCAGGTCATCGAGGGCTGGCACGGCGTCCCGTACGACAAGCCGCTGGCGCGCACCCGCGAGATCATCGACCTGATGCGCCGCGGCCTGCGCCGCCAGGTGCTCACCAACGAGGGCATCATCAACCTCCCGCTGCCGCCCGGGCAGGGCACCGGCCTCGGCAAGCCGCTGAAGATCCTCACCCACCCCGAGCGCGACGCGGTCCCGATCTACGTCGCGGCGCTCGGCGCGAGGTCCGTGGAGCAGACCGCCGCCATCGCCGACGGCTGGCTGCCGATCCTCTTCCTCCCCGAGCAGGCGCCGAAGGTCTGGGGCGAGGCGCTGGACAAGGGCCGCGCCCGGCGGGCGGAGGGACTGGCGCCGCTGGAGATCTCGGCCGGCGGCATGTGCGCGATCGGCGAGGACGTGAAGGGCCTGCTCGACTTCGCCCGCCCCTTCGTCGCCCTGTACGTCGGCGGCATGGGCGCCCGGGGCAAGAACTTCTACAACGACCTCGCCTGCCAGTACGGCTTCGAGGCCGAGGCGAAGAAGATCCAGGACCTCTACCTCGACGGCCACAAGAAGGAGGCCGAGGCCGCGGTGCCGCTCCAGATGCTGGAGCTGGGCAACCTCGTCGGCCCCGCGTCGTACGTCGCGGAGCGGGTCGCGGCGTTCAAGGAGGCCGGCGTGACCAACCTGCAGATCACGCCCGCGGCCGAGGACCCGGTGGCCCTGGTCGCGCAGATGCGCGAGCTGGTCGACGCCTCATGAACACCCCCACGAACCACTCGCTGCGCTCGCGCTTCGCCGGGGACCTCGCATGAGCCTCGACCGCAGCGTCTACGAGCAGGAGCACGAGGACTTCCGGGCCGGTGTCGCGGCGTTCCTCGAGCGCGAGTGCGTGCCGCACCAGGAGAAGTGGGAGGCCGACGGCATCGTCGACCGCGAGGTCTGGCGCAAGGCCGGCGAGCAGGGGCTGCTCGGGCTCCAGCTCGACGAGCAGTACGGCGGTGGGGGCACCACCGACTACCGCTTCAACGCGGTCATCGTCGAGGAGATGGCCAGGCGCGGCGTCTACGGCTGCGCATTCCCCCTGTTCAACGACATGATCGTGCCCTACCTCGTGGCCGCCGCGAACGACGAGCAGAAGGCCCGCTGGTTCCCGGGGCTGGCCCGCGGCGAGCTGATCGCCGCGATCGCGATGACCGAGCCCGGCGCCGGCTCGGACCTCCAGGGCATCCGCACCACCGCGGTCGACGCCGGCGACCACTACGTGCTCAACGGGCAGAAGACGTTCATCTCCAACGGCATTCTCGCCGACCTGGTGATCGTGGTGTGCCGCACCGACCCCGACGCCGGCCACCAGGGCATCAGCCTGCTGGTGGTCGAGCGCGGCATGGAGGGCTTCGAGCGCGGCCGCAACCTCGACAAGATCGGCCAGCACGCGCAGGACACCGCCGAGCTGTTCTTCGACAACGTGAAGGTGCCGAAGGCCAATCGGCTCGGCAACGAGGGCGAGGGCTTCGTGCACCTGATGACGAACCTCTCCCAGGAGCGGCTCTCGATCGCGCTGGCCGCGGTCGGCGCGGTCGAGAAGGTGCTTGACCTGTGCCTCGCCTACGTCAAGGAGCGCACCGCGTTCGGCCGCCCGATCGGGACGTTCCAGCACACCCGGTTCGTGCTCGCCGAGATGGCCACCGAGGCCCGGATCGCCCGGGTGTTCGTCGACGACTGCGTCGCGAAGCACGTGCGCGGCGAGCTCGACCCCTCGACCGCGTCGATGGCGAAGTGGTGGACCACCGAGCTCCAGAAACGCACCGTCGACACCGGCGTGCAGCTCCACGGCGGCTACGGCTACATGAGCGAGTACCCCATCGCGCAGGCGTTCCTGAACTCCCGCGTCCAGACGATCTACGGCGGCACCACCGAGATCCAGAAGGAGATCATCGGTCGGAGCCTGGGGTTGTAGCGTGCGTCTCTCACGTCGGCGCCGTCGCGAGCGGGATATCGCGCCGATCTGGCAAGGCGGAGGTGCGAAGGCGGGAC
>NZ_SDKM01000043.1 GCF_004519545.1 Nocardioides guangzhouensis
CTGGCGCTCGCTCCTCAACCAGCGGGGAGAGCAGCCGGCCGCTGGTCGGCCGGTACGCCGCGCTGGCGGCCGCGGTGGCCCTCTCGCTGGGCGCGAACCTCGTCCTGGCACTGCTGGTCGGGGCTGCCATGGTCGTCAACGGCCAGCCGGCGTCCGGCTCGTTCGCGGCCGGCGCGGCGGTGGCGTCGGTGGGTGTCGCGTTCACCGGGATCGCGGCGGTGACCGCCCAGCTGGCCTCCACCAGCCGGGGCGCGACGGGTCTCGCCGGTGCCGCGCTCGGGCTCGGGTTCCTGCTCAGCGGGGCCGGCAACATGCTCGGTTCGCCGGATCGCGACGGCCTGCGGGTCACCAGTGCGTGGCCGTCGTGGCTGTCGCCGATCGGCTGGGGCCAGCAGGTGCGTCCCTTCGACACGAACCGGTGGAGCGTGCTGGGCCTGTCCCTGCTGCTCGCCACGACCCCCGTCGCGACGGCGGGTGCACTCATCCGTCGCCGGGACGTCGGCGGCGGCCTGTGGCCGCAGCGGCGGGGCCGGGCGGTCGCGAAGCCCGGGCTCCGGGTGCCGGCCGGCCTGGTCTGGCGCCTCGAGCGGGGTGCGCTGCTCGGCTGGGCGGTCGCCCTGCTCGGGTTCGGGCTGGTCTTCGGAGCGCTCAGCGGGCAGCTGGACGACCTCGGCGACCGTGGCCGCGACTGGTACGCGACGGTGGGCGGCTCCACGCAGATCGTCGACGCCTACCGCGCCTCGATCGTGGAGATGGCCGGGATGGCCGTCGCCGCGTACGCCGTGCAGATGCTGCTGCGGCTGCGGTCCTCGGAGCTCGACGGTGTCCTCGAGCCGGTGCTCGTGACCCGGGTCACCCGGGCCGGCTGGCTGCTCGGGCACGTCGCCAACGTGGTGCTGGGATCGCTGCTGCTGATGCTCGTGTTCGCCTGGGCCATGGTCGGCACGTCCGGTTCGGCGCCCGGGAGCCTGGCCGACCGGCTGCCCGACCTGACCGCGGCGGCGCTGGTCCAGCTGCCCGCGGTGCTGGTGATGGGCGGGGCCGTGCTCGCGGCGGTGGGCCTCCTCCCGCGCTGGGCGTCGGCGATCTCGTGGGCGCTGTTCCTGGCCTGGCTGCTGCTCGGCCCGCTGTTCGCGCCGACGTTCGACCTGCCCGCCTGGGTGCAGGACCTGTCCCCGTTCACCCACGTGCCGAAGGTGCCCGCCGGCGACGCGACCGTCGCGCCGCTGGTCGCGCTCACGCTGCTCGGGATCGCGCTCGGCGCCCTCGGCATCGCCGCCCTGCGCCGCCGGGACGTGGCCCTGCCGGCCTAGGCCGGTGACCGGCCCCGGACCCTTGGGTCCCGGTCCGGGGCGACCAACGGCCCTGCCCGTCCGCCGGCCGCGGACCCACGCTGGGAGGAGGACGCACCCGCGGCAGGCGGAGGAGGCAGCCATGAGCCAGGACCCACGCATCGAACGGGCCCGGGTCGAGCGCGAGGCCCGGGATGCGGCGGCACACCGCGGGGCCCGCGGGCCGGTGGGTGACGCCGCACAGGCCGCGATGGCGACGTACCTCGCCGGCGAGCAGTACCACGACCGAGACCCGCAGCCGGCCTCCGACGTCCTCCGCCGGTCCCGGCAGGCACCCGCTCCACCGGACCCGTGGGCGGCGGCCCGGGCGGACCTGGCCGGCCTCCCGGGCGGCGGCCTCAACATCGCCCACGAGGCCGTGGACCGGCACGTCGACGAAGGACGCGGCAACGACGTGGCGCTGCGCTGCGTGGCCGAGGACGGCACCAGCCGAACCCTCACCTACGACGGGCTCCGCCAGGAGACCAACCGCTTCGCCAACGTGCTCGGGGCGCTCGGCGTACGCCGCGGTGACGTCGTCGCCACCATGCTCGGCCGCCGCACGGAGCAGTATGTCGCCGCCCTCGGCACGTGGAAGGCCGGCGCCGTGTTCGCCCCGCTGTTCTCGTCGTTCGGACCGGCCCCGACCCGCGACCGGCTGCTGCTCGGCCGGGCCCGGGTCCTGGTCGTCGACGCGACCATCCACGCCCGGCGGATCGAGCCGCTGCGCTCCTCGCTGCCCGACCTCGAGCACGTGGTCGTGGTCGGCGGCGAGGCCGGACCGGGGACGCACGCGTACGACGCGCTGATCCACCAGGCCTCCACGCAGTACGAGACCGCGCGCACCCGTCCCGAGGACGTGGCGTCCCTGCACTTCACCTCCGGGACCACCGGGAAGCCGAAGGGGGCCGTGCACGTGCACGGTGCCGTGGCCGCGCACCGGGCGACCGCGGCCCGGGCCCTCGACCTGCGCCCCGGTGACGTGTTCTGGTGCACCGCCGACCCCGGCTGGGTGACCGGCACGTCCTACGGCATCATCGCGCCGCTCACCGTCGGCGCGACCGTGGTGGCCTACGAGGGCGAGTTCGACGCGCGGGCGTGGTACGCGCTGCTCGAGCGCGAGCGGGTCCAGGTCTGGTACACCGCGCCCACCGCGCTGCGGATGCTGATGCGGCAGGGCACGGAGCTGGCGCGGGAGTTCGACCTGTCCGCGCTGCGCTGGATCGCGAGCGTCGGCGAGGCCCTGAACCCCGAGATCGTCGCGTGGGGCACCGAGGCCTACGGGCTGCCGGTCCGCGACAACTGGTGGCAGACCGAGACCGGCGCGATCATGATCTGCAACCAGCGCGACCTGCCCGTGCGGCCCGGGTCGATGGGTCGCCCCGTTCCGGGGGTCGAGGCCGGGATCCTGGTCCGTGGCGAGGACGGCCGGGCCCGGGTGGGTCCGGACGGAGCCGTCACTCTGGCCGCCGCCGACGAGGCCGGTGAGCTCGCACTGCGGGCGGGCTGGCCGTCGATGTTCCGCGGCTACCTCGGCGACGACGACCGCTACCGGGCCTGCTTCGCCGGCGGCTGGTACCTCACCGGCGACCTGGCCCGGATGGACCGGGACCGGTACGTCTGGTTCGTCGGCCGGGCCGACGACGTGATCAAGTCGGCGGGCCACCTGATCGGCCCGTTCGAGGTCGAGACCGCCCTGATGGAGCATCCGGCAGTAGTCGAGGCCGGCGTCATCGGCAAGCCCGACCCGGTGGCCGGGGAGGTGGTCAAGGCCTTCGTCACGCTGCGCCCCGGGTACGACGAGAGCGAGGACCTGGCGCTCGAGCTGATCGCGTTCGGCCGGCGTCGGCTCGGCGCGCTCGCCCCGCGCGAGGTCGCGTTCGACCAGCACCTCCCGCACACGAGCAGCGGCAAGGTGATGCGCCGACTGCTCAAGGCCCGCGAGCTGGGCCTGCCGACCGGCGACCTCTCCACCCTCGAGGCACCCCGATGAGCGCCCGCCGAGCCAGTCGCACCAGCCGGACCGACCCGGCGGCCGAGCACCGCCGGGACCTGCTGCGCACGATGGTGCTCATCCGCCGATTCGAGGAGACGTGCGCCGAGCTCTACAGCGCCGGCCGGATCCGCGGCTTCCTCCACCTGTACGTCGGCGAGGAGGCGGTCGCGACCGGGGTGATGAGCGCGCTCGAGCCCGACGAGACCGTGGTCACGACGTACCGCGAGCACGGGCATGCGCTGGCCAAGGGGGTCACCGCCGAGCCGCTGATGGCGGAGATGTTCGGCAAGGTGACGGGCTGCAGCCGGGGCCGCGGCGGCTCGATGCACGTGTTCGACCGGGACACCCACTTCCTCGGCGGCAACGCCGTCGTCGCCGGCGGGATCCCGCTCGCCGTCGGCGTCGCGCTCGCGGACCGGATGCAGGGCCGGGACCGGGTCACCGCCTGCTTCTTCGGTGACGGCGCGTTCGCCGAGGGCGAGCTCCACGAGTCGCTCAACCTGGCCGCCCTGTGGCGGCTGCCGGTGCTGCTCTGCTGCGAGAACAACCTCTACGCGATGGGTACCGCGCTGGTGAAGGAGCACGCCCAGACCGACCTCGCGCTGCGGGCCTCGTCGTACGGGGTCCGGTCGTGGGCCGTCGACGGCATGGACGTGCTCGCCGTGGAGGAGGCCGCCCGCCGGGCCGTCGACGAGATCCGGGGTGGCGCCGGACCGCACTTCCTGGAGCTGCGGACCTACCGCTTCCGGGCCCACTCGATGTACGACGCCGACCGCTACCGCGACAAGGCCGAGATCGAGCGCTGGAAGGAGCGCGACCCCATCGACGCCCTCGCCGCCCGGCTGGACGCGGACGGCGTGCTCGGCGAGGCGGCCCGGTCCGCGATCGAGGCCGACGTCGCCGCCGAGCTGGAGCGCGCGGTGGCGGCCGCCGCCGAGGCGCCCGAGGAGCCGGTCTCCGACCTCCTGCGCTTCGTCCACTCCGAGGAGCCGGCATGACCACGACCACCCCCACGACCACCCCCACGACCGGCACCCCCACCGGGACCGTCGAGACGACGTACCGCGAGGCCCTGCGCGAGGGGCTGCGCGACGCGCTGCGCGGCGACGACCGGGTGTTCCTCATGGGCGAGGACGTCGGGAGCTACGGCGGCTGCTTCGGGGTCAGCCTCGGCCTGCTCGAGGAGTTCGGGCCCGAGCGGGTCCGCGACACCCCGCTCTCGGAGTCCGCGTTCGTCGGCGCCGGCATCGGTGCCGCGGTGGCGGGGATGCGGCCGGTCGTCGAGGTGATGACGGTCAACTTCAGCCTGCTCGCGCTGGATCAGATCATGAACAACGCGGCGACCCTGCTGCACATGTCCGGCGGCCAGTTCGCGGTGCCGTTGGTGATCCGGATGACCACCGGCGGCGGACGGCAGCTGGCCGCGCAGCACTCGCACAGCCTGGAGGGCTGGTACGCCCACATCCCCGGTCTGAAGGTGGTGGCGCCGGCGACGCTCGAGGACGCGCGCGGGATGCTGGCGGCGGCCCTCGCGGACCCCGACCCGGTGCTGCTGTTCGAGCACGGCTCGCTGTACAACACCAAGGGCACTTTGCCGGCGGAGCCGGCTCCCGTCGACATCGCCCACGCTGCCGTACGCCGTTCCGGCACGGACGTCACCGTGCTGGCGTACGGCGGGATGCTGCCGCGCGCCCTGGCCGCCGCCGACGACCTCGCCTCGGCGGGGATCTCGGCGGAGGTCGTCGACCTGCGGGTGCTCCGTCCGCTCGACGAGGCCGCCGTCCTGGCGTCCGTGCGCCGCACCCACCGCGCCGTCGTCGTCGACGAGGGCTGGCGCAGCGGCAGCCTCGCCGCCGAGGTGGCCGCCCGGATCGCCGAGCAGGCGTTCTACGACCTCGACGCCCCGGTGGCGCGGGTCTGCACGGCCGAGGTCCCGCTCCCCTACGCCCACCAGCTCGAGGACGCCGCCCTGCCGAGTGCGGAGACGATCGCGGCCGCGGCCCGGTCCTGCTTCGGGGGCGGCCATGGGTGAGTTCACGATGCCCTCGTTGGGCCCGGACATGGAGGAGGGGACGCTCCTCGAGTGGCTGGTCGGCCCCGGGGACACCGTCCACCGCGGCGACCTCGTGGCGGTGGTCGACACCGCCAAGGCGGCCGTGGAGGTGGAGACCTTCGAGGACGGCGTGGTGGACCGGCTGCTCGTGGAGCCGGGCACGACGGTCACCGTCGGCACCCCGCTCGCGGTCCTCGCGGCCCCGGGCGCCGCGCCCTCCCCCGCACCGGTGACGACGGCCGCCGCGCCGCGGACGACCCCGCTGGTGCGCCGCCTGGCCGCCGAGCTCGGCGTGGACCTGGCGAGCGTCGTCGGCACCGCTCCGGCCGGGCGGATCACGCAGGAGGACGTCCGGCACGCCGCCGCGGCGCCCGCCGAGGCCGCACCGGCGACCCTTGCGCCTGCCACCCGGCGCCGGGTGACGCCGTACGCCCGCCGGCTCGCGGCCGAGCTCGGCGTCGACCTCGAGGCCCTGCCGGCACGAGACGGCGAACCGGTCCGGGTGGCCGACGTCCGGGCAGCGGCCGGCCCCACGGAGGCGCCCGCGCCCGTCGCCGCTCCGCCCGCGCCGGCCCCGGTCGACCCGATGCGGGCCACGATCGCCGCGGTGATGTCCCGGTCCAAGCGCGAGATCCCGCACTACTACCTGTCGACCACGGTCGACCTCGCGGACGCCCTGGACTGGATGCACCGGCGCAACCTCGACCTGCCACTGGCGGAGCGGCTGGTGCCGGCTGCGCTGCTGCTCAAGGCGGCCGCGCTGGCTGCGAGGGAGGTCCCGGAGGTCAACGGGTTCTGGGCCGACGGTCGGTTCGTACCGGGCGAGGGTGTGCACCTCGGGGTCGCGGTCTCGCTGCGCGGCGGCGGGCTGGTCGCGCCGGCCCTGCACGAGGCCGACCGGATGCCGTTGCCCGACGTGATGCACGGGCTACGCGACCTCGTCACCCGGGCCCGGGGCGGGCGGCTCCGCGGTCGCGAGCTCACCGAGGCGACGCTCACCGTCACCAACCTCGGCGACCAGGGCGTGGAGTCCGTGCACGGCGTCATCCACCCACCGCAGGTGGCCCTGGTGGGCTTCGGACGGGTGGTACGGCGGCCCTGGGCGGTCGGGGACCTGCTCGGGATCCGCCCGGTCGTGACCCTCACCCTGGCCGCCGACCACCGGGCCACCGACGGCTTCACCGGCGGCCGCTTCCTGACCGCCGTCGACCGAATCCTGCAGCAACCGGAGGAACTGTGACCACTCACCACCTGGACGACGCCGCGGCGCGGGCCGCGGTGACCGAGGCCGTCCGACGCGTCGTGCCCGACGCGGTCATGCCCGCCGACGACGTCCCGCTCCGCCGGGACCTGGAGCTGGACTCCCTGGACTTCCTCGCCTTCGTGGAGCACCTCGCGCGGATCACCGGGGTGCCCATCGCGGAAGCCGACTACCCCGCACTCGCGACCATGTCGTCGTGCGTCGCGTTCCTGGGCGCACGGCACGAGCCGTGAGCGGGCGACGATCAGAGGGGTCGAGATGTTCCGGGACCGGGAGGATGCGGGCCGGCGGCTCGCGGCCGCGCTCACGGCGTACCGCGGCACCACGGCGGTCGTCCTGGCGGTGCCCCGCGGCGGGGTCCCGGTCGGCTTCGAGGTGGCGCGGGAGCTGGGCCTGCCGCTGGACGTGATCGTGGTGCGCAAGCTCGGGGTCCCCTACTACCGCGAGCTGGCCGCGGGGGCGATCGGCGAGGGCGGTGCCCGGGTCCTGAACGAGCAGGTGGTGCGCCAGTCCGGGCTCTCCGCGAGCGACCTGGCCTCCGTCGAGGCCACCGCCCGGGCCGAGCTCGACGACCGGGTACGGCGCTTCCGACGGGGTCGCCCGCCGGTCCCGCTGCGCGGCCGTACCGCCCTGGTCGTCGACGACGGGGTGGCGACCGGCGCCACGGCGATCGCCGCCTGCGAGGTGGCCCGGGCGCTCGGGGCCGACCGGGTGGTCCTCGCGGTACCGGTCGCCTCCCCCCGCACCGTGCAGCGGGTCCGGTCGGTGGCCGACGACGTGGTGGCCCTCGAGCAGCCCGAGTGGTTCTCCGCGGTCGGCGAGGTGTACGACGACTTCGCGCAGGTGCCCGACGACGAGGTGGCCGCGCTGCTGCACCGGTCCGACGCTGCGCCCCAGCGCGGGATCACGCCGGTGCCGGCCAGCAACGAGGAGGTCCTGGTCCCGGTCACCGGGGTGCAGCTGCCCGGGCACCTGACCGTCCCGGAGGGCGCCGCGGGGCTGGTCGTGTTCGTGCACGGCAGCGGCAGCAGCCGGCACAGCCCGCGCAACCGGGCCGTCGCCCACGCACTGAACGCGGCCGGGCTCGGCACCCTGCTCTTCGACCTGCTCACCGAGCGCGAGGGCCGCGAGCGGCACCTGGTCTTCGACATCACCCTGCTGGCCAGCCGGCTGGCGCAGGTCACCACCTGGCTCCGCCAGCACCCGTCGTACGGCGGCCTGCCGCTGGGCTACTTCGGGGCCAGCACCGGGGCCGCCGCCGCGCTGGTGGCCGCGACCGATCGCGGGCTCGGGATCCGGGCCGTGGTCTCGCGCGGCGGCCGGCCCGACCTCGCCCGGGAGCACCTGCGGGCGGTGCAGGCGCCCACGCTGCTGGTCGTGGGCGGCGCCGACCACGAGGTGCTCGCGCTCAACCGCCAGGCGCAGACGATGATCCCGGGCCCGACCAGCCTCGTCGTCGTACCGCACGCCACGCACCTGTTCGAGGAGCAAGGCGCGCTCGAGGAGGTGGCGCGGGTCGCGACGGAGTGGTTCCTGCGGCACCTGTGACCTTGGTCCCCCGAGGTGGAGCCCAGCGGCGGTGTCCGCGGCGGGACCTCCGGAGAAGGCTGGAGGCATGACGAAGCGGATTCCCCACGGGGCTGTCGTCTGCGGTGTCGACGGCTCCTCCTGCAGCAACGCGGCCCTGCTGGCCGCTGCCGACCTTGCCGGTCGGGAGCACCGGGCGCTCGCCCTGGTGCACGCCTTCGAGCCCTCCCGCGTGGTCGACGCCGACCGGTGGCGCCGGCAGCCGGGCAACGACCTGGCACTGGCCACCCTGTCCCGGCAGGAGGCGGACACGGTCCTCAAGGACGCCGCCCTCGTCGTGCGCGGCCATGCGCCCGACGTCGAGGTGGTCACGACGCTGCGCGAGGGTGACGCCCGCGAGGTGATGCTCGCCGCGGCCGAGGACGCGTCCGTCGTGGTGGTGGGCTGCCGCGGTCGCGGCGGCTTCGCGCGCCTGCCGATCGGGTCGGTCACGCTGTGGCTCTCGCAGCACTCACCCTGCCCGACCCTGGTGGTGCGCCCCCGCGAGGAGGGCGACCCCGCGGCGCCGGTCGTCGTCGGGACGGACGCGACGGACACCTCGGCCGCTGCGCTGGAGTTCGCGTTCGCACAGGCCTCGTTCCAGGGCCGCCCCCTGGTCGTGGTGCACTGCTTCGACGAGCACTTCCAGGGCGGGTACGGGCTGACCTCGATTCCCGACGAGGACCTGGAGGGGCTGCCGACCGAGCGCCTGGCCATCGCCGAGGCGACCGCCGGCCTGCGCGAGAAGTACCCCGACGTCGACGTCCGCATCGAGCTCGGCCGCGGGCCGGCCGGGCCGTACCTGGTCCGCGCCTCGGAGCACGCGGAGCTGCTCGTGGTCGGCTCCAAGCAGCTCTCGTCGTTCGCGGCACTGGTGCTCGGCGCGGTCAGCCGCTCGGTGGTCGAGCACGCGGCCTGCTCCGTGGCCGTCGTACCCGTGTCCCGCTGAGATCAGGCGTCCCCCGAGGACTGTCAGGAGACGCCCTCGACCCACTCGTGGGAGACCGGCAGGAAGTCGGTCGACTCGACCACCCGGCACGCGATCGGCCCGTCCGGTCGCCAGCCCTCGGCATCGGCCTCACGCTTCGCGATGACGACCGCGTGCGCCTCGTCGGTGGCCTCGCCACGCCAGTGGTAGGTCGCGTCGTCGGCCATCGGCTCGCCGGGGACGTGGTGGCGCAGGCGCACCTCGAACGGACGCAGCGGCGGCAGGTCACGACTCAGCACGGGCGACACCCTAGCCATCAGCCGGCCCCGGGTTCCAGAGGCGGTGACCGGGTCGGCCGAGGCTCACCCAGCAGAGGCCGGCCACCGGGAGCGGCAGCCAGTACTGCAGGAGCCGCCACGTGAGCACCCCGACCAGCGCGGAACCGGCCGGCGCGCCGGTCGCCACCAGGGCCGGCACCAGCAGTCCCTCGACGATGCCGATCCCGCCCGGCGTGATCGGCAGCAGCGCCACCACGTTCACCAAGCCGTACGCCGCGATGACCAGCTCGACCGGGACCGAGGCCCCGGCCGCCGCCAGGCACACCCACAGGCAGATCGCGTCGAGCAGCCAGTTCGCCACCGCCCAGGTCATCCCGGCCCGGGTGACCCGGCCGTCGCGGAGCGACTCGACACCGCGGGTGACCGCGGGCCCGACCACGGACCGCCAGCGCTGCGGAACCAGACGGCGCCAGAGTCGGGCCAGCCGCCCGGGAGCCCGAGGGCTCCCGGTCCCGGTCCGCGGCGCCACCTCCAGCGCGCCGACGGCCACAGCGATCGCGACGACCAGCAGCACGGTGGTGACGGTCAGCCCGGTCCGTGGCACCGACATCAGGGCACCGAGCAGCCACACCGACAGGAGGCCGAGCACCGACAGCGCGACCTGGAGCACGGTCAGCGCCAGGGCCGCGGACGCGGCGACGCCCCGATCGACCATCAGCCGGACCCGCAGCGCACCCGCGGTCGCCCCACCGCCCGGCAACGCGTGGCTGAAGCCGAAGCCCACCAGGTCGATCCGCCACTGGGTCCCGAACCGGAGCCGGTCGCCGCGCGGCAGCAGCACCTGGGTGAGGCCCGTGTACGCCGCCAGCGAGGCGACCTCCAGCGCCACCGCGAGCGGCAGCAGTGCCCAGACCACGTCCTGCAGCACGGCCAGGTCGTTGCGGGCGCTGGCCAGTGCCGGGAGCACGCCGTACTCCACCGCCGCGACGGCCACCACGACCGCGCCGGCGCCCCTGACCCAGCGCCAGGCGGCGGAGACCACCACCCGGGCGTCCCCGGTCGGCGGCACCGGTGGCACCCCGGTCAGTCCGGCATCAGGTGCGGGTAGTGGTGAACGACCGAGCCCGGCCCCGGGAACACCAGGGACTCGTGCCCGTCGTCCTCCCACCGGACGAGGTACGGCGGGGACCCGTCGTCGTGCCGCACGCCGATGACCTCACCGCAGCGGACGGGGTCTCCCACGTGCGTGCCGTTGACGACGAGGCGGTCGCCGACTGCTGCGAACATGATCGCCTCCTCACGTCGTCTGCTGCTTCGAGACTCTCGCTCGCCGGGCCCGTCCCACAGGGGCGGAGGGCCCCCGGCCGGGGCCGTTCGGCCCGTGTGGTCCCGGTCCCGCCCGCCGGAGACTGGAACGGACGCGGAAGGGAGACGACCATGCCCGGAAGGGAACGCGCGACCACCTGGTGGGTCGAGCTGGTGCTCGGCGAGTCGGAGGGGGTGACCACGGCCGAGGCCCGCCTGCGGACCCGGCGGCCGACGCCGCTGACCGAGCGGGGCGAGGCTCGGCTGAGCCCCCGCGACAAGGACGTGCCCCTGCTCGGGCTGGAGGTCGCGGTGGCCCGGGCCCTGACGGCGCTGGCCGAACGGCTGGCCGCGTGCGCCGACGCCGACCTGGGCGGGGCTGCCCACGGGTCGGCGTCGGTGGTCGTCCTCGAGGCCGAGGCGCCGGCGCCCTGCCCGAGGGCCCCCGACGACGCGCCGGCGTACGGGAGGTATCCGTCATGAGCACCACTTCCACCGAGACCGCACGGGCGCTCGTGGCACCCGGCAAGGGCATCCTGGCCGCCGACGAGAGCAACCCGACGATGGCAAAGCGGCTGGCCACGATCGGACTCGAGTCGACCGCCGACCGCCGGCTGGCCTACCGCGAGGTGCTGCTCACGACGCCGGGGCTGGGCGAGCACGTCAGCGGCGTCATCCTGTACGACGAGACGATCCGGCAGCGCACCGGCGAGGGCCTCACGTTCCCCGAGGTGCTCGAACGGGCCGGCGTGGTCCCCGGCATCAAGGTCGACGCCGGCACCACTCCCCTGGCCGGCTTCCCCGACGAGGTGGTCACCCAGGGGCTCGACGGGCTGAGGGTCCGGCTCGCGGAGTACGCCGCCCTGGGCGCGCGGTTCGCCAAGTGGCGCGCCGTGATCCGGATCGGCGAGGGCCGCCCGAGCCCGACCTGCGTCGACGCCAACGCGCACGCGCTGGCCCGGTACGCCGCGCTCGCGCAGGAGGCAGGTCTGGTGCCGATCGTCGAGCCCGAGGTCCTCATGGACGGGCCGCACACCCTCGAGACCTGCGCGAGCGTCACCGCGACGGTGCTGCGCCGGGTCTACGACCAGCTGGCCGACCACCGGGTGCGCCTCGACGCCTCCCTGCTCAAGCCGAACATGGTGCTGCCCGGCACCACCTCGACCGACCGACCCGACGACGCCGCGATCGCGGCCGCCACCGTGGCCGTGCTGCGCGACACGGTGCCCGCCTCCGTGCCCGGGATCGTGTTCCTCTCCGGCGGCCAGACCGACCGGGAGGCGACCGCCCGGCTCGACGCGATCAACCGGCTGGCGCCGCAGCCGTGGGAGCTGAGCTTCTCGTTCGGCCGCGCCCTCCAGGCGCCGGTGCTGCAGGCGTGGGCGGGCGAGGCCTCCCACGCCGAGGCCGCCCAGGCGGCGCTGCGGCACCGCGCACGGCTCAACGGGGCGGCCCGCCGGGCGTCGTACACGCCGGAGCTCGAGGACGCCGACCTCGCGACCGGCGGCTGAGCCGGCCACGACGTCAGACGTTCTGGCTGTCCAGCCGTGCGGACGACCAGGTCGGATGACGTCCGCCGCGGGGAGGTCACCGGCTACGACGGCGCTCGCGGCCGACCGCCCACCGGAGCACGAGGCCGGGTACGGCGGCGCCGGCGACCGCGGCGGCCAGGATCGCCGGGGACGGGGTCGCGGTGCCCAGCAGCTCCTGCAGCAGCGGCACCAGGGTGCCGAGGACCAGCAGGCCGGCCGCCCCCACGAGCGCCAGCTCGAGCCCGCGCACGCCGGTCCGCCGCTCGGGCCGGGCCCGGATCGCCCAGGCGACGGCGAGCTGGCCCAGGCCGAGGGTCAGGAAGATCGCGGTGCGCTGCACGTGCGGCTCGGTGCTCGCGTGCACACCCACGAACAGCGAGGTGACCACGAGCAGGGTCGCGGCCAGCGCCAGTAGCCGCACGAAGGTCCGGGTGAAGATCGACGCGGACGCCGACCGCGGCGGCCGCGACATCTCCGACGGGTCCGCGGGCTCGGCTCCGAACGCCACCCCGGTGAGCCCGTGCGTGAGCAGGTTGATCCAGAGGATCTGGGCCGGCAGCAGCGGCTGCACGATGCCGAGCAGCGGGCCGGCCACCATCACCCCGACCTCGGCCGCGCCGCCGGAGACGGCGTACAGGAGGAAGGCGCGGATGTTCGCGAAGATCCGCCGCCCCTCCTCGACCGCGGCCACGACGGTGGACAGGTTGTCGTCGAGCAGCACCAGGTCGGCGGCCTCCCGGGCGACCTGGGTGCCGCCCAGGCCGGCCGCGACGCCGATGTCGGCACGCTTCAGCGCCGGCGCGTCGTTCACGCCGTCGCCGAGCATGGCGACCACCTCGCCGTCGCCCTGGAGGTCCTCGACCACCGCCACCTTCTGCTCGGGCCGCACGCGAGCCAGCACGGTGCCGGGCGGCGGCTCGCCGTCCGCGCCGACCAGGCCCACCCGCCGCGCGATCGCGTTCGCCGTGGCCGGGTGGTCGCCAGTCACCAGCAGCAGCCGGATCCCGGCGCGGCGGGTCGCCTCGACCACCGCCGGGATGTGCTCCCGCGGCGGGTCGTCGATGCCGATCAGTCCGGCCAGCGACCACACCTCCGCTCCGTCGGGGTCGCGGGTGTCGGCCACGGCCAGCACCCGGTAGCCCTCCGCGGCCAGGCGCTCGGCGGCCGTGGCCGCGCGGGCGGCCGAGGCCGAGCCGCCGAGCAGGCCGAGCACCGCCTCGGGCGCGCCCTTGCACACGGTGAGCCGCGCCCCGGCGTCGTCCCGTGGGCGGTGCACGGTCGTCATCCGCCGGGTCTCGTGGTCGAACGGCACCTCGCTCACCCGGGGCCAGGCGTCCCGGGTGCCGTCCGCGGGCAGCCCGCCCTTGCCGGCCACCACCAGCAGGGCGCCCTCCAGCGGATCGCCGATCACCGTGGTCCCCGGGCCGTCGCCACGCAGCAGCGCGTCGTTGCACAGGACGCCGTCGCGCAGCAGCCGCGGCAGCCCGGGGTCGTCGGCGGGCCCGGCCCCGTCGGCGCCGAGCGCCGTGATCCCGCCGCGGGACGCGTCGTACCCGTGGCCGCTCACGACGTACTCACCCGCCGGCGTCCACAGCCGCTCGGCCACCATGCGCCCCTCGGTGAGGGTGCCGGTCTTGTCGCTGGCGATCACGGTCACCGAGCCCAGCGTCTCGACCGCCGGGAGCCGGCGAACGACGGCGTTGCGGCGTGCCATCCGGTGCGCGCCGAGGGCCAGCGCCACCGCGACCACGGCCGGCAGCGACTCCGGGACGGCCGCGACGGCCAGCGAGACGCCGACCACCGCCATCTCCGCGATGCCCCGGCCCTGGGCCAGCCCGATCACGACCACCACGGCGGTGAGCGCGCCGACCACCCCGACCAGGATCCGGCTCAGCTGGGAGAGCCGCCGCTGCAGCGGCGTCGGCGGTGAGGGGCTGGCCGCGATCAGGGCGGCCAGCCGGCCCAACCCGCTGGCGGCCCCGGTGCGGGTGACGAGCACGTCCGCCCGTCCCCGGGTGACCAGGGTGCCGCCGTCGAGGTCCTCCCCCGGGCCGCGGTCGACCGGGACCGCCTCCCCGGTCATCATCGACTCGTCGAGCTGGAGCTGCCGGGCCTCGAGCACCTCCCCGTCCGCCGGCACGACGTCGCCCGCGGCGAGCGAGAGCCGGTCGCCGGGGACCACGTCGGCGGCGGCGACCTCCACCACCGCCCCGTCCCGCCAGGCGTGCGTGTGTGCCGGCGCCAGGTCCCGCAACGCCGCCACGGCGCGGTCCGCCCGCACCTCCTGGACCACCCCGGTGACGGTGTTGAAGACCACCACCGCGGCGATGATCACGGTGTCCGGCAGGTCGTGCAGCAGCGCGGTGAGCGTCCCTGCACCGAGCAGCAGCAGGATCATCGGGTCGCGCAGCTGGGTGCCGATGCTGGCGGCCAGGGTCCGCCGCGGCGCCGGCGGCGGCCGGTTCGGGCCGTACGACGCGAGGCGGCGGGCGGCCTCCTCGGTGGTCAGGCCGTCGGTGCCGACCGGCAGCAGGTCGCGGGCGTCACTCATCGCCGGGTCCCCGTCCGCGTGGATACGCTGGAGCGGTGAGGCACGTGCACGTCGGCCGCTTCCGCATCCCGATCACCTCCGCGTGGCTGGTCCCCGCCCTGCTCACCGGTGGGCTCGTCGTGGTCGTCTCTGCCGCGGCGGCCGCGGCCATCGAGACCCAGACGGTGGGGTCGTTCGGCAAGGGGCTGTGGTGGGCGATCAGCCTGGTGACCACGGTGGGGTTCGTCGGAGAGCCGCCCGAGACCGTCGCCGGCGCGGTCCTGTCGGCGCTCCTCATGGTGCTGGGGTTCCTGCTGCTGGCCATGGTCAGCGCCTCCCTGGCCGCGCTGTTCGTCCGTGAGGAGGAACGGCCGCACGACGAGCGGGAGGAAGACCTCGCCCGCGAGCTCCTCGAGACGCTGCGGCGCGTCGAGGAGCGTCTCGACGTCCTCGAACGGGACCTGCTCGGCCGCGTCCTGCCATCGGAGGAACGCACCTCCGACCCGGGTCAGGGCTGACCGGACCGGCCGAGCGTCCGCTCGAGCTCGAGCACGGCCTGCGTCGTGCGCATGACGCTGTCGGGGTTGAGGCTCATCGAGTCGATGCCCAGCTCGACCAGGAACGCCGCCATGTCCGGGTAGTCCGAGGGCGCCTGCCCGCAGATGCCGGAGTGGATCCCGGCCCGCCGGCAGCCCTCGACCGCCATCCGGATCATCGCCTTCACGCCGGGGTCGCGCTCGTCGTAGTCGAAGGCCACCAGCTCGCTGTCCCGGTCGACGCCGAGGGTCAGCTGGGTCAGGTCGTTGGAGCCGATCGAGAAGCCGTCGAAGCGGCGCGCGAACTCCTCCACGAGGATCACGTTGTTGGGGATCTCGCACATCGCGTAGACCTGCAGCCCCTCGCGGCCGCGCTCCAGGCCGAGCTCGGCCATCCGGGCCAGCACCAGGTCGGCCTCGCCGAGCCGGCGGACGAACGGCAGCATGACGACGAGGTTGGTCAGCCCCATGTCCTCGCGCACCCGCCGGATCGCCCGGCACTCGAGCGCGAAGCCCTCGGTGTAGAGCGGGTGGGCGTAGCGGGAGGCGCCACGGAAGCCGATCATCGGGTTCGCCTCGACCGGCTCGAAGTCGGTCCCGCCGACCAGCGAGGCGTACTCGTTGGTCTTGAAGTCCGACATCCGCACCACCACCGGCTTGGGGTGGAAGGCCGCGGCGATGGTGCCGATGCCCTCGGCGAGCCGCTCGACGAAGTACGTCGCGCCGTCGGGGTAGCCGCGGACCAGCCGCTGCACCTCCGCGCGGGCGTCGGGGTCGGTGACCCGGTCGGGGTGCAGCAGGGCCAGCGGGTGCGCCTTGATCGACTCGCTGATGATGAACTCCATGCGGGCCAGGCCGACGCCGTCGTTGGGCACCATCGAGGTCTTGAAGGCCAGGTCGGGGTTGCCCAGGTTGACCATGACGTGGGTCCTCGGACGCGGCAGGCCCTCCAGCTCGATGCGGTCGACATGGGTGGTGGCGCTGCCGCGGTAGACGCGACCGACGTCGCCCTCGGCACACGAGACCGTCACGGTCTCGCCGGTGGCGATGGTCGCGGTCCCGTCGCCGGTGCCGACCACCGCCGGGATCCCGAGCTCGCGGGCCACGATCGCCGCGTGGCAGGTGCGGCCACCCCGGTTGGTGACCACGGCGGCGGCGTTCTTCATGACCGGCTCCCAGTCGGGCGTGGTCAGGTCGGCCACCAGCACCTCACCGGGCCGGAACTGGTGCAGCTGGCCGAGGTTCTCGACCAGGCGGGCCGGGCCGGTCGCGACCCGGTCGCCGACCGACCGGCCGGCCGCGAGGACCTCGCCGTGGTCCTCGACCACGAAGGTCTCCAGCGCGGCCGCCGACTTCTGCGAGGCGACGGTCTCGGGCCGGGCCTGCACGATGTAGATCAGGCCGTCGAGTCCGTCCTTGGCCCACTCGATGTCCATCGGTCGCCCGTAGTGGCGTTCGATGGTGATCGCGTGCCCGGCCAGCTCGAGGACGTCGGCGTCGTCGAGGCAGAACTTCTCCCGGGCCGCCTTCGGGGTCGGGATGTTCCGGGTGGTGTGCCGGGTGCCGCCGGTGGCCAGCACCATCGCGACCGCCTTGTCGCCCAGCCGGCGGCGGAGCACGGCGCGGTGGCCGGCGTCGTACGTCGGCTTGTGGACGTAGAACTCGTCGGGGTCGACGGCGCCCTGAACGATGTTCTCGCCGAGCCCGTAGGCGGCGGTGACGAACACCGCGTCCCGGAAGCCGGACTCGGTGTCGAGCGTGAACATCACGCCGGAGGACGCCAGGTCGGAGCGCACCATCTTCATGACACCGACCGAGAGCGCGACCTTGAAGTGGTCGAAGCCCTGGTCGATCCGGTAGTGGACGGCACGGTCGGTGAACAGGCTGGCGAAGCAGCGCCGGCACGCGTCGAGCAGCTCGTGCTCGCCCTCGATGTTGAGGAAGGTCTCGTGCTGGCCCGCGAAGCTCGCGGTGGGCAGGTCCTCGGCGGTGGCCGAGCTGCGCACCGCGACCCGCAGCTCCCCGCCGTACTCCTCGCGGAGCCGGTGGTGCGCGGCGCGGATCTCCTGCTCGAGGGCAGGGGGCAGCCCGGCGCCGTACACCAGGTCCCTGGCCCGGGCCGAGCGCCGGGCCAGGTCGGCGACGTCGTCGGGGTCGAGCGCGTCGAGGAGCCGGTGCAGCTCGGGTTCGACGCCCGCGGACTCCAGGACGTGACGGTAGGCGTCGGCGGTGATCGCGAAGCCGTCGGGCACCCGCACCCCACGACCGGACAGCGCGCGGTACATCTCGCCGAGGGAGGCGTTCTTGCCGCCCACGAACGGGACGTCACCCGCGCCGAGCTCGGAGAACCAACGGATCCAGGTCTGCTCAGCCATGCCTCCATCACACCGGGCCCGACGGTCCGTCTGTAGGGGCGAAGGTCGCCGGTCACAGGACGGTCGAGGGGACCTTCGGCACTACGGTCCCCGCCACGGCCGGGGCGACAGTGGAGGTCCAGGAAGAGGAGGGACTCATGCGCGAGGAGAAGCGGGTCCCGCTGGTCGTCGTCGGAGTCGACGGCTCGGACGTCTCGGAGACGGTCCTGCGGTGGGCCAGGAACCAGGCCAAGGCGACCGGGGGCAGGCTCCGGGTCGTCTTCGGGTGGCACGTGACCGACCAGTCGCGCGACGTGCCGCTGCGCATCGAGGCCGACCTCGACCGGGCCGCGGAGAGTCGCGTGGCCGAGCTGGTCGCGGCGGCCGCCCCGGACGTGCCCACCGAGCTGGTGGTGCAGGAGGCCGCACCGGTCGACCTGCTGCTGCGCGAGGCCAAGGGCGCCGACCTGCTCGTGCTGGGCAGCGTCGGGCACGGCGGCACCGGCTCCCAGCCGCGGGGCACGGTCGTACGCACCTGCCTGGACCGGGCCCCCTGCCCGGTCGTGGTGGTCCCGGTCGGTTGACCCCGCCGGGACGCAGCGTCGAGGACGTCGAGGATGACCGGGGACGTACCGCTCCGCCCGCGGCGACCGGCACCGGGAGCCGCAGGGCCGTTGCCACGGCCGGTCGCCTGGCGAGGTGTGCTGCGGTGCGCCCTCGCCACGGTCGGGATGCTCCGGCGGGGCGACATCCGGTGGCCGCGTGGCAGCGTCGGCCGGCGGATCCGGTTCGCCGACGGCAGCACCGGCCGGGTCTACCGTGAGACGGCCGCCGTGCGCGGCGCCTCCGACCCGTGCGTGCTCGTCGTCTCGTTCCGGCTCCGGGCGGTCCGCGGCCGGGGGCACCTCTGGTTCCGACGGGAGAGCATCCTGAACACACCACTGTTCGTCGGGTTCCCGGGCTTCGCGTCCAAGCTGTGGCTGGCGCACGACGAGCGCCGCCGCTACCGCGGGTTCTACGAGTGGGACGGGGCGGAGCGCGCCGAGCACTACGCACGCTCGTTGTGGCGGGTCCTGGAGCTGGTGAGCGAACCGGGCTCGATCGACTACCGCGTGCTCCCGGGCCTGCGCCGGGACGAGGTGCTCGCCGACCCCGCCGTCCTCGAGGGGTGCGACCCACCCGAGCCCGACGCGTGGTGGCGTCCGGTCGTGGCGGCATGAGCCTCGAGCCGGACGTGCTCGTGGTCGGGGCCGGGCCCACGGGTCTCACCACCGCGCTGCAGGCCCACGCCCACGGCGCCCGGGTCCGGGTCGTCGAACGCAGGCCCGACGCATTCCGCCCCTCCCGGGCGATGGTCGTGCACTCCCGGACCCTGGAGGTCCTGCGACCCCTCGGCGTCACCGAGGAGCTCCTCGACCGCGGGGACCGGGCCCCGCGGGCCGAGCTCCACCTGGGCGACCGGACCGTGCGGGCCGCGCTCGCGGACGTCGCGCTGCGGGACACGGCCTACCCGCACCTGACCCTGGTCCGCCAGGCGGACGTCGAGGAGGTGCTGGCCGCCGCCCTGGCCCGGCGCGGGGTCGGGGTGGAGCGTGGGGTGGAGCTCACCGACGCCGCGGTGGACGGCGACCGGGTGCACGCGACGTTGCGGTCGGACGGAGCCCTCGAGCAGTCCCGGTGCCGGTACGTCGCGGGCTGCGACGGTCCGGACAGCCTGGTCCGCAGGATCGCCGGCATCGCCTGGCGGGGGCGTCCCTACCGCGAGGAGGTGATCCTCGCCGATCTGGATCTCGACGGCCACCTGGCGCCCGACACGCTGCACGTCGCGGCCGGGCGGCCGGGACTGGTGTTCCTGTTCGCGCTCGGCGAGGGCGCCGCGTGGCGGCTCCTCGCCACGCGGCCCGCCGGCCCCCGCGACGCGCCGTACGGCCAGCCGGGCGGGACGGTGCCCGCCCCCGAGGTCCAGCGGCTGCTCGACGAGTCCGGGCTCGCCGTGCGGATCGGTGACCTGGCGTGGTCCGCCCGCATCCGGCTGCAGCACCGGCTCGCCGGGTCGTTCCGCGCCGGACCCTTCTTCGTCGCCGGGGACGCCGCCCACACCCACTCGCCGGCCGCGGCCCAGGGGATGAACACGGGCATCGTGGACGCGGTCAACCTGGGCTGGAAGCTCGCCTGGGCCGACGGGTCGGAGCACCCCTCGCTGCTGGACTCCTACGACCTCGAGCGCCGGCCGGCCGCCGGGCAGGCGCTGGCGCTCACGCACGCGGTCTTCTTCGCGGAGGCCTCGTCGCACCCGCTCCCCTCCCTGCTCCGCGGCACCCTCGTGCCGCTCGTGGCCCCAGCGCTCCCGACCCTGATGCGCCAGCCGCACCTGATGGCCGCCGTCGTGGCCCTGCTGTCCCAGCGCTGGGTGCGGTACCGCAGCAGCCCGCTGTCCCGGACCGGGACCCCGCGGCTGCGCGGACCGCGTCCCGGCGACCGGCTGCCCGACCAGGAGGTGACCTCCCAGGGTCGCCGTACGCGGCTGCACGACCTCACCGCGGCCCCCGGCATCCACCTGCTGCTCGACGGGGACGCCCGCGTGGACCCCGGGCTTCTCGGGCCCCGGGTCACCGCCCACCGGATCGACGACTGGCCGGGCGCCGGGATGGTCGCGGTGCGGCCGGACGGCCACGTCGGGTACCGCTCGGGCAGCGCCGCCCATGCGGAGCTGGGCGCCTGGCTGGCGCTGGTCGGGGCCGCCCCGTCAGGTCACCGGAGGTAGCGGTCGGCCACGACCGCCTGCTGGTCGACCGGCCGGCCACGCTGCATCGTCCACGCCAGCCGCACGAGGCCGGCGTGCGACCAGACCAGCGGCGTGGCGGACCGGGTCCCCTCCCCGGCTGGACAGCACGGACGTCCGGTCGGGGGCCGCCCGTCCCAGACCTGCTCGGCGATCAGGTCGGACGGGCCGGCCGAGCGGGCCATCGTGCGCAGGTAGCGGGCCGCGTCGCCCCCTCGGGTGACGACGTACTCGCCGCGCTCGCCGGTCAGCAGCGGCCACCCGCGCCCGAGCGTCGTCCCGGTGTCCGGCTCGGTGATGTCCCACTGGCCGCCGTCGCGCGTCTCGCCGTAGCCGTCGAAGCTGAACCGGTGCCAGAACGGGCCGTTCGGCGTCCGCACGCGCAGGTCGCGGTCCACCACGCCGAGGGTGTTGCGGACGGCCGGGTCGTCCGGGGGCTCGATGCCGTAGCGGACAAGGTCGAGGAAGCTCGGGTCGACGACACGGCGCTGGTCGACCGCGGACGGGCCTCCGTCACCGATGCCGTACGTCGTGCCCGCGTCGGGGTCCCCGTCCTTGGTGAGCCGCAGGAAGTACGGGTCGTCGCTGAGCGGGCCCGTCGACGTGACCGTCCAGTCCGGCACCCTGGACTGCCACTCGTCGGCCAGGGCCAGCCAGCGCTCGGCGGACGCGTCGTCGCCGTTGCGCCGCGCCAGGTCCGCAGCGCAGACCAGGCCGGCGATCTGCGCCGCGATCGAGTTCGGGGAGTAGCCGGACTGGTTCTCCCACCGCTCCTGCGGGGAGTACGGCGCCGCCCGACCGGTCTCCTCGTCGACGAACCCGGCGAGGAAGTCGGCGGCCTTCTTCACCCCGGCGTACGTCGTGCCGTCGTCGCGGCCGACCAGGTGGGCCAGCACGATCGGCAGGGCGACCTCGTCGAGCTGCAGCTCGCCCCAGACGGGCTGTCCCCCGACCGTCGAGTTCTGCGGGAAGGACCCGTCCGGCTTCTGCTGCACCGAGAACAGCCAGTCCACGACCCGGCGGGCGCGGGCCCGGTCGCCCTGGGCCCACAGCGCGGTGCCGAACTGGTAGGCGTCGCGCGACCACACCAGGTGGTAGGCACCCGACGGTGACGACAGCCCGTCGACCTCGTCGCCCCACACCCAGGGCGCGGACGGCGAGGCGACGATGGCCCCGGGGTGGAGCTTGTCCTCGGCGGCCGCGAGCACCAGCGCGGACGCGAGGTACTGCCGGCGCACGGCCGCCGCACTGCCGGGCACCGCGCGCAGCGACGAGAGGTACCGGTGCCAGCCGCGGTGGTAGCGGGTCGCGGTGCCTCCGAAGGGCGAGGCCGCGGCAGCTCGCGCCGTGCCGCGGGCGGTCGCCGCGTCGCCGCCGAAGCCGAGCGTGACCGTCGCGTCCCGGTGATCGGGCCGTCCGGTCACGCCGCCGACCCGTCCGGTCTGCACGAGGTTGCCGGGCCCCGCGCTGGCGTACCGGTGGTCGAGCCGGTGGTCCCCGGCCAGGTCGGTCCAGCCGTCGGACTCGCCGAGGTAGCCGTTCGAGGTGGCGGTGAAGGCCGGTCGGGAGATCAGCGCGGTGCCCGCCTGCCCGTCCTCGGCGACGAGGGCGTGGCCGGGGGTGCGGCCGCGGTCGTCGGAGCCGTCGTTGCCGAGGGCCGGGTCGTGCAGCACGTAGAGCTGGTACCTGCCCCCGTCGAGCGAGGTGAGCCGCACCCGCATGCGCAGCGCGTCGCGGGCCGGGTCGGTGACCAGCCGCTTGGTGAGGCGGTACTTCCCCGACCTCGCCGTGTTGACCTGCGTGAAGCCGAGGCTGCGTGCGTCCGGCCGGCGGACCCGGTGCCGCATGTCGGTCGACTCGCGGTCGGTGAAGGTGGCGCCGTCGGTCACCACCAGCTCGAGGTTGCGCACGCTCGGGGTGGACAGGTCGGGGTAGAACACCTCGCTGGTCCGCCCCTGCTGCAGCGTGAACCAGACGTTGCTGCGCCGGGTTGCGGCGGTGCCGAAGCCGGTCTTGTCCGCCTCGGTCCACACGGTCTTCTCTCCCGGACCGCCCGGTGCCGGTCTTCTCGCCTCCTCCGCTCGGGCGACCTCACCGGAGGCGGTGACCGCGGACGCGGTGGAGCCTGCGACGAGAAGGGCGAGTGCTGCTGCGGCGACGACGGGCGTAGGACGGGACATGGGGCACCTCCGTCGGGCGCGTACCCACCGGCGCCGCCGGTATTCACTCCAGCACCAGGAGCCCCTCGGGAGTCGGGCGCACCCGGACGCCGTACCTGCGGCTCTGCCCGTCGAGGACGGACGCCAGCCACCGCACGTCGGACGGTGCCACCGGCTCCAGCCTCAGGCGCCGGGACCGGAACGGCACCAGCTCGGCACCCGCCAGCGCGCCGTCGGCGGACAGCCGGACCCGGTAGAGCAGGCGCAGGTCGCCGCGGTACTCCTCGTGGCCGCGGATCCCCTCGTAGTCGTTGACGAAGTCGCCGCAACCGTAGAGGACGAGCCTTCCTGCGTAGACCTCCATCGGGCGAGGGTGGTGCGAGGAGTGGCCGTGCACGACGTCAGCGCCGGCGTCCACCAGCCAGTGGGCAAAGCGCACCTGGCGCCGCGCGACGTCGTACCCCCAGTTCGACCCCCAGTGCAGCGAGACGACCACAATGGCGCCGCGCTGCTTCTGGGCCCGGACCGCGGCGGCCACGGACGCGGCGGTCCGCGAGGACAGGTCGGGGAGGAAGGCCACGCCGGGACGGTCGGCGGTGGCGGCCCAGGAGGCGGGGACACCGCTGCTCTCGTGGCCGGCGGCGAGCACCGCCACGGCCCGCTGCCCGTCGACGGCGACCACCGCCGGCGTCCCGGCGACGTCGCGGTCGGGCCCGGCGCCGACGGTGACCAGCCCGGCGCCCGAGAGCGTCCGGAGCGTCTCGTCCAGCCCGCGCCGCCCGAAGTCCATGACGTGGTTGTTCGCCACGACGACGACGTCGGGTCGCGCCGCGAGGAGGCAGCCGAGGTTGCCGGGGTCCATGCGGTAGTGGATGCCCTTCCCGGGCACGAAGTCGGAGCAGCGGGTCACCCCGGTCTCCAGGTTCAGGACGAACGCGTCGGGCCGGGGATGCTCGATCTCCGCCAGCGCCGCTCCCCACGGCCAGGTGTCGTCGACGGGGTACGGGACCGGCCCGGACGCCTCCTCGGCCAGCGCGACGTACTGGCGCGCGTCGCGGACGTAGCCCTCGATGAGGAGGGGGTCGCCCGGATGTCCCAGGATCTGGTCGATGCCACGCCCGAGCATCACGTCACCGCACAGCAGCAGCGTCACCGTCTCCCGCCGGGTGTCGTCCCCGGGCGCGTCCGTCACCGTCCCAGCGTGGCCCGTCCCGGCCCCTGACGCACGGGCCACCGGCGCGCAGGTCACGCGATTCCCGCGACTCGGGTGACCACGCCCGCGCTCCCCGGTGGCAACGTCCCGGCCGGCAAACGCGTCCGCGGCGACGACGGATCGCCGCGTGGAGGGAGCCGTCCGATGAACCGGGCGGTCCGCGGCTCGCTCACCGAGCCGGAGCTGCTGGTGGGCTGGACCGACCCCGCCGAGCTCGCGGGCCTCGACGAGGACGACGGGCGCGAAGCGGGACGCGTCGTCCCGGGCACAGGGTGCCCGTCGGCGGGCCGCGCGCGACGCGCGCTGAGCCGGCGGGTTCTGCCCTGAGCGGAACGACGGCGGCCCGGATGGTCTGCCGCCCTAGCATCGGCTCATGGGCGACACCGTCGACTTCCCGGTCCATCGCACCTCCCGCCCCACCGCCGGCCCGGCTCCGACGTCGCCGCCACCGGCCGGTGACCCGCTGTGGCGCGAGCTGCTCGGTGCGCACCTGCGCGAGGAGCGGGTTCGTCGCGGGGAGCGGCTGGCGGACGTGGCCGAGCGTGCCGGCATCTCCCCGCAGTACCTCTCCGAGGTCGAGCGCGGCCTGAAGGACCCGTCGTCGGAGATGCTGGCGGCGGTTGCCGGAGCGGTCGGCCTGACTCTCGGCGACCTGGCGCTGCGGGTGGCGCGGAGCGTGCTCGGCCCCGTGACCGTGCTCGGCCTGGCCGCCCGACCCGGGCCGGCGGGACGTCCCGGCGGCTCGAGCCGGGCGCCTGGCGGCCCGGTCCAGCGCGGGCCGCTCTGCCTCAGCGCCTGAGCCCGACCTGCCCCCGAGCGCCCGGCCGGGTCAACCCACGGACCCGGTCAGCCCACGGGCGCTCCGTCGAGCCCCGGCGCCGAGCTGAGCACCGCGTCGGCGATGCCGTAGTCGACCGCCGCCTGCCCCGGCAGCACCAGGCTGCGGTCGGTGTCCTCGCGGACCTGCCGGGCGGTGCGGCCGGTGTGCCGGGCCAGCACGTCCTCGAGCAGCGTGCGCACCCGGGCGATCTCGTCGGCCTGGAGGATCAGGTCCGGCACCGTGCCCCGGCCCTGGGCTGCCGGCTGGTGCAGCACCACGCTGCTGTGCGGCAGCATCGTGCGCCTCCCCGGCTCCCCGCCGGCGAGCAGCACGGCCGCGGTCCACTCCGCCCGGCCCACGCAGGTGGTGTGCACCGACGGCGCCACGAACTGCATCGCGTCGTAGATCGCGAGCGTCGCCGACACCGAGCCGCCCGGCGAGTTGACGTAGAGCTGGACCGGCGCGTCGGCACTCTCCGAGGCCAGGTGCAGCAGCTGCGCGATCACCGCGTTGGCCACGCCGTCGTCGATCTCGGTGCCGATGTAGACGATCCGGTCGGCCAGCAGCCGGGAGTAGAGGTCGAGGGTGCGCTCGCCGCCGCGGGTGGTCTGCTGCACGACGTACGGGATCGTGTAGGTGCTCATGCCGTCCTCCCGAGGCCGACCCGGCGCCCGTCGTGCGGCACGACGTCCTCCATCCGGCTGATGACCTTGTCGACGAAGCCGTAGGACCGGGCCTCCTCGGCGGTGAACCAGCGGTCCCTCCGCGAGTCGGCCTCCACCGTGTCCAGCGGCTGGCCGGTGTGCTCCGCGATCAGTCCGAGCACGGTGTCGCGGGTGTGCCGCAGGTCGTCGGCCTGGATCTCGATGTCCATCGCGGTGCCGCTGATGCCTGCCGAGCCCTGGTGCAGCAGCACCCGTGAGTGCGGCAGCGCGAACCGCTTGCCCGGCGTGCCGGCCGAGAGCAGGAACTGTCCCGCGCTGCAGGCCAGTCCCATCGCCAGCGTGCTCACGTCGTTGGGGATCAGCTGCATCACGTCGTGGATGGCGAGCATCGCCGGCACCGAGCCGCCGGGCGAGTTGATCCAGAGGCTGATGTCGGCCCGGGAGTCCTCGGCGGAGAGCAGGAGCAGCTGCTGCATCAGCCGGTTCCCGTTCTCCTGCTCGAGCGCCTCTCCCAGCACGAGGATGCGGTGGTGCAGCAGTCGGCGGCCCAGCTCCTCGTCCATGGCCCGCGCTGCGTAGGTGGTGGTCATGCGCCCACCCTCGCGAGGGCCGGCGGGCCGGCCAAGGCGGCGCTGCCGAGAGCGGATTCGCTTTCGGCGCAACCCCGGCGGTCCCCCGCCCGGAACCGCCTGGGCCCGGCGGGCGTGGTCGGCGTACGCCGCGGCGCCCCAGCCGGCGATCCCCTTGGTGCGGACGGAAGCGCCCAGCCGCTCGTAGAACCGCCAGCGTCCTCGGGGGTGGCCCGGCAGATGGTCAGGACGGTGCGGTCGGTGCTGGTGCGCATGGTTCCTCCGGTCTCGTTGGAGTCGGTGGCACCACCCTCGGGTCGTGGCCGGCCGGCACCGGCGAAACCACCGGGGTTTGCGCCGGATCGCGTGACCGGCCGGGCCGGGCGCCGTACTGTCGCCGCCATGCCCGAGAACCTCGACCGCCTGGCCCTCGTGGTCGTCGACGCCCAGCAGGGGTTCGACGACCCGTGGTGGGGTCTCCGCAACAACGACGCCTGCGACGCCAACATCGCCGCGCTGGTGCGCGCCTGGGCGGGGCACGGCCGGCCGCTGGTCTACGTGCGGCACGACTCGACGGACCCCGGGTCGCCCCTGCACCCGAGGTCCCCCGGCAACCGGCTGAAGGACTACCTGGCGCCCGACCCGGACCTGTTGGTGACCAAGTCCGTGAACTCCGCGTTCCTCGGCACCCCGGACCTCGACGCCTGGCTGCGGGGGCGGGACCTCGAGGGCATCGTGGTCTGCGGGATCACCACCAACCACTGCTGCGAGACCACGGCACGGATGGGCAGCAACCTCGGGCACCGGGTGCTGTTCGCCCTCGACGCCACCCACACCTTCGACCGGACCGGCCCCGACGGTGGCGTGGTGACCGCCGACGAGCTGATGCGGGTGACAGCAGCCAACCTGCACGGCGAGTTCGCCGAGGTGGTGGCGACCGCCGACCTGGTCGCGGACCCGCCCCGGCAGCCCTGACCCGCCGTCCCGGCGAAACCCGGTGGTTCTCCCGGTCCGACGACCCGGGTATCAGGGCCAGCCTGAACTCACTCCGGCACAGCAGTACCGGGACGAGGACCGGGAGATGAGACCGATGTCGTTCACCATCGAGGAAGAGCAGGGCACCTGCACGGCGACGCTGCGGCAGCACGACGGCTACTACGCGGGCGACTTCAGCCAGGTCCCGATGGCGACTCCCCGACAGCTGGCCGCGATGACCCAGCTCCGGCCGGTCGGGTTCGACTCACCCCTTCCCCGCTGACCCCGCCACGCCGAGCGGCGACGGCCGCGGCCAGGAAACCGACGTCGTGGCGGACGAAGCCCAGGAGTGCCGAGCCACCGGTGTGCTGCCAGGGCAGGCCGCGGAAGTACCGGCCCGGGACCTCCGTGACGCCCCGGGTGTGCCGCCCCTGCCCGGCGCCGTCGAGGACCTCCGGCACGCACGGTGACGCCGGCACGCCGCAGGTCGGCGAGCGAGTCGCCGATGACCAGTTCTCCACGTCGCCGTACCCGTCGGGCGAGCCACGAGTCGGCCGGCCGGGTGACCAGCCCGAGGCTGGTCAGCCACCAGAACAGGTCGCGGCCGGCGATCCGCTGCGGAAGCCGCGGCCCGGTGGTCCCGGTCGCCAGGGTGACCGCACGGGGCCGCTCGCCGGAGGCCAGCTCGGCGGCCATCGGCATGCCGGAGTTCCCGGCGCCCACGACCACCACCGGACCCTGCGGCAGGTCGGCGGGCCGGCGGTAGCGGCCGGAATGGAGCTGGACCCCGCCCGGGGAGAGTCCGTCGGCCAGCACCGGGCCCACGGGGCGGTGGAAGGCACCGGTGGTGACCGGCGAAATCACCGGGGTGCGCGCTCGGCGGTCGGGGCCCCGCGGCTCGGGCAGCCCGCTCCCGCCGGCCCCGCCGACGGCCGGCGCCGGGCAGGCCCGGTGGTTTCACCGGCGCGACGGGGACCCCGCCGCGGCGAGGCTGAGGTGCACGGTCCAACACCGGACCGGCCTCGACCTCCAGGAGGGATCATGTCCACCCACACCCAGTCGCCGGGCTCGCCCGCCGGCCACCCCGCCGGCCACCCGGCCGGTCACCCGGTCGGTCACGCGGTCGGTCACGCGGCCGGCCCCGGTGCGGCACCGGAGGCGCGCCGGCCGTGGACCGTGCTCGGGCTGATGCTCGCCGCCCAGTTCATGGTGGTGCTCGACGTCTCCGTCGTGAACGTGGCGCTGCCCAGCATCGGCGCGTCGCTGCACCTGTCGTCCTCGGACTACCAGTGGGCGGTCAGCGCCTACGTCCTGCTCAGCGGCGGCCTGCTGCTGTTCGGCGGCCGGCTCAGCGACCTGCTCGACCGGCGCGCGCTCTTCGTCGCGGGCCTCGGGCTGTTCACCCTCGCGTCCCTCGCGTCCGGGCTCGCGGGGTCCGCCGAGGCGCTGATCGCGGCCCGCGCCGGCCAGGGAGCCGGCGCCGCCGCCCTGACCCCGGCTGCGCTGTCGATCGTGATGACCAGCTACGCCGGCCGGCAGCGCGCCACGGCGCTGGCGGTGTGGGGCACCGTGGCCAGCATGGGCATCGCCGTCGGTGTCCTGCTCGGCGGGCTGCTCACCAGCCTGCTCGACTGGCGCGCGGTGTTCTTCGTCAACGTCCCGATCGGCGTGGCCGTCATCGCCGGCACCCTGCGGGCCGTCCCCCGAGGCGCCACCGCGGCCGACGTCCGTCGCCGACTCGACCTGCCGGGCGCGGCGACGCTGGTGGCCGGTCTCGTCACCCTGGTCTACGGCGTCGAGACCACCCGCACCCACGGCTGGGCCTCGGCCACCACGGTCACCGTCCTCGCCGTCGCCGGCGTCCTGCTGGGCAGCTTCGCCCTCCTCGAGCGCCGTACGCCGTCCCCGCTGGTGCCGCCGCGCGTGTGGCGGGTCCGCTCGCTGGTCTCCGCCTCGACGGTCATGGCCGGGGTCACCGGCGCCGTGGTCGGCGCGATCTTCTTCACCTCGCTGTTCCTGCAGCAGGTGCTGGGGTCCTCGCCGGTGGTCACCGGCCTGCAGTTCCTGCCGCTCGCGGCCTTCATCACCGTCTTCGCGGCGATCGCCTCCCACCTGCTTCCCCGACTCGGCGCACGCGTGCTGATCGCCGTCGGCCTGCTGGTCTCCGCAGCCGGAGCGGTGGTGCTCGCCCAGGTGGACGCCGAGGCGACGTACCTCGCCGACGTGCTGCCCGGGTTCGCCCTGCTCGGCGCCGGTGTCGGGCCGATGTTCGTGGCGATCTCGGTGGCCGCGATGAGCCAGGTGCCCGACGAGGAGTCCGGGCTGGCCTCCGGGCTGATGATGACCGGGCACGAGGTCGGTGCCGCGCTCGGCGTCGCCACCCTCACCGCCGTGGCCGGGGACATCACCACCCGCGCCGGCCTCGTGGCCGGGTACCCGGACGCGTTCTGGTGCATCGCCGCCGGCCTGGTGGCGCTGCTGGTGCCGGCCATGCTCCTCCCCCGCCACGACCCGGCCACCGCCGGCCACGGTCACGGCCACGGCCACGGCCACGGCCACGGTCACGGCCACTGACCGAGCAACGACATCCCACGCCCACCCACCACCGAAGGAACACGCCATGACCACGACCACCACCACCGAGACCACCGCCGACTTCCGGGTCGCCGGCATGACCTGCGGCCACTGCGTGCGGGCGGTCACCACCGAGATCGGCGCGATCCCGGGCGTCGAGGCGGTCGCCGTCGACCTCGCGGCTGGCCGGGTGCAGGTCACCAGCACCCACCCGCTCGACGAGGCCGACCTCGCCGCTGCCGTCCACGAGGCGGGCTACGACCTCGCCTGAGCGACGCCGAACCCCCGTCCATCCCATCCGTTCCACCGCATCCGTTCCACCCGAGCCGGGAGCCCGAGATGACCACCACAGCAACGCGCACGAGCAGCACCGCCCTGACCGCGGAGGCGGTGTGCACCGTCGAGATCGGCGGCATGACCTGCGCGTCCTGCGTGGGCCGTGTCCAGAAGTCCCTCGACCGCCTGGACGGCGTCGCTGCGGCCACGGTCAACCTCGCCAGCGAGACCGCGACCGTGACCTACGCGCCCGGTCGTCTCGAGCTCCCGGACCTCGTGGCTGCGGTCGAGCGGGCCGGCTACACGGCCACCGTCACGACCCCGCCCCCGCCGCGGTCGGCCGCGGTCACGAGCACCGCCCCCGCGCCGTACGTCGCCCGCCCGGACGTCGAGGCCGGCCGGGCCGCCCAGGAGGCCCGGCAGGACGCCCACCTGCGCTCGCTCAAGCGGAAGTGGCAGGTCGCGTTGACGACCGGCCTGGGGCTGATGGCCGTGATGTACGTCCCGATCCGCCTGGACACCATGGACTGGCTGATGCCGGCGATCTTCGTGGTCGCGACGGTCGTGCAGGTGTGGGCGGGCGGCGGCATCTACACCGCCGCCTGGGCCGCGGCCCGGCACCGGGCCGTCAACATGAACACGCTGGTCGCGCTCGGCACCGGCGTCGCCTACCTCTACAGCAGCTTCGTCACCCTGTGGCCCGCGCAGGCCGAGCGGTGGCGCCTCCCGCTGCACGTCTACTTCGAGACCAGCCTGATCATCGTCGCCCTGGTCCTGCTCGGTCGGTGGCTGGAGGGGCGGGCCAAGCGACGCACCGCCGACTCCGTCCGCGCACTCGTGGACCTCGCACCACCGACGGCCCGGGTGCTGCGCGATGGCACCGAGCACGACGTGCCCGTCGCCGAGGTGCGCGTCGACGACCTCGTCCGGGTCCGGCCCGGCGACACGGTGCCGGTCGACGGCATCGTCGTGGAGGGCTCCTCCGCGGTCGACGAGTCGATGCTCACCGGCGAGAGCGTGCCGGTCGACAAGCAGGGCGGCGAGCAGGTCATCGGCGCCACCGTCAACCGGACCGGCACCCTGGTCGTGCGGGTGACCGCGGTCGGGGCCGACACCGCGCTCGCGCAGATCGTCCGGCTGGTCGAGCAGGCGCAGGGCAGCCGCGCCCCGATGCAGCGGATGGCGGACACCGCCGCCGCCTGGTTCGTCCCCGCCGTGCTGGTGGCTGCCGCGGCCACGTTCGCCGCCTGGGCGCTGTTCGGGCCGCAGCCCGACCAGCTCCTGCTGGCCATCGGCACCACGGTCGCGGTGCTGATCATCGCCTGCCCGTGCGCGCTCGGGCTGGCCACGCCCACCGCGGTCATGGTCGGCACCGGCAAGGCCGCCGAGCACGGCATCCTGATCAGTGACGGCGAGGCGCTGGAGCAGGCGCGCCGGGTCACGGCAGTCGTCCTCGACAAGACGGGGACCATCACCCGCGGCCGGCCCGAGCTCACCGACGTCCACACTGCCCCGGGCTGGGACGCCGACGACCTCCTGAGGCTCGTCGCCGCTGCCGAGGTGGGCAGCGAGCACCCGGTGGGCGAGGCGATGGTCGCTGCCGCCCGACAGCGCGGCCTGGACCTCCCTCCGGTGTCGGGGTTCGACGCCGTCCCCGGTCACGGCATCGACGCAGTCGTCGACGGCCGCCGGCTCGCGGTCGGCAACCGGGCGCACCTGCGCGCCCGCGACGTCGACACCACCCCGCTCGCAAGCGCTGCCGAGGCCGCGGCGACCGACGGCGGCACCCCGATGTACGCCGCCGTCGACGGCTGCCTCGCCGGCCTGCTGGTCGTGACGGACGCCGCGAAGCCCGACTCCGCCGAGGCGGTCGCTCAGATGCGCGCACTGGGCCTCGAGGTCTGGATGGTCACCGGCGACAACGCCGCGACCGCGCGGGTCGTCGCCGCCCGGGTCGGCATCGACCACGTCCTGGCCGAGGTGCTGCCCGAGGACAAGGCGGCGCGGGTGCGGCACCTGCAGGAGCAGGGCCACGTGGTCGCCATGGTCGGCGACGGCATCAACGACGCCCCGGCACTGGCGCAGGCCGACGTCGGCGTCGCGATCGGCACCGGGGCCGACGTCGCCGTGGCCGCGTCCGACATCACCCTCGTCGGAGGCGACCTGCGCAGCATCGTGACCGCCGTCGCCCTGTCCCGCCGTACCGTCACGACGATCAAGCAGGGCCTGGTCTGGGCGTTCGGCTACAACGTGCTGCTCGTCCCGGTCGCCGCCGGCGCGTTCTACTGGTGGGACCACCTGCTCCTGGACCCGGTCCTGGCCAGCGCCGCGATGGCGATGAGCTCGGTCAGCGTCATCACCAACGCACTCCGGCTGCGCCGGTTCACCCCGCCCGCGGACGCGGCAGACCTGCGACGCCGTACCGTCCGCGACCGGATCTCCGAGCCCGCCTACCTGGTGACCGTCGCCGCCGTCGCCCTGGCCCTCGGCGCCACCTTCACCTGGGCCAGCCGTACCGACCGGGCCGAGCGTGGCACGAACGGCCTGCTGGCGTACTCCGCGGGCATGGGGATGCCGATGCGTCCCGCGATGTCGGTGATGGAGGAGGCCGAGGTGGAGCCGGTGGGCGCCCACGACGCCGGCCTCGACGTGGACCTGGCCGCGGACGGGCCCGTCGTACCGGGGCGTCCGACGACCCTGACCGTGACCGTGCGGGACGCCGGGACCGGCGACCGGGTGACGGACCTGGTCCGCACCCACCAGGTGTGGACGCACCTGATCGTCACCCGCGAGGACCTGGGCACCTTCGCCCACCTCCACCCCGAGCCGACGGGCACCCCCGGCGTGCTGCGGGTGACCGCGACCTTCCCGACCGCCGGGCGGTTCCTCCTGCACACCGAGCTCCGTCGGCAGGGCGAGATGGCCGATGTGCTCACCACCCACGAGCTGACCGTCGACGGCCCGCAGCCGGTGCGGTACGTCGTGCCCGACGTCGACCGCGTGGCCGTGGTCGACGGGACCCGGATCGACCTGATCGGGGACGCCGTCGTCGGCGAGACCAGCGACTTCCGCCTCGCCTTCTCCGACGCCGGCAGCGGCGAGCCGGTCGACGACGTGCAGCCGTACCTCGGCGCCGCTGGACACGTGGTGCTGATGAAGGCGGGGGCGGACACGTTCGCCCACCGGCACGCGGAGACCTTCGACGACCAGGGTCGCCCGGTCACCGCCCTCCCCGGCACGACGTTCGGCCCCGTCCTGGACCTGCACGCCCGCTTCGACACCCCGGGCACCTACCGCCTGTGGGCGCAGTTCCGGCTCGGTGACGGCCGTGTGGTCACCGCTCCGTTCGCGGTCACCGCGCGCCACGACGTGGACGCCGGCCGGCACCCGACCGTCACCGTCACCTCGGGGTCCCACGGATGAACGCGCCCGCCCGCCCGGACCGCCACGACGAGCCGGTGACGGCGAGCCGGGCAAGCCGGGCTACGCACAACGGGCCACGTACATCGGGCCACTCACGACGGGCCACTCACAACGGGCCATGGTGGAGCCGAGCACGGTCGTGGTGTGGTGGTGGACGTCGACCCTTCGCTCACAGATCCGGGTAGAGCCATGGTCCCCCACCTCGGGATGCGCGCCGTACGATCCGCCGTCCTGCTCGCTGCCGCGAGCCTCGCGTCCGCCCAGCTCGTCCTGGCCCCCGTGCCGGCGGCCGAGGCGGACCCCGACCTCCCGCCGGTGCTCGGCAGCGACACCTGGCTGGCGCACCACCGCGACGAGCTGATGCCGTACTGGCTGGTGCCCGAGGCGTTCGGCGACCCGGTGGGCAACTTCCCCTCGTTCCGTGGCACGGACGGGGAGCTGCTCCCGGAGCCGTTCACCCATCGCGGCGCTTCCACCCTCGGACGCGGCGTCTACGGCTACTCGCTGGCGTTCATGCTCACCGGCGACGAGCGGTACCTGACGTATGCGCGGGCGGGGCTGGACTGGATCGAGGCGAAGCTGGAGGACCCCGTCCACGGCGGCTACTTCGGCGAGCTGGACGCGACCGGCAAGCCGGTCGACGACGAGGCGAACAAGGACCTCTTCGACCTCGCCTCGGTCGGCCTCGGGTACGCCATGTACGTCAGCGCGACCCGTGACCCCGAGGCGGAGGCGAAGCTGCTGGCGATCCGGGACCTCGTCTTCGGGCCGTACTACGACCCCGCCGCGAACCGGCTGAAGGACTCGATGGACTACACGCTGAGCACCGAGGTCGACACGGGTGGGAACGGCGGTGACATCACCAACTACCTGGTCCCCGGCACGGCCTTCCTGCTGCCGACGATCGGGCTGCTGGGCGACCCGGACCGGAACCGGCAGCTCCGCACCGACCTGCGGAACGTGACCCAGGCACTGATCGACCGGCACAAGCACAACGGCGCGACGGTTCCGGCGAACCGCTGGATGTTCTGGGGCCGGACGGGGCGGGTCGGGAACCTCGGCGCGCTGCAGACCGACTTCGGGCACACCATCAAGAGCTACGCGATGATCCACAACGCCAACCAGCTCTTCGCGGACCGCCCGTGGTCAGGGCTGGTGCCGGACCGGACCCGCATGCTGGACCTGGCGTGGGACGACGTCGTCGGTCGCTGGAACCAGCGGCTGCGCAACTTCACGGCCGGGACCGTCGAGCCGGACAGCACCTGGTGGATCCACGACGAGGCCGACCAGCTGCTGGCCGCCGTCGACCTCACCGACGGGGTCACGAACACCGACCGGCTTGCCCGGAGCACCCGGTTCTTCCTCGACAGCTACGTCGACCACGTGTCGCCCGTGCACGAGACGTTCATCCGGGTCGCCCGCGACCCGGCGGACAACGACCTGCGCAAGTCCGCGTTCGGCAAGAACATGCTGCACAACATGGAGCACGCCCTGATCCTCTACCTCCACGGCCGCGCGCTCGAGGGGCGACCGGCGCGGCTCTACTACGCCCTCCCCCACGACCGGGCGCTCACCGCCGAGACCCGGCCGTACTGGTTCGACTCCACCGGGCAGGAGCGCACCGCCCTCGCGCCCCTGGGCGCCCTGCCCGGCCACGACCTGGTCGCCGTCGACTACACCGGGATCGGTCAGGTGCCCCGCCCGCCGTACCCGCCTCCGGCCGACACCACGCCGCCCACCACGACCGCGACGCTCAGCCCCCAGTCCAACGATGCCGGCTGGAACCGCGGGGACGTCACCGTGTCCCTGACCGCCGAGGACGACCTGGTCGGGGTGAAGGAGCTCCGGGCGCAGGTCCGGGCCGTGGACGGCTCGGTACCGGGTACGGCGTTCGTGCGGCCCGGCGCCCGGACCTCGTTGACGTTCACCGGGGAAGGTCGGTACCTCGTGACGTACCGGGCAGTCGACCTGCTCGGCAACGCCGAGCCCGAGCGGACGGTCGAGGTGAAGATCGACCGGACCGACCCGACGGTCTCCGGCCTGCCTGAGGAGGGCTGCCGCATCTGGCCTCCGGACCACCGCTTCGTCCCGATCGCCGAGGTGGTCGCGGCCGACAGCGGCTCCGGCGTCGTGGACGTCCGGGTGTCGGCCTCGCCGGCGGACGGGGAGCCGGGCAACGTGCGCGTCGTCGACGGCCGGGTGTGGGTCCGTGCCGAGCTCGCCCCCCGCGGCCGGGACCGCACCTACACCGTGACCGCGACGGCCGTCGACCTGGCAGGCAACCCGACGACCGCGACCGGCGTCTGCGTGGTCAGCCCGCCGGGAGACAGGACTCCCGGGCAGCCGTGAGCACGCGGCTAGGGTGGCGCCATGAACGTCACCGTCGTGGGTTCCGGGAACGGCGGGCTCGCGACCGCCTTCGACTTCGCGATCCACGGCCACACCGTGCGACTGCTCGACATTCCTGACTTCCCGGACCAGGTGGCAGCGGTCGCGGCCGCCGGCGGGATCCACGCGACGGGTGAGATCGAGGGCTTCGCCGAGATCGCCTACTCCGGCCACGACGTCGAGATGGCGCTCGACGGAGCCGAGCTGCTGGTGCTGGTCGGGCCGGCGTACAGCACCGAACACCTGGCCGACGTCGTCGCGCCCCATCTCCGGGCCGGGCAGGCGGTGCTGATCTGCCCCGCCTCGTGCGCGGGGGCGATCACGTTCAAGCGCACCGTCGGCCTGGCGCTCGACGACGAGACGATCACGGTGGGTGAGACCAGCACTCTCCCGTACGCCGTTCGCATCGTCGCGCCGGGACGTGTGAACGTCTTCCACAAGCTGGACGCGGGCGTCTACGTCGCCGGCCTCCCCCGTTCGGGGACCGACCGGCTGCTGTCGATGATCCAGGACGTCTATCCCGGGACCGAGGCCGCCGACAGCGTCTTCCAGACGACGCTGCAGAACG
>NZ_SDKM01000044.1 GCF_004519545.1 Nocardioides guangzhouensis
CTCGGCCAGCAAGACCGGGCACCTCGGCGGGTCAGAGCATGGCGACCGCGGCGACCACACCCGCGATCACGATCAGCACCCGGAACAGGGTCGGCGGGAGCTTGCGGCCGATCCGGGCACCGACGTACCCGCCGACCACCGACCCGAGCGCCAGCAGCACGATCGCCGGCCAGTCGAGGTCGGCGACGAGCAGGAAGATCGCGCCGGCCACGACGTTCGCGGACAGCACGGCGAGGGTCTTGAGCGCGTTGACGATGCGCAGGTCGAGGTCCAGCCCGAGCCCGAGGACGGCGACCATCATCACCCCGGAGCCGGCGCCGAAGTACCCGCCGTACACGCCGGTCAGTGCGGCGAAGAACGTGGTGGTCGAGGACATCTGCTCGCGCGGCGCCGGCGGGTGCGCGGCGTCGTGGTGCCGCTTGAGCCACCGGGTGATCCAGGGTTGCGCGCCGACCAGCAGGCAGGTGAACAGGATCAGCCACGGCACGACCGCCTCGAACACCGCCGGGTCGAGGCCGAGCAGCAGGAACGCGCCGAGGACCGCGCCGAGCGCGCAGGTCACGATCACGGCCACGGTCACCTTGGGGTGCGCCCGGAGCTCCTCGCGGTAGCCGAACGAGCCGCTCATCCCCGCGGGCGTCATGCCGACCGTGTTGGAGGCGTTCGCGACCACGGGCGGGATGCCGACCGCGACCAGCACCGGGAAGCTCAGCAGCGAGGCGACGCCGACGGTCGAGGTGAGGATGCCCGCGCCGAGGCCGGCCGCGAGCACGGCGAGCTGTTCGAGACCCGTCACGTCGTCGCCGTCCGGTCCCGCGTCACTCGGCCGGGCGCTCGCGGAGGAGCGCCACGTCGCTGACCAGCATCACGTGCTCGTGCATGGCCGCGGCCGCCCCGGCGGGGTCGCCGGCCCGGATCGCGTCGGCGATCCGGCGGTGCCCGGCGAGCGAGTCGCGCGGCCGGCCGGGCTGGGAGAGCGACTCGATCCGGGTCTCGACGATCAGCTGCCGGATGGTGGCCATCATCTGCGCCAGGAGCGGGGAGTACGCCGCCGCGGTGACCGCCCCGTGGAAGAGCTCGTCGCCGTCCACGCCGCGGCCGCCGGCGTCGATGTCGCGCTCCATCTGCTGCAGGGCGGTCTCGATCGTCTCCAGGTCCGCGTCGGTACGGCGCTGCGCGGCGAGCGCCGCCAGTTTCGTCTCCAGCGCGTCCCGGGCCTCGATCACCTCGGGCAGCCGGTCCGCGTGGGCGCGGATCGCGTCGATGATCCGGGCCGACCCGGCCTTGTCGGTGAGCACGGTGCCGTCGCCGTGCCGGACGGCGACCACGCCGACCACCTCGAGCGCGACCAGGGCCTGGCTGAGCGTGGCCCGGCTGACGCCGAGGCGCACGGCGAGCTCCCGCTCGGGGGGCAGCCGGTCGCCGGCCTTCAGCCCGTTCTCGGCGATCCACTCCGAGATCTGCTCGGCCACCTGCTCGTAGAGCCGGGTCCGCTGGAGCCGGCGCGGGAAGCGCGAGGAGAGGTCGGTCATGAGACAAGAGTATTGACACGGTGACTCGGTGTCCTATTGGCTAGGCCACTGAGCCAGCGTGACTCGGGTCACTCGCTCTCCCGGAGGGGAGTCACGCACCAACGGAAGGACACCTCATGGGACCGGAATGGGTGGCGATCCTCGCCCTGATCGCCCTCTTCGTCGTCGGCACGGTGCTGCCGATCAACATGGGCGCGCTCGCGTACGTCGCGGCGTGGCTCGTCGGCATGTACTCCCTGAACCTCGACGAGAAGGAGATCCTCGCCGGCATCAGCGCCGACCTGGTGTTGACGCTGATCGGCGTCACCTACCTCTTCGCGATCGCCCGGCAGAACGGCACCGTCGACCTGATCGTCCGAAGTTCGGTGAAGGCCGTCGGCGGTCGGGTCGCGCTCATCCCGTGGGTGATGTTCGCGGTCACCGCGGTGATCACCGCCATCGGCGCGGCCAGCCCGGCCGCCTGCGCGATCATCGGCCCGATCGCCCTCGGCTTCGCCGGCCGGTACCGGATCAGCGCCCTGATGATGGGCATGTTCGTGGTCCACGGCGCCCAGGCCGGCGGGTTCTCGCCGATCTCGATCTACGGCACCATCACCAACTCCGTGATGGAGGAGAACGGCCTCCCGTCCAGCGAGCTGGTCATCTTCTTCTCCAGCCTGCTCGTCAACCTCGTCCTCGCCGCCATCCTGTTCGTGGTGCTCGGCGGCCGGAAGCTGATCGGCCTGCGGATCGACCCGGAGACCGAGGAGGTCGCGGACGGCCCCGGCGGTGCCGGCGGCGGTACGTCGACCCACCGCGACCGCACCGACGCCCTCTCCGGGACCGGCGCCTCGCCGACCACCGGCACCGCGCCCACCGCGACCCTGGTCGCCGAGCGCCCCGAGGCCGGCGTACGGCGGGACCAGGTGCTGACGCTGCTGGCGTTCGCGCTGGTGGCCGCGGTCGCGCTCGGCTACGACAAGAACATCGGCTTCGTGTCGATCACCGCCGCGGTGCTGCTCTCGATGCTCTCGCCCTTGGAGTACAAGGACACCGTCAAGCAGATCGCCTGGCCGACCGTGCTGCTGGTCGCGGGCGTCAGCACGTACGCGACGATCCTGACCACCGCCGGGTCGCCGGAGTTCGTCGGCAACTGGGCCGCCGGGCTGGGTGCGGCCGCCATCGGCGCGCTGATCCTCTGCTACGTCGGCGGCGTGGTCTCGGCGTTCGCGTCGTCCACCGCGCTGCTGCCGGTGATCATCCCGATCGCGATCCCGCTGATCGCCGAGGGCGGCATCCATGCCGGGGTCTTCGTCGCCGCGCTCGCGGTGTCGTCCACCATTGTCGACGTGAGCCCGTTCTCCACCAACGGTGCGCTGATGCTGGCGAACCGGCCGGAGACCATCACCGAGCAGACGTACTACAAGCAGATCCTCACCTACAGCGTGATCGTCGTCCTCGCCGGACCACTCCTGGTCTGGGCGACGCTCGTGCTCCCGAACTGGTAAAGGCAGCACATGAGCGGACCACTCTCCGACATCGTCGTCGTCGACCTCTCCCGGGCCCTGGCCGGCCCGCACGCCGGGATGATGCTCGGTGACCTCGGTGCCCGCGTGATCAAGGTCGAGGCTCCCGGCCACGGGGACGACACCCGTGGCTGGGGGCCGCCCTTCGTGGGCGACCCGGACACGCTCGAGTCGACGTACTTCCTGTCCACGAACCGCAACAAGGAGTCGATCACCCTCGACCTCAAGGCGGACGCCGACAAGGACGTCCTCTGGCGGCTGGTCGACCGGGCGGACGTGCTGATCGAGAACTTCCGGACCGGGGTGCTCGACCGGCTCGGGCTCGGCATCGACGACCTGCGGGCCCGCAACCCGCGCCTCGTGGTGCTCTCGATCACCGGGTTCGGGCACGACGGGCCGGAGGGTGGCCGTGCGGGGTACGACCAGATCGCGCAGGGCGAGGCCGGCCTGATGTCGCTGACCGGGTCGGGTCCCGAGGACCCGCAGCGCGTCGGCGTACCGATCGCGGACCTGCTGTCGGGGATGTACGGCGCGTACGGCGTCGTGGCCGCGCTCAACGAGCGGCACCGGACCGGCGGGGGCAGCGTGGTCCGCACGTCGCTGCTGGCCGCGGTGGTCGGGGTGCACGCCTTCCAGGGCACCCGCTGGACCGTCGCGAAGGAGGTCGGGCGGGCCCAGGGCAACCACCACCCGTCGATCGTGCCGTACGGCCTGTTCCACTGCCGCGACGGCTCGGTGCAGATCGCGGTCGGGTCCGAGGCGCTGTGGCGCAAGCTGTGCGACGCGTTCGGGATGGACCCGGCGGTCGAGGGCATGGCCACGAACCGGGAGCGGGTCGGCAACCGGCAGCGGGTGATCGAGGTGGTCGAGGCGGCGTTCGCCGACTGGGACGCCGAGCCGCTGCTTGCGCGCCTGGCCGATGCCGGGATCCCGGCCGGCAAGGTGCGCACCCTCGACGAGGTCTACGCCTGGGACCAGGCGGCCAGCCAGGGCCTCCTCGTCGACGTCGAGCACCCGACCCTGGGACCGCTCACGCTGCCCGGCCCGCCGCTCCGCTTCTTCGGCGACGGAGGTGCCGAGGTGACCCGCCGCGACCACGTCGCCCCGCCGACCCTGGACCAGCACGGCGCCGCCATCCGCGCCTGGCTCGAGGGCGACGCATGAGCCACCGCTGGACCGCCCGCGAGCTGCTCGACCTGGTCCTCGACCCGGGCTCGCTCGAGTCGTGGGACACCCCGGTCGACCGGAGCGGGCTGCCCGAGTCCTACCGTGCCGAGCTGCGGGCCGCCGAGCAGAAGTCCGGTGTCGACGAGTCGGTGCTGACCGGGCGCGGGCTGGTGCGCGGCCGGCCGGTGGCGTTCGTGGTCAACGAGTTCCGGTTCCTGGCCGGGTCGATCGGGCAGGCCGCGGCGGAGCGGATCATCGCCGCCGTACGCCGGGCCACCGCGGAGGGGCTGCCGCTGCTGGCCACCACCGCGTCCGGCGGCACCCGGATGCAGGAGGGCACCCCGGCGTTCGTGCGGATGGTCGACATCTCCCGGGCACTGATGGAGCACCGGGCCGCCGGCCTGCCGTACCTCGTCTACCTGCGCCACCCCACCACCGGCGGCGTGTTCGCCTCGTGGGGATCGCTCGCGCACGTGACGGTCGCCGAGCCGGGCGCACTGATCGGCTTCCTCGGGCCGAAGGTCTACGAGGGGCTCAACGGGGTGCCGTTCCCGGACGGGGTGCAGACCGCGGAGAACCTCGCCGCCCACGGCATCGTGGACGCCGTCGTACCCGCCGAGGCGCTGCCCGGCCTCGTCGACAACGCGCTCGCGACGCTGGTGGACCCGCCGGGTCCGCCGCGGCTGGCGGCGCGGGAACCGGTCGAGGGCGACGACGACGGGTCGGCGTGGGACCACATCTCGCGGTCCCGGGCGCCGGGGCGGGCGGGGATCCGGGAGCTGCTGCGGTACGGCGGCACCCGGACCGTGCGGCTGCGCGGCACCGCCGAGGGGGAGCGGGACAGCGCGGTCATCGTGGCGCTCACCCGGCTCGACGGCCAGCCCTGTGTGGTGGTCGGCCAGGACCGGTCCCGCCAGTCGCCGGCCACCCCGATGGGGCCGGCCGCACTGCGCCAGGCCCGGCGCGGGATGAGCTTCGCCGAGGAGCTCGGGCTGCCGCTGGTCACGGTCATCGACACCCCGGGAGCGGAGCTGTCGCCGCACGCCGAAGAGGGTGCGATCGCCGGCGAGATCGCGCGTTGCATCGCCACCATGACCACCCTCACCGTGCCGACCTTGTCGATCCTGCTCGGCCAGGGCTGCGGCGGCGGCGCGCTCGCACTCATGCCCGCCCGGACGGTGGTCGCGACCGAGCACGCCTGGCTCTCGCCGCTGCCGCCCGAGGGCGCCAGCATGATCGTCCACGGCAACACCGGCCACGCCGCCGAGATGGCCGAGCAGCACCGGGTCCGCGCCTCCGACCTGGCCGCGGCCGGCATCGTGCACGAGATCGTCCCCGAGCTGCCCGACGACGACGCCGCCTCCCTGGCCACCGCCGTCGCCGCCTCCGTCGCCCGCCACCTCACCTCCTGACCGCCCAACCGTGCGAAATGGCGGGCCGAGCGGCCAGGTATGGCGGGATGGCGGTGTCTTGGTCAGGGAATTCAGTGGGCTGTCAGGGATGGAAACGCCTGACCACCCACTGTCTCACCGGCTGACCGGTGAATCGTGAAGGCCCACCCCGCAGCCCCGGGCACCACGGGACCGGTCAGGGAAATTGATGCCCTGGCAGGGAAAGCATTGCCTGACAGGGCAGTGATTCCCCGGACGTCCGGTGAATCACTGCCGCCGACCGTTCGCTAGCGTCCCGGGGATGAGCCTCCTGCTGTGGACCCCGACCAGCCGGCTCGCCCGCGTCGTACGACGGCTCCGGGGCGACGAGACCAGCCCGCTGGCCGGGCGGACGGTGCTGGTGACCGGGGCGTCGTCGGGGATCGGGGAGGCGACGGCGCACGCGGTGGCGCGGCGCGGGGCGACGGTGCTGCTGGTCGCCCGCCGGCAGGACGAGCTCGACCGGGTGGCGCGGGAGATAGGGGAGCGCGGCGGCCGGGCGTCGGCGTACGTCGCGGACCTCACCGACGGCGACGCCGTCGACGCGCTGGTACGGCGCGTGCTGGAGGAGCACGGCGCGGTCGACTACCTCGTCAACAACGCGGGCCGCTCGATCCGGCGGTCGCTGGAGCTGTCCTACGACCGGTTCCACGACTTCGAGCGGACCATGGCGGTCAACTACTTCGGTCCGGTCCGACTCACGATGGGGCTGCTGCCGGCCATGCGTGCGCAGCGGTTCGGGCACGTGGTCAACATCGTGACCTGGGGCGTGCAGGTGAAGGCGCCGAAGTTCGCGGCGTACATCGCGTCCAAGACCGCGCTCGACACCTGGTCCCGGATCGCCGGCCGGGAGGCGTACGCCGACAACGTGACGTTCACGAACATGCGGTTCAGCCTGGTGCGGACGCCGATGGTCGCCCCGACCGAGGCCTACTCGCGGATGCGGGCCGCGACCCCCGAGCAGGCGGCCGAGCGGATCGTCCGGGCGCTGGAGGACCGGCCGCTCACCGTCGACACGCTCGCCGGGTCCGCAGCGGAGGTGCTCAACCTGGTCGCGCCGCGGCTCTCGGACGCGCTGTTCTCGATGGCGGACCGGCGGTACCCGGACTCTGCGGCCGCCCGCGGCGAGACGGACGACGGGACGACGAGCGGCAGCACGACGAGCGGCGCCCCGAACGACCGCAGCACCGCCTGAGCCTCAGCTGGCCTTCTTGGCCGCCTTCTTCGCGGGCTTCTTGGCGCCCTTCTTCTTCGGCTTCTTCTCGTCCCCGGCATCCGTGGCCGCGTCGGCGGAGCCGGCGTCGGACTCGCCCCGCGCCTCCTTGGCCGCGGCGACGGACTTCTGCAGCGCGGCGAGCAGGTCGACGACCTCGCCGGAGGACTTGGTCGCGGTCGGCGTTCGCTTGACCTCGCCTCCCTCGACCTTCGCCTTCACCAGTGCCTGGACGGCGTCGGCGTAGTCGTCCTCGAACTCGCTGGCGTCGAAGTCGCCGGCCAGGGTGTCGACCAGCATGTGCGCCATCTTGACCTCGGCGTCCTTGATCTCGCCCACCTCGACGTCGAAGTCGGGCTGGCGGACCTCGTCGGGCCACATCATCGTCTGCAGCACGATCACGTCGTCGCGCACCCGGAGCACCGCGACGGTGGTCCGCTGCCGCAGGGCGACCGTCACCACCGCCATCCGGTCGGCGTCGATCAACGCCTGCCGGAGCAGGGCGTAGGGCTTGGCGCCGGACTTCTCGGGCTCGAGGTAGTAGCTCTTCTCGAACAGCATCGGGTCGATCTGGTCGCTGGGCACGAACTTCTCGACCGCGATCTCCCGGGAGGAGGTCACCGGCAGGTCGGCCATGTCCTCGTCGGTGAGGATGACCATCTCGCCGTCCTCGGTCTCGTAGCCCTTGGCGATGTCGGCGTACGCCACCTCCTCGCCATCGATCGAGCACACGCGCTGGTACTTGATCCGGCCGCCGTCCTTGGCGTGCACCTGGCGGAACGAGACGTCGTGGCTCTCCGTGGCGGAGTACAGCTTGACCGGCACGGACACCAGTCCGAAGGACACCGCGCCCTTCCAGATTGCTCGCATGCTGAAGGCCTCCCGGGGAAGTCGTCCTGTCAGGATAGACCGACGATCCGTCCGGAATCTGTCACACGGTCTGCCCGCGCATCCGCCATGCGTCGAACGCCTCGCGGCTGGTCCGTCGGGGGGTGTACCCGAAGACGGTCTTCAGACGCGTGTTGTCGAGCACCGGGCGGAACTGCAGGCAGCGCGTCTGCTCGGGACCGTACGGCGTGAGGTGGAGGCGGCGCCCGACCCGCAGCGCGACCCGCAGCACCGGCTCGGGGACCACGAGCGTGCGCTTGCCGAGGGCCTTCGCGATCTCGGAGACCGTCATCGTGCCGTCGCCCGCGACGTTGAAGACGCCGGTCACGTCGCCGGTGACCGCCTGCTGGATGGTCGCGACCACGTCGGAGTCCCACACGAACCCGAGCAGCGGGCCCGAGCCGGCGACCCGCAGCAGCCGCGACCGCTCGAACAGCGCGGTGGTCTGGTTGTCGACGTCCTCGCCGAGGATGGTGCCGATCCGCAGCACCACCTGCTCGAGCTCCGGGTGCTCGGCGCGCAGGGTGGCGAGCTGCTCCTCGACCAGCCGCACGTGGTGGCTGCAGGCGAGCTCTTCGTTGCCGCGCAGCGGGTCGTCCTCGGTCAGCGGCACCGGGTTGTCGGCGTGGTAGCCGTACGCCGCGCCGCTCGACGACACCACCGCGCGGCGTACGCCGTGGGCCAGGCAGGCTGCGAGCACGTGCCGGCTGCCCTCCACGTCGACGGCGTGCTCCTGCTCCCGCGACGAGTCCCGGCCGGGCGTGACGATCGAGGCCAGGTGCACGACCACCTCGGGCTCCGCCGCCTCGATCCCCGCGGAGACCGCCTCGGCGTCGGTCACGTCCATGACCGTGTGCATGACGCCCTCGACCTCGCTGGTGGGGAACCGCAGGTCGGCGCTGACCACGTCGTGCCCGGCAGCGGCCAGGCCGGCCACCACCGACGAGCCGAGGAAGCCGTTGCCGCCCGTGACGAGGACCTTCAGGCGCCCGTCGTCTGCTGCGTGCATGCGCCGCATCCTCCCCCACCCGGCGGCAGGAGTCGTGGCACCGGCCCCGATCTGCGACAGGATGTCGCCATGCGTCCGATGCTGGCCACCCGCGGCGACCGCGTGCCGACCGGCCCCGAGTGGACCCACGAGATCAAGTGGGACGGCATGCGGATCATCGCCGACGTACGCCGCGACGCCGGCCGGGGCATCCGGCTCACCAGCCGCAACGAGAACGACGTCAGCGCGTCCTACCCGGAGCTGCTGGAGCTGCCCGGCCGGGACCTGCTGCTCGACGGCGAGGTCGTGGTCTTCGACGACGGTCTGCCCAGCTTCGGCGCGCTCGCCGAGCGGATGCACGTCCGCAACGCCCGACGGGCGACCGCGCTCGCGGAGTCCCGCCCGGTCACCTACCTGGTCTTCGACGTGCTGCGCCTCGACGGGCGCGACCTGATGCGGGAGCCGCTCGAGGTACGCCGGGCGGTGCTGGAGGGGCTGGAGCTCTCCGACGTGTGGTGGCAGGTCCCGCAGGCGTACGACGACGGGGTCACGCTGCTGGACGCCACCGCGCAGCAGGGGCTCGAGGGCGTGGTCAGCAAGCGGCTGGCCTCGCGCTACGAGCCCGGCCAGCGCAGCCGGTCGTGGCTGAAGTTCGCGCACCGGCGCCGCACGTCGTGGGTGGTCGGCGGCTGGCGCCCCGAGACCGGGTCCACCTCCCGGCTCGGCGCGGTGCTGGTCGGGGAGCCCACCCCGGACGGCCTGCTCTACCGCGGCCGGGTCGGCAGCGGCATCGCCGGGAAGGTCGGCCCGTTGCTCCGGGAGCTGCTCGATCCGCTGGCCGTCCCGGCCAGTCCGTTCGCCGACGAGGTGCCCCGCCCGGACGCGCTGGGCACCCAGTGGGTCGAGCCGGTCCTCGTCGTCGACGTCGAGTCCCTCGGGCTGGGCACGCAGGGACGCCTCCGCCAGCCGTCGTACCGTGGTCTCCGCACCGACCTGTCGCCCGCCGATCTCCTCGGGGAGGAACCATGATCATCCGCTGCCTCGTCGCCTGCCAGCTGCTGCTGGCCGGCCTCCTCCTCACGCCCGCACCGGCCGCCGAGGCGGCGACCGTGACCCTGGACGGGGTGAGCGTCAGGCTGCGCGACGGCACGAGACAGGTGGTCACGGTCAACCGGACCTCGGGCACGTACGCCCGGGTGACGCTGTTCCGGAAGAAGGCGACCGGCTGGACCCGGGTGATCCAGTCCCCCGGACGGATCGGGTACGGCGGCCTGGTCGTCGGCACCGAGCGCCGGCAGGGCACCGGCACCACGCCGCTGGGGACCTACCGCCTGCTCTACACGTTCGGCACCCACGCCAGGGCATCGTCGTGGGATCTCCGGCACCGCACGATCCGCGCGGGTGACTACTGGGTGCAGGACAACCGGTCGCGCTACTACAACCGCTACCGCAACAAGGCCAACGGCGGCTTCCGCTGGCGGCTGCCGAGCAGCGACTACAACTCCTCCGAGCGGCTGCGCGACTACCCGAAGCAGTACGAGTACTCCTTCGTCACCAGCTTCAACTACGCCGCGCAGGTGCGGAACCGCGGCTCCGGCATCTTCCTGCACGTCAACGGCAGCGGCGCCACCGCCGGCTGCGTGAGCGCGCAGCGCTGGTTCATCCGGTCGCTGATGAGCCGCCTCGAGCCGGGGATGGTCCCGCTGATCGCGATCGGTCGCTAGGGGAGACGTGGCGGGCAGCGAGATCCGGGCGCAGATCGACGGGCGCACCCTGAAGATCAGCAACCTCGAGAAGGTCCTCTACCCCGTCACCGGCACCACCAAGGGCGAGGTGCTCGACTACTACGCCCGGGTCTCACCGGTCCTGCTGCCGCACCTCGCCGACCGCGCGGTCACCCGCATCCGCTGGCCGCACGGGGTCCAGGAGGCGTCGTTCTTCGAGAAGAACGTGCCGGCGGGTGCTCCGAGCTGGCTGCGCACCGCCGAGGTCCCGACCACTGGGTCGCGCGGCAGCTCCCGCAACGGCGACACCCTGGTCTTCCCGATCGTCGACTCGGTCGCCGCGCTCACGTACCTGGTCAACCTGGCCAGCCTCGAGCTGCACGTCCACCAGTGGACGGTGACGAAGACCGGGAAGCCCAGGAACCCGAACCGGCTCGTCATCGACCTCGACCCGGGCGAGCCGGCCGGGCTGGGGGAGTGCTGCGAGGTCGCGCTGCTGGTCCGCGACAAGCTGGCCGAACGTGACCTCGACGCCAGCCCGGTGACCAGCGGCAGCAAGGGTCTGCACCTCTACGCGCGGCTGCCCGCGAAGCTGGACCCGGACGGCACGACCGCGCTCGCGAAGGAGATCGCCGAGGAGCTCCAGGCCGAGCACCCGAACAAGGTCACCGCGATGATGACCAAGTCGCGCCGGTCGGGGAAGGTCTTCCTCGACTGGTCGCAGAACGCGGGCTCCAAGACCACCATCTCGCCGTACTCCCTGCGCGGCCGGGAGAAGCCGTACGTCGCCACCCCGCGCTCGTGGGCCGAGGTCGAGGAGGGTGCCGCCGACCCGTTGGCGATCGACCACTGCCGGTTCGAGGAGGTGCTCGAGCGGGTGGCCGACCAGGGTGACCTGTTCCTGTCCGGAGCATGAGCAGGCGCCCGCCCACGCGGCCGCCCCGCAGGCTGTTACCGAAGCCTTCCCCCGGCGTCACCGCCGTGTAGGTCGGGCGTGGTCCGTGGCTCCCTAGCGTTCAGGTCGACCGCTCTGGTCACCACTGAACGACTTGGGAGTTCCGCACCATGAAGACCACCGACAACCGCCGCCGCAAGGTGCTCGTCCCGCTGGCCACGCTGCTCGCCGCCACCGCCGTGGCGATCGGCTCCGGCGCCACCTTCACCTCGACCTCGAACAGCGCGTCGGCGGTCACCGCCGGTGACCTGGTCCACAGCAACGACCGGGCCGACCTGACCATGGACGTCGCGAACATCAAGCCCGGCGACTCGGTCGCGGGCACCGTGACCATCGAGAACACGGGCACCATCGACTCCACGCTCACGCTGCAGGAGACCGCCGACTCCAGCACCTTCCAGGCCGGCGCCCTGCACCTCGAGGTCACCCAGGGCGCGACCACCGTCTACGACGGTGACTTCGCCGCCGCCGACGACGCCGGAGTGATGGACCTCGGCGCGCTCGACATCGGTGACAGCACCACGCTCAAATTCACCGTGTCGATGCCGTCGAACGCGTCCGACGCCAACCAGGGCGCCACCGCGTCGGCCTCCTACCAGTGGGTCTCCACGCAGGTCGAGCCGAGCAGCACGACCCTGGCGTGGCACTGACCCTGCCCTAGCCGCAGTAGTTCCGGGGGGAACAGGGAAGGACCGTCCGTCCGGCGCCAACCCACAAGGGCGCCGGACGGGCTCCTTCCCCAGGAGCCCGGACCGACCACACGACCGTCGAGAGGAGGGGAGCACCGTGGAGATCACGCTCGAGGAGCGCCGCCGGCCGCGCCGGGCCGGCCGCTGGGCCGTCAACGGCCTCTGCGTCGTGGTTGCCGTGCTCGCCCTCGGCTTCATCCTGCCGGCCCTGTTCGGGCTGCAGCGCTACGTCATCATCGGCGGCTCGATGACCGGCACCTACGACCTCGGGTCGGTGGTGTTCGAGGAGAACGTGCCGGTCGAGGACCTCCGCGTGGGCGACGTGATCACCTACGTGCCGCCCGCCGACTCGGGCATCGACACGCTGGTCACCCACCGCATCGTCGAGCGCGACGGCGACACCTTCCGCACCCAGGGGGACGCGAACCCCGACGCCGACCCGTGGACCTTCCAGCTGGACGGCGAGACCCAGAACCGGGTCAGCTTCCACGTGCCGTACGTCGGCTACGCGTTCATCGCGCTGGGCGACCGGGCAACCCGCATGGCCGTCATCGGCCTGCCCGCCCTGGTCATCGCCCTCTACAGCCTGGTCGAGCTGGTCGGCGTGCTGCGCCGCCGTCCCGAGCCGACCGACGAGGACGCCGCGATCGACGTCCCCGCGCAGCGCGCGGCCGACGCCACGCGCACGCCGACCGCCGGGACCGGCGTCTGATGCGGCCGCACCGGGTGCTGCTGCTCCTGGTCGCGGCCCTCCTCGCAGCGGTGGCCGCCAGCGGCCTGCAGTTCTCCTCCGCCACCTTCACCTCCACCAGCGGGCGACCCGTCGTGGTCACGGCCGCGAACGACTGGACCCCACCCACGGTCGCGATGACCGACCCGGGCAGCCCGCTCAGCGGGACCGTCACCGTCGCCGCCACCGCATCGGACGACCGCTCGGCGGTCGCCTCGGTGCTCATCCAGCAAGCACCGGTCGGCTCCTCGACCTGGACCACGGTCTGCACGGACACCGTGGCGCCGTACACCTGCGCATGGGCGACCACCGGCGTCGCCGACGGCGACCACCGGCTGCGCGCCGTCGCCACCGACACCGCGGGCTTCTCCGCGACCTCGGCGGCGGTGACGACCACGGTGCTCAACGGCGTCGGGGTCACCCTCGCGACCGTGCCCAGCCCGGTCCGGGGCACCGTTCCGCTGACCGTCACCGTGACCGGCGCCGGGTCGGCGACCGTCACCACGCGCGTCGAGTACGCCGTCGCGGGAACCGGCACCTGGGCCGTCGTCCCCGGCTGCGGCAACGCGACCGGCGGGACCCGGACCTGCTCCGCGGACACCGTCGCCGTCGGCACCGGCACGTACGACGTCCGCGCGGTCGCCGTCGTCGGCACCGCGACGACGTACGACACCCAGCTCGGCGTGCTCGTCGACAACCTCGCCCCGACGGTCGCCCTGAGCGTGCCGGCCGGGCCGCTGTCGGGGACCGTGAACCTGACCGCCACCGCCGGCGACGCCGACTCGGGGGTGGCCTCGGTCGCGTTCGAGCACAAGCCGTCCGCGTCCGGCACCTGGTCGACCTGCGGCACCGACACCTCGGCGCCGTACGCCTGCGCCCTGGACGCCACCGGGCTCGCAGCCGGCAGCCACGACTTCCGCGTGGTCGCCACCGACCGGGCCGGGAACACCACGACCACCGCGGCCGTCACCCGCACCGTCGACGCGGCGCTGCGGGCGCAGGACGTGCAGGCGGTCAACAACGGAGCGCTCGGCCGGATCGAGGCGGGCGACCAGGTGGTGCTCACCTACTCCCGGGTGGTCGACCTGAGCACGGTCAAGGCCGGCTGGGCGGGCACGTCCACCCCGGTCGCCGTCACCTTCAAGGACGCCGGCGTGGCCGGCTCCGGGACCGGCACCGACCGCGTCGAGACGGACGCCAACCTGGGCCACGTCACGCTCGCCCAGGACTACGTGAAGAACGGCCTCACGATCACCCCGACCGGCTCGACGATGACCGCGGCCACGGCCACCGTGAACGGCGTGCAGGTGACCGTCGTCACGATCACGCTGGGCACCGTCCCGAACGCGAACGACCTGCGCAACACCAGCAACGCGGGAGAGCTGGTCTGGTTCCCCTCGACGCTGGTCCGTACGCCGGGCGGCACGGCCTGCCTCGCGGCGTCCGCGACCGAGTCCGGCACGAGCGACCGGGACTTCTGATGCGCCACGGATCGGGGCAGTCACGCCTTATCCTCGACCACGTGACGCATCATGTGCTGGTAGTTGAGGACGAGGCCGACATCGCCTTCCCGCTCGTGCGGACGCTCGAGCGCGACGACTACACGGTGACCTGGGTCGACCACGGCAAGGCCGCGCTCGACCACCTCGGGCAGACCCCGACGGACCTGGTCATCCTCGACCTCGGCCTGCCCGACATGGACGGGCTCGACGTGTGCAAGTCGGCCCGGAACGCCGGCTACGAGGGCGGCATCATGATCGTCACCGCCCGGGGCGACGAGCTCGACCGGGTGGTCGGCCTGGACTTCGGTGCCGACGACTACCTCGCCAAGCCGTTCGGGCTGGCCGAGCTGCAGGCGCGCGTGCGCGCGCTGCTCCGGCGCAGCGCGCCGGTCCGCTCCGAGAGCTCCGGCTCGGGCACCTCCGGCCTCCGGATCGACGAGGGGGCCCGCCGGGTGTTCTCGGCCAACGACGAGGTGCTGCTCACCGCCAAGGAGTTCGACGTGCTCGCGCTCCTGGCCGGGCACCGCGACAACGTCGTCTCCCGCGACCAGCTGATGGCCGAGGTGTGGGACGAGAACTGGTACGGCTCCACGAAGACCCTCGACGTCACCATCGGGCGCCTCCGCCAGAAGCTCGAGGACGCCGGCGTCTCCGAGCGGGTCGTCGCCGTGCGCGGCGTGGGTTTCCGCCTCGAGGGGGCCGCGGATGGCTGAGCCGCGGGCCGGGAGCCCGCATGCGTAGGCGCCTGGCCGCCGCGTTCGTCCTCCTCGCCCTCGTCCTGCTGGTCACGGTCGGGGTGGTGCGTGCGTTCTCGGTGCGCGACATGATCCACGACGAGGAGAGCGCCGAGCTCGGCCGCCAGGCGCGGCTGATCGCCACCCGCGTCGACGAGCGGCTCGCCGACGGCGAGCCGGTGGACGCGGCGTACCTCGACGACCTGGTGCCGGCCGACACCCAGCTGGTCTACGAGACCGACGACGCGTCCGTCGTGGTCAACGGCACCGGCTTCGGGGCCGCCGACGGCGAGGACGCCATGAGTGCCCGGGCCGCCACGTCGCAGGGCACGGTCACGGTCATCCAGTCCGAGGCCGTGCTCGGCGACATCCTGGGCCGCAACCTCGGGTCGCTCGTGGTGCTGATGGTCGTGATGTGCCTGATCGCCACGGTGGTGGGGATCATCGCCGCCGACATGCTCACCCGGCCGTTCCGCAAGCTGGCCGACGCGGCGGGCGCGCTGTCCCGGGGCCGCTACGACCTCGAGCTGCCGCACTCCTCGATGCCCGAGGTGACCGCGATCAACGACGCGCTGGTGCGCAGCGCGTCCCAGCTCCAGCACTCCATCCGCCGCGACCGCGAGTTCCTCCAGCACGCCTCCCACGTCCTGCGCACCCCGATCGCCGGGGTCCGGCTCGAGCTCGAGGAGCTCGCCGGCCGCCCCGGGCTGCGCGAGGACGTCCGCGAGGCGGTGCTGCACTCGGCGTCGGAGATGGAGAAGCTCAACGGCGTCGTCGACCAGCTGCTCGCGGACTCCCGCAACCGCCCCCTGGTGGCCGGCTCCGAGATCGACCTGCAGTCCCTGGCCACCGCGATCGGGCACCGCTGGCGCGAGGGGGTCCCTGAGGACACCTCGGTCCGGGTCTACGTCGACGGTGGCGCCGAGGAGGTGCTGACCCCCGGCCCGGTGGAGCAGCTGCTCGACCACCTGCTCGCCGACGTGCAGGCACTGGACCCGCGCGAGGTGTCGCTGCGCTTCTCCGGCCAGGGCAACTACGTCCGTATCCGGGTCTGCGGCGCGGACGCCAGCTCCGCCGGCGGCGACGCCGGGGCGCTGGCCCGTGCGCTGTCGGTCACCGAGGCCATGGGCGGCCGGATCAACGGCGACGTCATGGCCGAGCGCGGGATCGAGATCCTGCTCCCGCGCCGCTGAGCGCCGCTCCGCCGAGGTCACCCGCCGAGCGGGCGCCAGCCGGCGGCGCCGACCACGACCATCCGCGCCTGGCGACGCAAGGTGTCCTCGATCCCGCGGCGTACGGCGGCGTCCTCGGCCTCCGGGCTGACCATCTCACCGGCGGCCGCCACCATGAGGTTCACGAAGATCCCGGCCAGCAGGGCGAGGTCCGCAGCGCCCCACCGCTCGAGGCCCGGCATCCGGGCCAGGTCGGTGGCCAGCTCCCTCTCGAACAGTGCGAGCTCGCGGGCGATCGCCTCCCGGACCACGGTGACCCCGCCGTACCGCTCGCGGCCGATGAACCGGAAGTGCGCCATGTTCGCGTCCAGCTGTGCGGAGAGCACGTCGACGGACCGGTCGATGAGGGTGTCGGGCGCCGGCTCCCCGCGGCGTACGTCGCGGATCATGGCCCGCAGGGTCGCGAACGACTCGTCGACCAGGGCGAGGCCGAGCTCGTCGAGGGTCGAGAAGTGGCGGTAGAACGCGGTCGGGACGATGCCGACCTGCTTGGTCAGCCGCCGCAGCGAGAGGGAGCCGAAGCTCTCGTCGGCGAGCTGGTCGAGGGCCGCGTCGAGGATCGCGCGGCGGGTGCGCTCCTTGCGCTCCGAGCGTGACTCCGGGACACGCGGCACCGGGGACGAGGACACGGAACCCAGTCTAGGGCGGCCGCGTGACCGGTTTTCGGTGAACACCTCGCCCCATGATCCGCATCACAGGGGGCGGGCCTTGACGCTCCCACTCGACCGGTGGCTACAGTTTCGGTGAACGCATGTTCACTGAAAGGAGTCGCATGGGACTCGCGCAGACCCTGCTCCGGTCCCGGGCGCTGGAGGCGCTGACCTCCCCGCACGGTGTCGACCGGTACCTCGAGATCGCGAACCCGATGTGGGCGGCCAGGGAGGTCCGCGCCCGCGTCGTCGACGTACGCCGCGAAGTCGACGTCCCCGGGCACCCACCGGTCGCGACCATCACCCTCCAGCCCACCTCGACCTGGCGCGGCCACCGCGCCGGCCAGCACGTCCAGCTCGGTGTCGAGGTCGCCGGCGCCCGCCGTACCACTCGGGTGTTCTCGATCTCCAGCCCCGACTCCCGCGCCGGCGACCGGTTCACGGTCACGATGCGGGCCAACCCGGACGCCCCCAGGGATCGGCAGAGCGTGTCCCGCTACCTCGTGGAGCGGGCGCCGGTCGGCACCGTCGTCCACCTGTCCCAGGCGCAGGGCGAGTTCGTGCTGCCGAACCGGGTGCCCGACCACGTCGTGCTCATCTCGGGCGGCTCCGGCATCACCCCGGTGATGTCGATGCTGCGCTCGCTGCAGCGCCGCACGCACCGTGGCCGGGTCACGTTCCTGCACTACGCGCAGAGCCCCGACCACCAGATCTTCGCCGCCGAGCTCGACGAGGTCCGGCGCTCCGGGTGGGGGATCGACGTCCACCTGCTGCACCCGGAGCTCGGCGACCCGGCCCTCTCGCCGGCGTACCTCGAGCGGCTGGTGCCCGGCTACCGCGACGTCCCGACCTGGGCCTGCGGCCCGGCGCCGCTGATGTCCGCCGTCCACGCGGCGTACGACGGGTCCGAGGCGCTGCACGTCGAGTACTTCAAGCTCGGCACCGCCCGCCCCGACGGCGGCGCTGCGGGCGAGCCGGCCGACGGCACGGTGAGCTTCGCCCGCTCCGGCGTGGACGTCGGGAACGACGGCGGCACGCTGCTCGAGCAGGCCGAGGCCGCCGGGCTCGCCCCGGAGTCGGGGTGCCGCATGGGCATCTGCCTGACCTGCACCACCCGCAAGACCGAGGGCACGGTCCGCAACGTGCTCACCGGCGAGACCAGCAGCCAGCCCGACGAGGACATCCGGATCTGCGTCTCCGTCCCCTGCACCTCCACCGCCCTCGACCTTTGACCCCATTTCCCGATACTCCCCAACGAAACGGTCGCGATCTGGCCGGATCGGCAGCCATTTCGTTTGGGACTATCCCGACGGAAGGACCGCATGATGAGCACCAGCACCTTCGACCACCTGACCCCGGAGCAGATCGAGGAGTTCGGGGAGGAGATGGACGCACTGCGGCAGCGGCTCGTCGCCGACCTCGGCGAGGCGGACGCGGCGTACATCCGCACCGTCGTCAAGCGGCAGCGGCAGCTCGAGATCGCCGGCCGCGCGCTGTTCTACCTGCCGCCGGCCTGGCCGGCCGCGGTCGCCGCGCTGAGCCTCTCCAAGATCTTCGACAACATGGAGATCGGCCACAACGTCATGCACGGGCAGTACGACTGGATGGGCGACCCCGGCCTGAACTCGCGGATGTACGAGTGGGACACGGTCTGCCCGAGCGAGCAGTGGAAGTACTCCCACAACTACATCCACCACACCTTCACCAACATCCTCGGCAAGGACCGCGACATCGGCTACGGCATCCTCCGCATGGACGAGGACCAGCAGTGGCGGCCCTACTACCTCGGGAACCCGGTCTACGCCTTCCTGCTGATGGTGTTCTTCGAGTGGGGCGTGCTGCTCCACGACCTCGAGGTCGAGCGGATCGCGGCCGGCGAGAAGACCTGGGCCGAGACGAAGCACCTGCACCGCGGGATGCTCCGCAAGGTCCGCAACCAGACGCTCAAGGACTACCTGCTGTTCCCGGCGGTGACCGGCCCGTTCTTCGTGCCGACGCTGATCGGGAACGCCACGGCCAACCTGGTCCGCAACGTCTGGGCGTTCAACATCATCTTCTGCGGCCACTTCCCGAGCGGGGTCGCGACGTTCAGCCGGGAGGAGACCGAGGACGAGACCCGCGGCCAGTGGTACCTCCGCCAGCTGCTCGGCTCGGCCAACATCACCGGCAGCCGGCTGTTCCACGTCATGACCGGCAACCTCAGCCACCAGATCGAGCACCACCTCTTCCCGGACCTGCCGGCCCGGCGCTACCCGGAGATCGCTCCCGAGGTCCGCGAGATCTGCGAGCGCTACGGCCTGGCCTACAACACCGGGCCGCTGCGCAAGCAGCTCGGCAGCGTCGCGCGCAAGATCCTGCGGCTCGCGCTGCCCACCCGCACGCCGTCGTACGACGGACCGGAGGTTGTGGGCGAGCCCGCGGCTGCCTGAGGATGGGCACGATGAGCACCGACGACCGCGACCACATCTCCCGGGGCGAGATCCGCAAGGACGCCGTCCAGGACGCCCTCGGCGCCGGCATCCACGCCGTCGAGGAGATCGCCACGATCATCACCCGGGCGGTCGGGGACGTCGCCAAGGCGGCCGGCAGCCTGGGCACCGAGCTGTTCGAGATCCGGGACGCCGCCCGCCGGGCGGGACGCGAGCACGACCGGCCGGCGTCGGACACCGAACCGCCGCCCGACGAGAGCTGAGTCGTGGAGTGATCGGCGCGCTCTGGAGGACACACCGGATCGCGGGCCGGTCGAGACTGGTGGGGCGGGCTCGCCTCCGCGTGGTCGCTGCCGTGGTCCTGCTCCCGGCGGGACTGGCCGGGTGCAGCGACCACCTGCCGGAGCCGGCCGAGCCCCCGGCCGCGCCGGTCTTCCGGCTCGAGCCCGACTGCCCGACCCCGCCGCCCGGGCGTCGCTCCGTGTCGGCCGCCCAGCTCAACCAGCTCGGGGAGTCCCTCGACCTGCGCTACTGGCAGGCCGCGGACATCGGGGCCAGTGCCCGCCTGCACGACGGCCGGCTCGTCTGGCTGTTCGGAGACACCGTCCGCAAGAAGGGCGTCGTCCCCGGGATCGTCGGCAACTCCATGCTGGTGTCCTCCGGCCGGTGCGTCGCCCAGCTCGTGGACGACGCGCACGGACCGGTCGTGCCGGACGCCGACCGGGACACGGTCCGCTGGCCGATGTCGGTCGCCGTTGCTCGCCACGGCGACCACGACGTGATCGCGGTGCTGTGCTCGCGCACCCGTCGGGGCTCCGGAGGCACCATGGACTTCACCTTCCTCGGCACCACGGCAGCGGTCTTCCGGGTCGAGGACGGCGGGGTGCCCCAGGTGGAGAAGGTCTTCGACCTGACCCCGGACTCGACGGACCCCGACCAGGTCAACTGGGGGGCTGCGGCCGTCGTGCACGGCGGGTGGATCTACGTCTTCGGCACCAGGCTCACCGGCCAGCAGGGCGTCTTCGGGCGCGAGCTGTACGTCGCCCGGACACCCGTCGCGAACCCCGCGGACCGCTCCGGCTGGGAGTTCCGGTCCGCCGGCGGCTGGCAGAAGGACCATCGCCGCGCGGTCGCTGTGCTGCCCGCGGCCGGCGGCGTCTCCCAGACCCTCTCGGTCGACGTGCTGGACGGGACGTACGTCGCGGTGTCCAAGCGCGACGGCGACCTCGGCGACTTCGTCTACACCTGGACCGCACCCCAGCCGTGGGGACCGTGGACGCCGCGCAAGGCGCTGTCGGCCCCGGCCGGGTTCGACACCGGGGATCTGCAGTACGCCCCGCTCGCGCATCCCGAGGTCCCGCTGACCTCCGGCAAACTGCTGGTCACGATCTCCCGCAACACCACGGACGGCAAGCGGCTCCTCGAGGACCCGGAGCTGGGGCGTCCGAAGTTCGCCGAGATCGCGCCCTGAGAGGCTGACCCGGCCGGGCCTGTCGCGCCGGCCGCCGGCGGGGCCACGATGGGGCCATGAGCGAGTCCGTCGTCCCCGCGGAGGGGGAGCACCTCACCAACGGCTGGGAGCCGGACGCACCGGAGGACGACTCGCTGGTACGTCGGGCGGTGCTGGTGCACGCGTCCTGGCCGGTCGCGGTGGCCCGTGCGCTCGGCGCACCGCACCGGCGCACCGACGGCTGGGCCGGGGCCCTGATCGGCAGCACCGGTGAGCTCTCCAACCCGGTCGTGCTCACCCGGCCGGTGGCCGCCGCCGACGCCGCGGACCTGGTGGCGGAGGTCGGCGCGCTGGTCCCGCCGGAGTCGGCGTACTTCCTGCTCAGCCCGTGGCTCGAACCCGACTACGCCGCCCACGGCCTGGTGCTGATCGGGCACCCGCCGCTGATGGCCCGGTTCCCCCGGCCCGACGAGCAGGGCAGCCCGGTCGCCGCCCCGGACGGTGTCGAGGTGGTCGAGGTGGCCGACGCGGAGCGCCTGGCGGTGGCCGAGCGGGTGCTGGTCGAGGGCTACCCGATGCCCGGCACCGCGCCGGGCAGCATCCTGCGGCCCGGCCTGCTCGACGGCGCCACCCGGGTGTGGCTCGGGTACGTCGACGGCGAGCCCGCCTCGGTCGCCTGCGCGCACACCGCGCACGGCGCGACCCTCGTGGAGTACGTCGCCGCGCTGCCGTCGGCCCGTGGCCGGGGAGCGGGCGCCGCGGTCACCCGGGCGGCCACGCTCGCCGACCCGGCGCTGCCCGCGGTGCTGGTGGCCAGCGACGACGGGCGCCCGACGTACGAGCGGCTGGGCTACGTCGCGATCGAGCGCTGGACGGCCTGGCTGCGGCCGGCCGGCTGACCCCACCAGCCCGTCGCGTCACGAACGGACACCACCCGTTCGGAGAGCCGCAAGCCCCGAACTCGTCATTGTCCAGCGAGTCGAGCGACGAGCACGATGGAGACCGAGAGCACTGCGAGGGAGCGCCTCATGGCCTCTGGAGATTCGGGCGCAGGCGCCCAGCTGACACGCAGCCAGGTCGCGATCCGGTTCGCGGGAGTGGTCGCGGGGGGCGCGCTCGTCCTCTACGCGGCCACCCGCTCCGACCTGGACTCGGGCACGGTCAGCCTCGCCCAGCTCCAGCTGATCGGCGACGCCGACCACGTCCCCGACAACGACATCGTGGCCACCGACGTGCTGGGCGCCTACTGGTGGGACCTGCTGCTGGTGGTCGGCTACACGCTGCTGCTCGGCGCTTGGGCCGACCTCGCCTGCCGCGGCTACCGGCTCCGGTTCATGCGCAGCACTGCCCGGCACGCGTGCCTCGGTGCCGTCGTCGGCGCGGCCGCACTCGACCTGCTCGAGACCACGCTCATGCGCTGGCAGTTCCAGGACCGACCGGTCGCCGGCCGGCTCGACGACCTGGTGTGGCCGGTGATCGCCGCCGCCAACTGGGCGAAGATCCTGGCCCTGTTCGTGGTGGTCGTGGTGGTCCTCGGCGGGATCGCGTCGTACGTCTCGACCCCACGGTGGCTGCGCGCCGCGATCGCCCGCTCGGAGGTGCCGGAGCAGGACGACTCGGCGTCCCTCCAGGGTCACGACCACGGTGGCCGGCGAGAACGCTCGCCGCTCGGGATCGCCCTGTCCGGCGGCGGCGTCCGCTCCGCGTCGATCTCGTTGGGCGCGCTCCAGGACCTCGAGTACGACGGCGGCGACCTCGGCTGGGACCGGGCCAGCCACGTGACGGCGGTCTCCGGCGGCGCCTACATGGCCGGCGCGTTCCAGGTCGCGCGGAACCGGCCCCCCGGGCGGCACCGGCCCGACGCCGAGCCGGACGCCTGGCGGCGCAGCGGGTCGGGCGTGCTCAGCCCCGAGGAGCGGCACCTGCTCAGCAACCTCGGTTACCTCACCGCCCGCGAGCCCCGTGGGCACACCACCCAGGACCTCTTCGGCGAGGAACGCACGCCGTCGGGCAACACCCGCGCCGGCTACCACCGGGCCAGCGCCGTGGCCACGCTGCTCGCCGGGCTGCTCGCCAACGTGATCGTGCTGTGGGCCGCACTGGGCGTGCTGATCCTGCCGTACGGCTGGCTGATGCAGTGGCTCGAGGTGCCCAACATCGTCGACCCGAGCCGGGCCCTGCGCACCCTGGTCGGGCGGCAGAACATCGTCCAGCCCGGCCTGATCTGGCTGGGCCTGGGCCTGGTGCTGACCCTGTCCTGGGTGCTGGTCAGCAAGGTCCCGCGGCTGCGGAAGTCACGGGCCCTGCTCGGCGCGCTCGAGGGCGGCAGCCGGCTCGGGCTCGGCCTCGGGCTGTTCTTCCTCACCGCGTTCGTCGCGCTGCCCTGGCTCTCCGGGCACCTGCCGACCAGCGGTCAGGGGCTGCTCAGCGCCGTCGTCGCCGCGGCCGCCGCCCTGGGCGCCCAGGCCCGGCTCCTGGTCAAGCCGGCCGCCCGCTTCGCCAACAAGATCGGCGGCGTCGCGTTCCTGGCGATGCTGGTCATCGTGGTCGCGCTGTGGACCCGGGTCGCCTTCGCGCAGGCGCCCGACCTCGAACGGGTGGTCAGCCTGCACCCGCAGCTCAGCACCCCGCTGGTCTCCTGGCTGCTGCTGGTCGGCTTCCTGGTCGCCACCTGGTTCGCGGTCTCGCCCGAGAGCTGGTCGTTGTCGGCGTTCTACCGCGGCCGGCTGCGCATGGCCTACGCGACGTACCGCACCAGCGAGGACCACGCGACCTGCATGGTCAACGACTCCGACCAGGACTTCGACCACCATCGCTACCGCGAACCCGCGCTCAAGTCGTACGCCGCCCGGGTCTCGCCCGGCCGGGAGGGACAGCCCGACCTGAGCACACCGCTGACGATCTGCGCGGCCAGCACCACCACCACCCGCGCGGTGCGCACCCACTACGGCATCCCGGCGCTCAGCGTGACCTTCTCGCCGGAGAAGGTGCGGGTGTTCGTGCCCGAGGACGGGCGCGACGCCTTCACCACTCTGGAGTGCACCACCGAGGCCATGCACGCCGCCTACGACTCCAAGTGGTGGAAGCCCCGGGGCCGGCTCACGACCATGTTCGCGGTGGCGGTCTCGGGCGCAGCCGTGTCCCCGGCGATGGGCCGGTTCCGGATCGGCCCGACCAGCATGCTGCTCACGTTCGCCAACGTGCGGCTCGGCGTGTGGCTGCCGAACCCGCGGTACGTCGACGAGGTGAGGTGGGGCGACGGCCGCTCGTTCCCGAAGGCCCGGCTGGGCTACCTGTTCAAGGAGTTCTTCGGGATCCACGACCCGACCGACGCGTTCCTCTACGTGACCGACGGCGGGCACTGGGAGAACACCGGGCTGGTCGAGCTGCTGCGGCTCTCCGACTACCAGGAGATCGTCTGCATCGACGCCGACCAGGGCCCGGCGGACCGGGTGCGCGCGCTGGCCCAGGCGGTCGACCTGGCCAAGCTCGAGTGCGACGTGGACGTCAACATCGACCTCGACGCGCTCCGCGCCTCCCGCGACGCCGGCGGCGGGCCGCCGTACGCCGCCCGGTCGGTGACGCTCGGGCTGGTGCACACCAGGGACCACACGGGGGTGCTCTGGTACGCCAAGCCGGCGCTGACCCGGGACATGCCGACCCAGCTGCTCGCGCACCGCGAGGTCCGTCAGGACTTCCCCCGCGCCTCGACGCTGAACCAGTTCTTCGACACCTCGACGTTCTTCGCCTACCGCGACCTCGGGCGCTACAACGCCTGGCAGATCCGGCGGGCGCGCAAGCAGCTGCGGCAGGTCCTCGCCGACCACCCGACGTACGAGGGGTTCCGGCAGGCGATGGAGCAGACCGCGCCGACCGAGGCGAACTGGGCCGGCTGCCAGCTCCACGACTGCCTGCGGCGCGAGCCGCGGGAGCGCCGCGACACCGGCTACGAGGAGGTCCGGGCCGCGCTCCGCGTGGAGACCCCGCCGCCGCCCGCGCCGCGACCGTCGTACGACGACGTGGAGCAGGGGCTCGAGGCCAAGCAGGACGCCCGGGAGCTGGCCGGACAGGGCTGAGACCGGCTGGGTCAGCCCTTGCCGGTGAACACCCCGGCGTCCTGGAACGCCTTCCAGACGCCCGCGCTGCGCGCCTCGACGTACGACGCGGTGTAGTGGTGGTCGTCGCGCCACACCACCTGGTCGCCGTCCATGGGCTGGCAGACCGGGGCGGTGGCGCAGAAGACGTCGTTGAGGTTGACGGTCACGATGTCGTCGGACTGGGCCGCCGCGGCGGCGTAGAAGCCGTCGCTGCTCGAGGGGGTGTTGGGTACGGCGACCGCGCACTGTCCGATCGTCGAGCTGCTCGCGAGGCAGTCGAGCGGGTTGAAGTCCTCGGGCATCACCAGCCGCTGGACCACGACGGTCTTGTCCGCGACCTCGCTCACCTTGCCGAGCGTCTCCTGGGTGGTCTCGTAGACCGCCCGGTCGAGCGGCTGGTCCTTGCCGTCGCGGCGCTTGATCAGCGTGCCCCAGTCCTTCTCGTCGTCGCGCGGCCGGTCGAGCAGCACCACGATGTCCGGGTCCAGCTCCGGCAGGGCTCGGTCGTACCAGCCGACGCGTGCCGACTCGCAGGTGCGGGCGCCGTTGTCGGCCTGGTTGTCGTTGGCCAGCCCCTCCTGCCACGGGCAGCCGGCCGTGACGTTGAGCGACAGCGTGAAGTCGTGCTCGCTCGCCATCCGCCGGAACAGGGGCACGAACGACATCGCCTGGCTGTCCCCGATGAACAGCACGTGCGGTCCGCTGCCCCGTTCGACGATGCAGTCGTCGGGCCGGTCCGCGGCGCAGGTGTGGGACTCGCCGCGGTCCGCCGCGGCCGCCTCCCAGTCGATGCCCGACGGCACCGGCTCGTCCCCGCCGGCGCCGTCGCCGGTCGTGCTGCCGGCGGGCGAGTAGGTGGTCTCGGAGAGCTGGGGCCTGCGGTCGTTCTCGAGGATGTTCGGCACCACCGAGACCGCGAGCACGGCGCTGGCGCTGACGCCGACGACGGCGGTGGCCCAGCCGAACCGGTTGAGCGACGGAGCCTTGCGGATCGGCATCTCCACGACCTGGTAGGACAGCGCTGCCAGGCCGGTGCTCAGCGCGAGCGCGAAGCCCGCGATCGCCCACGGGCTGGTGTCGAGCAGTGTGGTCAGGGCGATGATCACCGGCCAATGCCAGAGGTAGGTGCCGTAGGAGATCCGGCCGAGGAACACCGGCACCGGGCGCGACAGCGCTCGCGAGACGGGCTGCCGGGGCGCCAGGACGAGGCCGCCGATCAGCAGGCCGGCGACCACGGTCGCGCCGATGCCGCGCCAGGAGGCGGCCATGCCGACCAGCCCGCTGCCGAGCACCAGCAGACCGGCCAGGCCGACCGTGCCGATGACCGTGCTGGACCGGTGGGTGAGCGCGCCGCCCAGGCCGCGTCGCATCGCGACCGCCAGGGCGGCGCCGGCGAGCAGCTGGTAGAGCCGGGCGTCGGTGCCGTAGTAGGCGTGCGTGGTGTCGACCTGGGCCCAGTAGAGCTGTGCGGCCAGGGACAGACCCATGAGGCCGAGAAGCGACCACAGCATGAACCGGCGGCCGAAGCGGCTGAGCAGGAGCAGCAGGACCGGGAAGACGACGTAGTACTGCTCCTCGATGGCCAGCGACCAGAAGTGCAGGTAGGGGCTCTTGTCGGTGTCGGCCGCGAAGTAGTCGCCGGAAGCGGCGAGGAAGTGCCAGTTGGCGTAGTAGAGCAGGGCGCTCTGGGCGTCGCCGACGATCTCGAGCCGGCGGACCACGGACCAGATGACCGTGAACGTCGCCGCGGTGGCGACCACGACCACGACCGCGGCCGGGAGGAGGCGGCGTACGCGGCGGGCGTAGAAGCGGCCCACCCGGAGCCGGCCGGTCTGCTCGATCTCGTCCAGCAGCACCGTGGAGACGAGGAAGCCCGAGAGCACGAAGAACAGGTCGACGCCGATGAACCCGCCCTCGGCCCAGGGCAGGCCGGTGTGGAACAGCAGCACGAGGTAGACCGCGATGCTGCGCAGGCCGTCGAGGTTGGCCCGGTAGGTGTGCTCGATCGCCGGAGCGGGGTCGGGAGCGCGCCCGGGCGCCGGGTCGGCGGCCGGGGCACTGAGCAGTTCCGAAGCCGCCACGCGGCCCCCTTCCTCGTGAGCGCGCACAAGCGGACCGTGAAAGTGGACCAAACCGTCGGGGCCGGAGCAAGTCGAGCCCGTGCGGTCGTAGCGCACGTCACACACGTTCCCGGTTCCCGGCCCCGCCATTCATTTCGCCCGGTGCCCTTGAAGCCGGGCGCCTTCATTGGTAGGAACGGTGATCGTGCCGCGGGGGACGGAACAATTCTTGGGAGGGAACACCTTGTCCGCAGCATCATTTTCCAGCGCTGCCTCCGACTACGAGAAGATCGGTGGCGGTCCCGCCGTCAAGGCGGTCGTCGACCGCTTCTACGAGCTGATCCTCGCCGACGACCAGCTGGTCGGCTTCTTCGAGGGCGCCGACCTGACGTCGCTCAAGCGCCACCAGGTCCTGCTCATCTCGCAGGTCCTCGGCGGTCCGGCGAGCTACGACGGGCGCGACCTCCGCGAGGCCCATGCCGGGCTCGACATCACGCGGGTCGACTACCTCAAGGTGGTCTCGTTGCTCGTCCAGGCGCTGGTGGAGGCGGGAGTGCCGCCGGCCGTCATCGAGCGGGTCGGCGAGGCACTGGCGTCCACAGAGCGGGACGTCGTGACCAGCCCGGCCGGCTGAGCCCCGGCGTGGACACGGCTGCCCTGAAGCACAGCTGGGAGCAGGTCGCCAAGTCCGGTGACGAGGTGCCGCTCCACTTCTACTCCCACCTGTTCCTGTCGCACCCCGAGCTCCGGGACATGTTCCCGGTGTCGATGGCGGCGCAGCGCGACAAGCTCGTCGCCGCCCTGGGACGGGTCGTGAGCAGCGTCGACCAGCTCGACCAGGTCGTCGGCGTACTGCAGCAGCTCGGCCGGGACCACCGGAAGTTCTCGGTGGTCCCGGAGCACTACAACGCGGTCGGCGCGTCGCTGCTCGCCACGCTGAAGCACTTCCTCGGTGCCGCGTGGACCGAGGAGCTCGCGGCCGACTGGGCCACGGCGTACGGCGTCATCGCGCGCACCATGGTCGAGGCCGCGGAGGAGTCCTCCGACACCTCCCCGGCGTGGTGGGACGCGGAGGTCGTCTCCGTCGAACGACGGACGATGGACGTCGCCGTGGTGCAGCTGCGACCGACGGAGAAGTTCGACTACGCGCCCGGGCAGTCGTTCGCGATGGAGATCCCCCAGAGGCCGCGCCTCTGGCGCTACTTCAGCCCGGCCAACGCGCCGCGGGAGGACGGCACGCTCGAGCTGCACGTGCAGGTGGTCGACGGCGGACAGCTGAGCGGCACGCTGGTGCGCCGGCTCGGGAGCGGCGACGTGGTGAAGATGGGTGCACCCGTCGGCGACCAGCTCACGAGGACACCCAGGGACCCGCGCGACCTCCACCTGGTCGCCGGAGGCACCGGACTGGCCCCGCTGCGCTCGCTCGTCGAGCAGGTGGACCGGGAGTGGCGGGAGCACGGGTCCGGACCGCGCGTCCACCTCTTCCACGGCGCCCGGGTCCCGTGGAACCTCTACGACCGGAAGCGGCTCACCGAGCTGGCACGTCACCGGGACTGGTTCGCGTACACCGAGGTCGTCTCCGACGACAGCTCGTTCCACGGCGCCCGGGGGCTGGTCGGCTCCGTGGCCGCGCAGCACGGCGGCTGGGAGGGCTGGCAGGCGAGGGTCTGCGGCGGTCCCGAGATGGTCTCCCACACGGTCGCCGAGCTCGGTGCGGCCGGCGTCCCCGCGGACGACATCCGCTACGAGAACTTTCACCACGTCGGTGCCGGTGACACGGACGACGATCCCAGTGCAGGTGATGACGCATGAGTCAGCAGCAGAACCAGACACCCCATCAGACCCCCGTCCTCATTCGCACCGAGGAGTTCACCCACCGGGTGCGCGGCCTCGACGAGGCCGAGGTCCGCGACTATCTCGACGTCCTGGCCGACCAGGTGGCGCGGACAGACGTCGAGAGCGAGTCCCTGCGCTCGCAGGTCGACGGCTTGCAGGCCGAGGTCGAGCGCCTGCGCCACGAGAACCATCGGCTCCGCGACGAGGCCGAGCGTTCGTCGAACGAGATCAGCCCGCAGGCCGTGGCCCTGTTCAGCCAGGCGCAGCAGGTCGCGGACCAGCTGGTCGAGGAAGCCGTCGTGCACGCGCGCGACCTGATGATGTCCGCCCGCCACCAGCAGCGGGACATCCTGCAGCGGGCTCACGACACCGCCACGCAGGTGGCCCGGCGCACCGGTGCCCCGCAGGTCGTCGAGGGGGAGGCCCACGAGGTGCCGCCGGTCGGCTACACCACGCCGGTGCCGGAGGTGGAGTACGTCCGGACCTTCGCGAGGGTCGCCCAGGTCCAGCTGCGGTCGGTGCTCGACGCGCTCACCGAGCAGGTCGACCGGCTCGGTGAGGTGCCGAGGCTCGACGGCCGGGCGGACCCCGGCCCGGGCGCGGTCGCCCTCCCGCGGGCCCGGGGCAGCGCCGACGAGCGGCCACCGGAGGCCGACGAGGACGCCGACTCCGGGGACAGCATCTACCGCGAGATCTGGAGCAGTCAGGGGCGGGCCGTGGAGTAGGGGACACCCGGTGCCCCACCGGGCACTCCCGCCCCACCCGTCGCGCACCGTCCACAGGCTTGCGCCCGGACCGTTGCCAACCGCGGAACCCTCGGGTTAGAACTCAGGGGCAGGAACCGGGCAGCAGCCGTATCTCGGGACGGGGGACCTGATGACCTTGGCGTACGCCGACGCGCACGCAGCGCTCCTCGACCGCCTCGACGCGCGCGTCCGGGAAACCGTGCGCCGTGACGGGGTGGACCCGCAGGCCGAGGTGACCGCCGTACGCCGCATCGCCGAGCAGGTGGTCACCGCCCACGACGAGCGCAGCCTCACCGGGCAGGTGGCCCCGGTCCCCGACCCGCAGGCAATGGTCGGCGAGCTGGTCGCCCGGGTCTCCGGCTTCGGCCCGCTGCAGCCCTACCTCGACGACCCGTCGGTGGAGGAGGTGTGGATCAACGACCCCAGCCAGGTCTTCGTGGCCCGGCACGGCCGCCACGAGCTGACCACCACGGTGCTGACCACCGCGCAGGTGCAGGAGCTGGTCGAGCGGATGCTGAAGTCCAGCGGCCGCCGGATCGACGTCAGCCAGCCGTTCGTCGACGCGATGCTGCCCGAGGGACATCGGCTGCACGTGGTCCTCGAGGGCATCTCCCGCGGCTTCACCGCGGTCAACATCCGCAAGTTCACGCTCCGCGCCAGCCGCCTGCATGACCTCGTCGACCTGGGCACGCTCACCCCGCAGGCGGCGCGCTTCCTCGAGGCCTCCGTGCGGGCCGGCCTCAACGTGCTGGTCGCGGGTGGGACCCAGGCCGGGAAGACCACGCTGCTCAACTGCCTGGCCTCGGCCATCCCCGGCAGCGAGCGGGTGGTGTCCGCCGAAGAGGTCTACGAGCTGCGCTTCCACCACCCGGACTGGGTGCCGATGCAGACCCGTCAGGCCGGGCTCGAGGGCACCGGCAGGATCGCGCTGCGCGACCTCGTCAAGGAGAGCCTGCGGATGCGCCCGAGCCGGATCATCGTCGGCGAGGTCCGGGCCGAGGAGTGCCTCGACCTGCTGCTCGCCCTCAACGCCGGCCTGCCGGGCATGTGCACGCTCCACGCCAACAGCGCGCGCGAGGCGCTGGTGAAGATGTGCACGCTGCCGCTGCTCGCCGGTGACAACATCGGCGCGCGGTTCGTGGTGCCGACGGTCGCCGCCAGCGTGGACCTGGTCGTCCACCTCGGCATCGACCACCACGGCGTACGCCGGGTCAACGAGATCGTCGCCGTGCCCGGGCGGGTGGAGAACGACGTCATCGAGACCGAGACCCTGTTCGGCCGCGACGGCGGCGACCTCGTGCACCGTGGCGGGCTGCCGCCACGGGCCGAGAGCTTCACCCGCATCGGGATCGACCTGCGGCAGGTGCTGGGCTGACATGGGGGTGCTGCTCGGGCTCGCGTTCGGCCTCGGCCTGGTGCTGATCTGGTCGGCGTTCGCGCTGCCGCGGACACCGGTCGCACCGCGCGGCCCCGGCCGGCTACGGCGGACCCTCGACGCGGCCGGGCTGCACGGGGTGTCGGTCCGCGGCCTGCTCGTGCTGAGCGCGGTGCTGGGGGTGGTCGCGGCGCTGGCCATCCAGGTCGTGTCCCGCACGGCGCCGGTCGCGGTCGCCTTCGGCGTGCTCGCGTCGTACCTCCCGCTCGGGATGGTGGCCGGGCGGGCCCGCCGGCGGCAGCGCGAGCTCGCCGAGGTCTGGCCGGAGGCGGTCGACAACCTCGCGAGCGCGGTCCGGGCCGGGCTGTCCCTGCCCGAGGCGCTGGCGGGGCTCGGCAGCCGCGGGCCGGAGCCGCTGCGACCGGCGTTCCGGTCGTTCGCGCTGGACTACCACGCGTCGGGGCGGTTCGGCGACGCGCTCGACCGGCTCAAGGCGACGCTCGCGGATCCCGTCGGCGACCGCGTCGTGGAGGGCCTGCGGATCGCGCGCGAGGTCGGCGGCGGCGACCTCGGACGGCTGCTGCGCAACCTCTCCGGCTACCTCCGCGACGACCTGCGCACCCGCTCCGAGCTCGAGTCCCGCCAGGCGTGGACGGTCAACGGTGCCCGGCTCGCGGTCGCCGCGCCGTGGATCGTGCTGTTCCTGCTCTGCTTCCAGCCCGAGGTCATCCAGCGGTACTCCTCGCCCGGCGGCGTCGTGGTCCTCGTCGGCGGGGCGGTCGCCTGCGTGGTGGCCTACCGGCTGATGCTGCGGCTCGGCCGGCTGCCGACCGAACGGCGGATCCTCGCATGACGCTCCAGGCGTGGGGCGCGTTCCTCGGCGGCCTGGCCGGTGCCGGGCTGGTGCTCACGTTCCTGTGGGCCCGCTCGCTGCGGCGCGCCGACCTGGCGATGCGGGTGCTGCCGTACGTCCGCGACCTGCCGCAGCCTGGGCGGCCGGCCGCGGCCGGCGTCGAGACCAGCGCGACCCGGGGAGTGTTCGGGCCCTTCCTGCGCGCCGCGGCCCACGGCGTCGAGCGGGTCCTCGGCGGGTCGGCGTCCGTGCGTCGACGGCTCGAGCGCGCCGGGCTGGAGATGACGGTGCACGAGTTCCGGGTGCGCCAGGTGGTCTGGGGCGTGGTCGCCTTCTGCGCGGCGGCCACGCTCGCTCTCCTCGAGACCCTGACCAGGCCCGGAGGCACGCTCGCGCTGGTCGTCTTCTGCGGTGCCGCGTTCGCCGGTGGCGTGCTCCTGTCCGACAACCGGCTGACCGCGACGGTCCGCGAGCGGGAGCGGCTGATCCTGCTGGAGTTCCCCGTCGTCGCCGAGCTGATCGCCCTCGCGGTGGCCGCGGGCGAGAGTCCGGTCGCGGCGCTGACCCGCGTCGTACGCCGCTCCCACGGCGCCCTGTCCGCCGACCTCGAGCGGGTGCTGGCCGAGATCCGCACCGGGGCACCCGTCGCCCGGGCCTTCGACGGCCTCGCCGCCCGCACGGGCCTGCCGCTGGTCGCCCGGTTCGCCGAGGGCATCGCGGTGTCGGTCGAGCGGGGCACGCCCCTGGCCGACGTGCTGCACGCGCAGGCCGCCGACGTCCGCGAGGCCGGGCGCCGCGAGCTGATCGAGGCGGGTGCCCGCAAGGAGGTGCTGATGATGGTCCCGGTGGTGTTCCTGGTCCTGCCGGTGACCGTCGTGTTCGCGTTCTGGCCGGGGGTCATCGGCCTCCACCTGGCCACCAGGTAGAGCTTCGACAGAAGGGATCTCGGGATGGACATCTACGCGAGGCTGCTGCGGGCGTACGTCGCCCTCGCGGCGCCGCCGCTCGATCCGTCGGGCACCCGGCGGCGCGACGAGCGCGGGGACGTGCCCGGCTGGGTGCTGATCACGGTGATGACGGCCGGCCTGGTCGGCGGGCTGTGGCAGTTCGCGGGTCCGCAGCTGCGGGCGATGCTGGCCGATGCGCTGGCCCAGGTCCGCGGCTGAGGCGCGCGCGGCCGGGCCTCGCGCGGCCGGACGCCGATGCGACCAGCGCGGCTCGGCGGTCGTCGACTTCGTGCTGGTCCTCGTCGTGCTGCTGCCGCTGGTGCTCGGGATCCTGCAGCTCGCACTCGTGCTGCACGTCCGCAACACCCTGACCGCCGCGGCGTCCGAGGGGGCCCGGCACGCCGCGACCGCCGACCGCAGCCCGGCCGACGGTGCGGCGTACACCCGACGCCAGGTCTCCGGTGCCCTGGCGGCCCGGTTCGCCGGCGCCGTCGATGCGTCCCCGACCCGCATCGACGGCGTCCCCGCGGTCGAGGTCACGGTGCGTGCCGACGTGCCGCCACTCGGGCTGTGGGGGCCGGGCATCCACCTCGAAGCCCGCGGGCACGCGGCCGAGGAGCAGCCGTGACCACGGTCCGTCGCCAAGCCGTCGCTGGCGGGGGCGGTGAGGCCGGCAGCGCGCTGATCGAGGTGACCTGGCTGGCGATCCTGCTGATGGTGCCGCTGGTCTACGTGCTGATCTCGGTCTTCGACGTGCAGCGTGGGGCGTTCGGGGTGAGCGCCGCCTCCCGCTCGGCGGCACGTGCCTACGCCCTCGCCGGGTCCGACGCCGAAGGACGGGCGCAGGCCCGCTCGGCGGCCCGGGTCGCGCTGGCCGACCAGGGCGTCGACGACGACTTCGACCTCGACATCTCCTGCACGCCCCTCCCGCGCAGCTGTCTGTCGCCCGGGTCGGTGATCACGGTCGTGGTCCGTACCCAGGTCGACCTGCCGCTTGCGCCGTCCGCCCTCGGCGGGGGCGCACCGAGCTTCCGGGTGGACTCGACGCACCGGGTTCCCTACGGCAGCTACGTCGAGGAGCGCTGATGCGCCGACCCGCGACCGAGCCCGGCCAGGTCAGCGTGCTGATCGTCGGCTTCGCGGTGCTGCTGCTGCTCATGGTCGGGGTCGTGGTGGATGCGTCGTCGGCGTACCTCCACCGCCAGGGCCTCGACAACCTCGCCGACGGGGCTGCGCTGGCCGGCGCCGACGAGGTCCGCGGCACTGCCGTCTACGAGGGTGGACTCGCGGGTGGGCGCGCGCCCCTCGACGCCGACGCGGCGCGGGCGGCCGTGCACGACTACCTCGCCCGGATCGGTGCCTACGTCGACTACCCGGGCCTGCGCTACCGGGTCACCGTCCGCGACCGGGCTGTCGTCGTGCACGTCGAGGCGCCGCTCGACCTGCCGATCAGCGTCGACGGAGTTACCGACACCACCGTCGCCTCCCGCGGCGCGGCCGCCGTCGACGTCACCGACCAGCCCTGACCGCTCCCCGCCCTGACCCGGCACAAGATGTGCCGACTCGGCG
>NZ_SDKM01000045.1 GCF_004519545.1 Nocardioides guangzhouensis
GACCCTGCCTGCAGAACGTCTTCCTATGCCGATGAGCGGTCGTGTCACTTCGGCTCGCCCAGATTGAGGCAATCTTTGTATTGGGGCTGCCGCGTGGCGGGAACGGTGCCTAGGCAGCGCCGACCTTCCTGGGCATCAGAACCAGCCGTACCCCGGTCACCAGCAGCCACACGAGCCAGGCGGCGTAGCCGAGCAGCCCCACGAACAGGATCGGCGAGCCGTCAGCGATCGCGAGGTTGGCCACCCCGGCGGCGATCAGCAGGCCTCCCCCGGCCACGCCGAGCACACGCTGCCATGGCGCCGCCAGCCGACTCGCATGCGCCGCCAGCGCGGCGCCGATGAAGGTGGTGCCGAGCGCCGGCAGCGCCAGAGCGAATGCTCCTGCATGCAGCTGCCAGACGAGCTCGAACAGCGGGCTCGGCTCGGCGAGCTCGCCGGCGGACAATACGACTCCGTTCCACAGTACGGCGTAGAGCGCGAAGACCGCGGCGAGAGTCGCGCCCAGCGTTCTGCACGGCACCGCCCGGCATCAAGGGCACTTCGTGTCGCTCCGCGATGACCTCCGGCCACCCTTGACCCCGACCACCGCCGAGCAACTGGGCTGGCTATCGGGTCGGTGTCTCTCCCTGGCCAGACGCGGGTGTACAGCACGGAAGTACCGCAACGAACGCGACGATCCCTGCCATTCCCGGCACCAGCAAGGGCACCCGCACGCTTGGCCGATGGCCAACGAGGGTGCTGCCGATGATGTGCAAGCAGGGGGTTAGGGGTTCGAGTCCCCTAGGCTCCACCAACCTTTGGACCGCAGATCTCGGGGTCGGGGAAATCGACGTCACGGGTGAGTGCGAACCGCCTCCGCCCGGGTTGACGCAGACGTCCACCGCCGGTGCTCAGTGCTGGGTCTGGGGTGTCCGCAGGCCCAGCCATTGCTCGGCGTCCCAGGCGTGGAACCGTTCCACCTCGGTGAACCCCAGCTTCGCTGCCAGGCGCATCGAGCCGACGTTGGCGGACTGGGTGGTGAGCACGACGGGCTCGCCGGGGAGGGCGCCGTCGAGCCAGTCGAGAGCCGCCGCGCACGCCTCGGTGGCGTACCCGGAACCCCACGATGGGGGCAGGAACAGGTAGCCGAGATCGGCCTTCCCCACGGCGGCCGGGCGACTGTGCTCGGTCGCCCTCCTGAGCAGGACGTGGCCGATCATGGCCCCGTCCAGGTCGACAACGAAGCTCCCCGGCCACTGCTCGGGCGTCTCGGGCAGCCGACGCTCGAGCTCGTCACGGGGTCGCGGGCCGCCGAGGTAGGTGTGCACATCGGGCGACGACAGCAGCTCGATGAACACGGGCCGGTCGCGGGCCTCGGGCTCGCGGAGCACGAGTCGCTCGGTCCGGATCGGGGGCGGTGGCCAGGCGACGGGTGCGAGTGCTGCCATGGTGCACAAACCTAGCCAAGGCCACGCATGCCCAGTGCTGACCCGCGCGTGGCGCTGCCTGCGCCTCGGAACGGTCTCCTCCGGTGTGAACGTGGACTCAGGCGGGAGTGCACTGGAACTGTGCGCGGATCTCCTTGAACGCAGCAGCCACGGCGCGGCCCTCGGCGCCACCGTCGGTCTTCGCCACCACGGCCTCTTCAGCGCGGTGAGGGCCTCGTTGAGCTGCGCGCGCTCGGCGTCGGTGAATGCGCCTCGCTCACGCTGCTCGGTCAACGCCAGGATCTGCACGATGTTGGCCTTGCGCGCCACCCGGTCAGGTGCGTCCTTGAGCTGTCGAGCCAGGGCGGAGATCTCCTCGCCAAGACCGCGGCGCTCGGCTGCGGTGTCCGCGCGGGCGCCACGGAAGGTGTGGAGGGCGTCGACCAGTGCGGCGGCGAGATGCGCGCGCGACGACTTGCGCTTGACGTCGTCCTTCAGCGACGCCACAAGGGCGTGGACCTGGGTGCGTACCTCGGCTCCGGACACGCACGGGTCAGCGGCCGCCTGCGCCGTGGTCTGCGGGAAGAGGGCGCCCATCAGGAGTGCCGCTGCGGCGACTCCTCCGACGCGTGCTCGTACGGTCATCTGGAAGTCCTCCCGCAGAGTCGACCCCACTCGTGGGCCTCCGCGGTTGCGGCGCAGCCATGGTAAGCAGACATTCGGGATGATCGTGCGGTAATCGGCACCCTGGATCGGCTGGGTGTAGGTCTCCGGGGCATCGACCTAGGCTGCGGAGATGCCACAGGCGGCGCCTTCACTGCCGCTCTCGCAAACGTGGTCGAGGACGGAGCGGGAGTCGCGGCTGCGGGCACGGCGTTCCTCGTGGGTGCCGCAGTCACCATGGCAAGCATGCTTGCGCTGGCCGCGGTACTGGTCTGGTCCCGACCGCGGTGGCCGAGCCTGGTTCCATCACTGACGGTGGTGGGCATCTGAACCTCGAGCGAGGCGGCGGCGTCATCGTGCTCCTGGCGTGGATGCCCGCGGCGGTGGTTCTTGCGAGGGAGGGGGTGTCCGACCGCATCTGACCCTCGAACGTCCGGGACTATCGGGCCAGGCGGTCGAGCTCCAGCTTGTCGTGGGCGGAGAAGACGGTGATCTCCCCGGCGCGCGTGGCCTTGAGCTCGCGGAGCCGCTCCTGGTTGTGGCGGCGGGCCTTCTCGTCGCGGGCCATGAGCTTCTGGAACAGCGTCAGGCCGCGGGCGTACGTCGGGGGTGTGTCGACCTCGCCGTGCCAGAAGTAGGCGTCGCCGGCGTGCAGCAGCCACGCGCCGTCGTGGTCGCGGACCGCGACGCCGCAGTGGCCGCGCGTGTGGCCGCGCAGCGGGACCAGCAGTACGTCGTCACCGAGCGCCTGCACGCCGGTGAAACCGAACCACGGGTCGCCGAGCGGCGCGTGTGGGACGAAGTCCGGCCCGTGCGCCCACTGGGCGGGGACGTACCGCGCCCGCTCGGCAGGCTTCGGGTGGGTGGCGGCTGCCAGCTCGTCACGGTCGACGTGGACCCGGGCCTGCGGGAAGTCGCCGATGCCGCCGGCGTGGTCGAGGTCGAGGTGGGTGAGCACCACGTCGCGGACGTCGTCGGCCGCGAAGCCCAGTGCCTCGACCTGGGCCACGGCAGTCTCCGTGGGGTCGAGAGCGGGCCGCATCGCCGCCACGAACGGCCGGCCCAGGCGCTTCGGGGTCGCGAGATCGGCGGTGCCGAACCCGGTGTCGACCAGCACCAGCCCGTCGTCCCGCTCGAGCAGCAGCACGTGTGCCACCACCTCGGGCGGGAGGAGCCGACCGCCGAACCCGCCGACCGGGCGCAGGGTGGCGCAGTTGAGGTGGTGGACCTTCATGCGTAGAGACCGTCGATCGTCGCGGCGTACTTGTCGGCGATCGGGCGGCGCTTCAGCTTGAGCGTCGGGGTGAGCTCGTCGCCGCCCGGCAGCCAGTACGACGGCAGGATCTCGAACTTCTTCACCTGCTCCACGCGCGACAGCTTGGCGTTGCCGGCGTCGATCCCGGCCTGGACGGCGGCGATCACACCCGGGTCCTTCGCCAGCACCGCCGGGTCGGGCGCGATCCCGGCCTTCTCGCCGTACGCCGCCGCGGCGTCGGGATCCAGGGCGACCAGCGCGACGACGTACGGGCGGTCGTCCCCGACCACCGTGATCGCGGACGCCAGCGGGGTGGACACCTTGAGGGTGTTCTCGATGTTGGACGGCGACATGTTCTTGCCGGCCTGGTTGATGATGATCTCCTTCTTGCGGTCGACGATCGTGACGTAGCCGTCGTCGTCGATCGTCGCGATGTCTCCGGTGTGCAGCCACCCGTCCTCGTCAATCGCCTCGGCGGTCTTGGCCGGTTCCTTGCGGTAGCCGGTCATCACGCTCGGCCCGCGCACCAGCAGCTCACCGTCCTCGCCGAGCCGCACCTCGACCCCGGGCAGCGGTGGTCCGACGGTGCCGACCTTGGCCCGGCCCGGCGGGTTGATGGTGCCGGCACCGGAGATCTCGGACATCCCCCACAGCTCGCACACGTCCACGCCGAGGCCGACGAAGAACTCGAGCGTCTCCGGGGCGATCGCGGCTGCGCCGGACCAGGCCCACTTGAGCTGGTCGAGGCCGAGCGTCTCGCGCACCTTCGACAGCACCAGCCTATCGGCGAGTGCGTGCTGCACCCTGCCCGGCAGGCCGAGCTCCTGACCGGCCAGGTCGGCCCGGGCCTTGGCGGCACCCTGGGCCAGCGCCCACACGGCGAGCCGCTTCTTCGTTGCGTTCTCCTCGGCCGCCACCTTCGCCTCGATGCCGGCCTTGATCTTCTCCCACACGCGGGGCACAGCGAACCAGATGGTCGGGCGGCAGTCGGGCAGGGCGGCAGCGATCGATCGCGGGTCGGCGACGTGGGTGACCTGGACGCCGCGGATCGCCTGGAAGTACTGCGCCGAGGCCCGGTCGGCGATGTGCGCGGCGGGCAGGAACGAGGTGATCCGGTCGCCGAAGGCGACGTCGACGACCTGGCACGCCGCGTCGGAGATCGCGATCAGGTTGCGGTGCGTCAGCTGCACGCCCTTCGGGGGGCCGGTGGTGCCGGAGGTGTAGATCAGGGTCAGCACGTCCTCGGGCTCGACCGCCTGCCACGCCGCGTCGAAGTCGAAGCCCTCGCTGGTCATCGCCTCGAGCGCGGCCAGGGAGACCGCGCCCTCCGCCTCGCCGTCGACCACCACGGTGTGCTCGACCGACGGCGGCTCGGCCTGGCGTACGACGTCGAGGAAGGCCTGCTCGGTGACCACCACGCGGTTCTCGGCGTTGCCGAAGAGGTACTCGATCTGCTCGGACGAGCTGGTGTTGTAGATCGAGAACGCGATCGCGCCGAGGTGCATGGCGCCGGCGTCGACGACCGCGAACTCGGGGCGGTTGGTGAGCATGATGCCGACCGTGTCCCCACGGCGTACGCCGAGCGCGTGCAGGCCTTCCGCCACCCTCCGCACCCGGTCGGCGTACTCGCGCCAGGTGATGGTCACGGCGTCACCCGGGGTCCGGATCGCCACGGCGTCCGGGTCGACCTGGGCGGTGAGCTGGAAGGCGGCGGTGACGGTGCTGGGCAGGGTTCCGGGGTCAGACGGCATCGGGACTCCTCCGGTGGCAGCCGGTGACCCGGCTCACACGTGCTGTTGCGCGACGGTAGCGGGCGCCCGACCCTTCCGTACAGTGTCCGCGTGCCGCTGCCCCGCCCGCTCGCCCCGCGGTACTGGGGCGCGCACCTGGTGGCGTTGGTGCTGGTCGCCACCGCGGCCGGGCTCGGGTTCTGGCAGCTCGACGCCTGGCAGACCCGACGGACGGCAGAGGCGGAGGACCTGACCCGGCTGGACCCGGTCGCGCTGTCCAGCGTCATGGGGCCGGACGACCCGTTCCCCGGCGACAAGGTCGGGCAGCCGGTGGTCGTCGACGGCATCTGGCTGCCGGACGCGACGTTCTACGTCAGCGGACGCGAGAACAACGGTCGGGACGGCTACTGGGCGGTGACACCGCTGGCGGTCGGCGGGCCGGCGGACCCGGCGCTGCTGGTGGTCCGCGGCTGGACACCCGACCCGGCCGGGGCGCCGGCCGCCCCCACCGGGCATGCCGAGCTGGTGGCCTGGCTGCAGCCGTCCGAGGGCCGCAACGTCTCCGACGACGACCCGAGTGACGACGTGGTCCCGCAGGTGCGTGTCGCCGACGCCCTGCAGCGCGCCGACCGCGACCTGTACGGCGCGTACGGGGTGGTGGCGGACCGGGTTTCCGAGGACGACTGGCCGAGCGGGGACCGGGCCGTGAACGACGGGACCGACGGCCTGCAGCCGGCCGGGCTGGACCAGCTGCCCCCGGCCGGCCGGTTCACCGCGGTCCGCAACCTGCTCTACGCGATCGAGTGGTGGGTGTTCGGGCTGTTCGCCGGGTTCATCTGGTGGCGCTGGGTCCGCGACGAGGTGCTGCGGGACCCCCACGTATCCTCGACGCCGTGAAGTCAGCCCTCACCCGCTACCGCCTCATGGCCACGATCGTCGGTGTCCTGCTCATCGTCCTGATCCTGGTCGGCGTTCCCCTGAAGTACCTCGCCGCCGACGGCTCGGGCGCCCAGGAGCTCGGCGAGTGGATCACGACGTACCTCGGCGTCGCGCACGGCTGGCTCTACATGATCTTCGTGGTCACCGCGTTCCTGCTCTCCCGCCGCGAGCGGTGGGAGCTGTCCTACACGCTGGTGACACTTTTGTGCGGCACCATCCCGGTGCTCAGCTTCTGGGCCGAGCACCGGGCGACCGCGCGGGTACGCCGCGAGGCGGCCATGGCCGAGACCCTGGCCGCCTGACGGGCGTACGGCGCGGGGCTCAGCCCTGCTTGTCGGCCGTCTCGGGCTCGATCTCGACGACCTCCGCCGGGTCGTCCGGGGTGGTGTCGGCGTGCGGCTCGCCGGCGGCGTCGGAGAACGCCTCGTCCGGGGAGGCGGCACCGGCGTCCTCGGCCGGGTCGGCGGTCCCGCGCGTCGACGCGGCCGGCGCCGGCGCCGGCGCCGGCGTGTAGGACTGCTGCCAGTGGTCGGCCTCGCTGCCAGCGCGGAGCTTCTTGAACACCACGGCGCCGATGCCGGCGAGCAGGCCGAGGAACAGCAGCTTCTTCACCTTGCCGCCCTTCTTGGGCTCGGCGTCGGCGAACGCGCTGACCTTCTCACCCGGCGCCGCAGCCTGGAACGCGGCGATCTTCACCGCGGCACGCGCCTTCTGGAGCTCTGCCTGCTCGCTCGCCGCGGCGCGGGCCTTGGCGGCCTTCTTCGCTGCGCGCTTGCGACCCTCCGTGGCGGCCTTGGCCGCCTGCTTGCGCTGCTCCTTGGTCTTCTCAGCGACGAGCTCGGCGCCCTCGGCGGCCTTCTCGGCGACCAGGACGGCGCCCTCCGCCGCCTTCTCGGCCGCGGCCGCGGCGCTCGCAGCCACCACGGGGGCGGCCTTGTCACGTGCCTCGGTGAGCACCGGGCCGGCCTTCTCCCTGGCATCTGTGGCCAGGTCCCGCGCGGTGTCCACCGCGGTCTCGAGGGCCGGCAGGATGCTCTCGGCGAAGTCCGAGGCGGACTCCTTGAAAGTCTTCTTGCGCCTCAGCGACATGGGGCCTGTCCTTCCGGTTGGGGTCCTTGACGCGATACTACGCATGTCGTGTTCGTGCCCATCCGGCCGCTGTTTGATTCGCACCGGCCGCCTGAGAGGATCGGGACGCACACGTCCACAGAGCTCGACGAAAGGCAGTCATGGGCGACCTCCAGGCCATCCTCAAGACCAACCGGGGCGACATCACCCTGAACCTGTTCCCGGACCACGCCCCCGCCACCGTCGAGAACTTCGTCGGCCTGGCCGAGGGCACCCGCGACTACAAGGACGACGCCGGCCGCTCCGGGGAGCGCTACTACGACGGCCTCACCTTCCACCGGGTCATCGACGGCTTCATGATCCAGGGCGGCTGCCCGCTCGGCTCCGGCACCGGCGGCCCGGGCTACACCTTCAAGGACGAGTTCCACCCGGAGCTCGCCTTCACCAAGCCCTACCTCCTGGCGATGGCGAACGCCGGCCCCGGCACCAACGGCTCGCAGTTCTTCGTGACCGTGCAGCCGACCACCTGGCTGACCGGCAAGCACACGATCTTCGGCGAGGTCGCCGACCAGGCCTCGCGCGACGTCGTCGACGCCATCGCCACCACCGCGACCGGCCCCATGGACCGCCCGGTCGAGCCGGTCGTCATCACCACCGTCGAGATCGTCCGCTCCTGAGCACTCCGCCCGAACCCGAGTCCGCGGTCCCCGTGTGCTACCGGCACACGGGGCGCGAGACCTACGTACGCTGCCAGCGCTGCGACCGGCCGATCTGCCCGGACTGCATGCGCCAGGCCTCGGTCGGCTTCCAGTGCCCCGAGTGCGTGAGCCAGGGGGCCCGCGACACCCGCGCCGGCCGCACGACGTACGGCGGGTCCCGGTCGTCGAACCCGGCGCTGACGTCGATGGTCATCATCGCGATCAACGTCGCGGTGTGGCTCCTGGTGGTGGTGACCGGCTGGCAGAACAGCCCGTGGGTGGCCCGGCTGTCGCTGCACGCACGCGGGCTGTGCCAGACCCCGGACGGCAAGAACTGGTACCCCCGCGTCGTCGAGGAGTCGACCTGCTCTGCCCTGGGCGGCGACTGGTTCCCCGGGGTCTCCGACGGCGCGTACCACCAGCTCCTGACCAGCACGTTCCTGCACGTCGACGTCTGGCACATCGGGTTCAACATGCTGGCGCTGTGGTTCCTCGGGCCGCAGCTCGAGATGGCGATCGGACGGGCGCGGTTCCTCGCGCTCTACCTGATCTCGGGCCTGGCCGGCTCGGCCTGCGTCTACTGGCTGGCCGGTGAGCAGACCTCCACGCTGGGCGCGTCCGGGGCGGTCTACGGCCTGATGGCGGCGCTGCTCGTGATCGCGATCAAGGTCGGCGGCCAGGTGCAGACGATCCTCATGTGGATCGGCCTCAACGTCGTGCTCACCATCGTGGGGGGCTTCTCCTGGCAGGGCCACCTCGGGGGCTTCGTCGGCGGTGCGGCGGTGATGACGCTGTTGGTCTACTCCCCGCGCACCCACCGGGCGACGTACCAGGTGGCCGGGATCGCGGCGGTCGCGCTGCTGGTGGGGGCGGCGGTGGTCACCCGCTCGCTGGCCCTGGCGTGACTCGGGCAACGGGCCGGGTTATTCACACTGTGGATAAGCCCTGTGGAGAACTACACCCCTGTCATTCCCGCTCGTGACCATGTGATCCACCCCCGTTGAGTTGCGCCTCCCTCGCCAACGAGTTGCGCCTCCCGCCCGGCGTACCGAGGGGAGGCGCAACTCAATGCGCGGCGAGGCGCAACTCAATACGCAGCGAGGCGCAACTCAACGAATGGGGGTCACTCCCAGCGGGTGGCGAAGGTGAAGCCCACCGCCATGAAGCCGATCCCGACCAGGAGGTTGAGCTGGCCGAGGTCGCCGAGCAGCCAGATCTCGCCCTCGGGCTTGTCGGCGAAGACGTAGAAGGTGCAGATCCAGATCAGGCCGATCAGGAAGCAGCCGAGCATGCCGACGATGACGCCCTTGCCCCGGCCGAGCGGGGTCTTGGGGTGGGCGGTCAGGGCCAGCCCCACGAAGATCAGGCCGAAGCCGATCACCCAGTTCCAGGAGTCCAGGGAGCTCATCCACGGGAACAGCGCGTCGGGGGCGCCTCCCTTGGGCTTGGGGAAGGTGGTGTCGTAGTCGCGCAGGTCCCGGACGTAGAGGGTGTAGAGCACGACGTACGCGATGCCGGCCGCGATGAGCAGCAACGCGATCACGAACCGCAGGGAGAAGATGGGTTCGCGGGTGCGTTCCATCATCTCCTGCTTGGCCTTGGGCTTGGACACCAACTTCTCCTTGATCTGCTGCGTCGCGCTTTCCTGGTTCTTGCGCGCCCCGGTTAGCGTAGTCGCATGACGATGGCGGATCGCGAGCGCACCCGTGACGGCGCTCACGCGTCCGCTGGGGACGATGCGGCGGACGGCACGCCGGATCCGACCCCCAAACCCGACCACCGGCCCGCCGGCCATGCCCGGAACCGCTTCCAGACCCGCGGCTGGCGGATCGCCACCCCCCTCGTCTTCGGGCTGTCGGGTGCACTGTTCCTGATCAGCGCCGCCAGCAGTGACGGCAACGACCTGCGGCCCGGCCGGGTCACCACGATGGCGTCGCTGGTGCGCAACGAGAGCCGGCAGGTCGAGGACCTGCAGGCCGAGGCGCGCGGGCTCCGGCAGCAGGTCGACGACCTCTCCGCCGCGGTCGACGACGAGACCGTGCAGCGGGCCCGCAACGAGGCCCGCGGCAAGCGGGCCGCGGCCGGCTTCGAGCCGGTCAGTGGTCCCGGCGTCACCGTGACCCTGGCGGACGCCCCGCGCGACGTGCGGGAGGAGAGCGACCGCGACCTCAACCGGCTGGTCGTGCACCAGCAGGACATCCAGGCCGTAGTCAACGCGATGTGGGACGCCGGCGCCCAGGCGGTCACGATCCAGGGCCAGCGGATCATCTCCACCACCGGCATCAAGTGCGCGGGCAACTCCGTCGAGCTGCACGGCATCCCCTACCCGCAGCCCTACGTCATCAAGGCGGTCGGCGACCCGGCCGAGCTCGAGGCCAGGATCGGCTCCGATCCCTACGTCAACGGCTACCGCCAGGACGCCGCCGACCCGACCATCCAGGTCGGCTGGTCGATGGAGCAGGAGTCCAGCATCGACGCCCCGGCGTACGGCGGCATCCAGGCGTTGCAGTACGCCCGGCCCGCGAGCTGAACCCCCGCCGTCTCGCACGGTTGGGCCCGCCATTCCGGACGGGTGGGCGGGTCAGGGTGAGGGCGTCTCGCCCGGCGGCGGGAACACCGTCGGTGTCTCCGTCGGCGTCTGGGTGGGCGTCTCGGTCGGCTGCTCCTGGAAGTCCGAGACCACGATCGTGACCGTGTCGCCCTGGTCGGCCGCGGTGCCGCCCTTGGGGTTCTGGTCGATGACCGTGCCCTGCGGCTCGGTGGTGTCGGTCGAGCGGGTGACGAAGACGTCGAAGCCGGCGTCGCGGATCAGCTGCTCTGCCTCCTGCTGGGTCTTGCCCACCACGTCCGGCACCTGCTCGGGCCCGTCGCTCCAGAACACGACCACGGTGCTGCCGCTGGGCACCGTCGTGTTCGCGGTCGGCGACTGGTCGATCACCTGGTCCCTGGGCTCGTCGGACTCGCGCTTCTTGAGCTGCACGTCGAACCCGTCGTCGCTGAGCAGGCGTTCGGCCTCGCCCTTGTCGAGGCCGATGACGCTGCGCAGCATCACGTCGGGCTTGCCGGACGACACCACGATCTCGACGGTGGAGCCCGGATCGACGTACTCGTCGCCGTTGGGGTCCTGCGACAGCACCTCCCCCTTGGGCTGGTCCTCGCTCGGCTGCTCGGTGGCCCGCACCTCGAAGCCGGCGTCGCGGAGCTCCTTGGTGGCCGGCCCCTGCTTCATGCCGACGACGTTGGGCACCTGGACCGTGTCCGGGGAGTCGTCGAGCAGGCCGGGCACGATGAACGCCGCGGCCGCGATCAGGCCGACCAGGAGCAGGCCGAGCAGCACCCACAGCCAGGTGCGGCGCTTGCCCTCCTCCTCGTCGCGGTGCGTCGGCGTGGTCGCGGTCGTGGCCGGCGCGGCGTCGGCCGGCAGGAACGTGGTGCCGTCCTCGGGGACCGGCGCCACCGCCGGCGCCTGGACCGGCCGGCCGGCGAGGTACCGCTCGATGTCGGTGCGCATCGCGGCGGCGCTCTGGTAGCGGTCCTCGACCCGCTTGGCCAGGCTCTTCATCACGATCGCGTCCAGCTCGGCGGGCAGCTCGGTGTCGTGCATCGACGGGGGTACGGCGGGCTCCCGGACGTGCTGGTAGGCCACCGCCACGGGCGAGTCCCCGACGAACGGCGGCCGCCCGGTGAGCAGCTCGTAGAGCAGGCAACCGGTCGAGTAGACGTCGGAGCGCGAGTCGACGGTCTCGCCGCGGGCCTGCTCCGGGGAGAGGTACTGCGCGGTGCCGACCACGGCGGCGGTCTGGGTCATCGTCGACGACGCGTCCGAGACCGCGCGGGCGATGCCGAAGTCCATCACCTTCACGTCGCCGGACGGCGTCAGCATCACGTTGGCCGGCTTGATGTCGCGGTGGATGATGCCGGCGCGGTGGCTGTAGTCCAGCGCGGACAGCACGCCGGAGGTGATCTCGAGGGCCCGCTCCGGAAGGATCTTGCGGCCCTCGCGGAGGATGTCGCGCAACGTGCGCCCGGCGACGTACTCCATGACGATGTAGGGCTGGGCGACACCGTCCGCGGACATCTCCTCGCCGGTGTCGTAGACCGAGACGATCGCCGGGTGGTTGAGGGACGCGGAGGACTGGGCCTCACGCCGGAAGCGGGCCTGGAACGTGGCGTCGCTGGCGAGGTCGGTGCGCAGGCGCTTCACGGCGACCACGCGCCCGAGACGGGTGTCGGTGCCCTTGCGGACCTCGGCCATGCCGCCGCGCCCCAGGAGCTCGCCGAGCTCGTAGCGGCCTCCGACCAGCGTCGGTTGGTTCGTCATGAGTTCCCGTTCCCGTTGCCGTTCCCGTTGTTGGCGTTGCCGGTGTTGCCGTCGGTGGGTGGGGGCGGCGGCGCCGGCTTGCCGAGGTAGGACACCGTCACGGAGTCACCCTCCTGCAGCTCGCCGTTCGGGTCCACCGAGGTCACCGTGTCCTTCTCCCCACCCTCGGTGTTCTCCACCTCCTGCGTGGTGACGACCAGGCCAAGGTCCTTCAGCTCACGCTCGACGTCCTTCACCTTCCGCCCGATGTAGTCGTCGGGGTTCACGGTGACCGTCTGCGGCGCCTCGCTGGTCTTGCTGGGCTGTTCGCTCGGCTGCTCGCTGGGCTGCGTGCTCCCCTGCTGCGGGGTCTCTGCGGTCGTCGGCTGGTCCGTCGCGGTCGGCTCGTCGTCGCCGTTGCCGGCGGCGATCGCCCAGACGACGATCCCGAGCAACAGGAGCAGCGGGATGGCGAGCAGCCACGGCGACAGGCGGCGCTTGCGCGCGGGCGTCGCCTGGGTGGGCTCGGCTGCCGCAGCGTGCGGGACCACCCCGGTCAGTACGGCGGTCGCGGGTGCCGCCGCGGCGGCTGCGGCCACGGGGGGCACCGCGCCGACCGCCGCCGGGTCGCGGAGCGCGGCCGCGAAGGCGGCGGCGTCGGGGTAGCGCTCGGCCGGGTCCTTCGCGAGGGCGCGGCGGGTGACCGCGGCGAGGCCCGAGGGTACGTCGGGCGGCAGCGGCGGGATCGGCTCGCGGATGTGCGCGAGTGCGGTCGCGACCGGGCTCTCGGCGACGTAGGGGCGGCGGCCGGCCAGGCACTCGAACAGCACCACCCCGAGCGAGTAGACGTCGCTGGCCGCGGTGGCTGCCCGGCCCTCGGCCTGCTCCGGCGAGAGGTACTGCGGGGTGCCCATCACCTGGCCGGTCTGGGTCAGCGCCACCCCCTCGGCGGCCCGGGCGATCCCGAAGTCGGTGATCTTGACCGTGCCGTCCCGGGTCACCAGCAGGTTGGCCGGCTTGATGTCGCGGTGCACGATCCCGGCGGCGTGCGCGGCGGCGACGGCGTCGGCGGTCTGGCCGAGCAGCCGCCGGGCCTGCTCGGGCGGCATCTGCTCGCCCGCGCGCAGCAGCGCGCTCAGCGGCTGGCCGTCGACGAGCTCCATGACGAGGTAGGGGCGGTGCCCCGCGTGCTCGTCGAGCGCGTCGCCGAAGTCGAAGACCGCGGCCACGCCCGGGTGGTGCAGGGCCGCGGCGTTGCGGGCCTCGCTCTCGAAGCGGGTGCGGAAGCCGGCGTCGTCGGCGAACTCGTGCTTGAGCAGCTTCACCGCGACCGTACGGCCCAGGGTGGTGTCGGTGCCGCGCCAGACCTCGCCCATGCCGCCGGTGGCGATGCGGCTGTCGAGGCGGTAGCGCCGGCCGGGGTCGGCGAACGCGCCGCCGTCGACCGGGCCGCCCGGGCCGTTCGGGGTGGTGGTCACTGGTCGATCACCGCCTCCATGACCGACTTCGCGATCGGGCCGGCCAGCCGGCCGCCAGCGATGTCGTCGTTGGCGACGGGGGCGTTCTGGATCATCACCGCGACCGCGACCTTCGGCTCGTCGGCCGGGGCGAACGACACGAACCACGCGTAGTTCTTGCGGCCCTCCTGTCCGGACTCCGCGGTGCCGGTCTTGCCGCCGACGTCGACGCCGGGGATCTGGGCCGGCGTGCCGGTGCCGTTGGCGACCACCGAGACCAGCATGTCGCGCAGGTCGTGGGCGGTGGCCGAGGACATCGCCTCCGACAGGGTCTCCGGCTCGGTCTTGTCGAGGGTGTCGAGGTCGGGCGAGCGCACGGTGTCGACGAGGTAGGGGCGCATGACCTCGCCGTCGTTGGCGATCGCCGAGACCACCATCGCCATCTGCAGCGGCGAGGCCCGGACGTCGTACTGGCCGATGCCGGTGAGCGCGGTGTTCGGCCGGTTGGCGCCGCGCGGGTAGACGCTCCTGGCCTGCGCCGGGAGGTCCTCGAGCGAGGTGCCGTTGAAGCCGAACTTCTCGGCCTGGTCGGCCATCGCCTCGTTCCCGACCTCGTCGGCGAGGGCGAGGAACGAGGTGTTGCAGGACTGCTCGAGCGCCTGGACCATCGGGATCCGGTCGGTGCCGCAGGCCCGGCCGCCGTTGCCGATCACCTTCGTCGACTGGGGCAGCTTGTACGTCGGGCCGCCGGGCACGTCGGAGTCCGCGCTGTAGTTGCCGCTCTCCAGCGCCGCGGCCGCGGTCACCAGCTTGAACGTCGAGCCGGGCGGCAGCGTGGTCTGGATGGCGCGGTTGAGCTTGGGCTCGGTGGGGTCCTCGTTGAGCTTGCGGTCGTAGGACGCGACCTCCTTGAGGTCGTGGCTGGCCAGCTTGTTGGGGTCGAAGCTGGGCAGTGACACCATCGCCAGCACCTTGCCGCTGGACGGCTCCAGGGCGACCACGGCGCCCTGCACGTCGGGGCCGATCGACTGCAGCCCGTCGTACGCCGCCTCCTGCGCCTCCGGGTCGAGTGTCAGCTCGACGCTGCCGCCCTTGGGCTGCGCGTTGTTCACCATGTCGACCAGCCGGGTCACGAAGAGCCGCGAGTCGTTGCCGGAGAGCACGTCGTTCTCGGTGCGCTCGATGCCGGACTGCGAGAAGTAGGAGAACCAGCCGGTGACGTGCGCGTACTTGAACGGCTTGGGGTAGGTGCGCTGCCACTTGTAGACGTCGTCGGACGGCTTGGACTCGGCGACCGGCTCGCGGCGTACCAGGATCGCCCCGCGCTCCCGGGAGAACGCCTCCTGGATGACGCGCCGGTTGAGCGCGTTGTCGTTGAGGTCGTCGGCCTGGACGTACATGAGGTACGTCGCGTTCAGCATGAGGCCGAGGAACAGCAGCATGCAGAACACCGCCATGGTGCGGATCGGCTTGTTCATCGGGGCCCCCGCGTGAGCGCGAGCGAAGCGAGTGGTCTCGTGGGGTGGATCACAGCTTCACCACCTGGGTGGCCTCGCTGTCGTCGTCGCCCAGCTCCCCCTGGCCGGAGAGGTCCGGCACCGGGCGGCGGGCCTGGTCGGAGATGCGGAGGAGCAACGCGATGATCACCCAGTTCGCGACGAGGGACGAGCCGCCGTACGACAGGAACGGCGTGGTCAGGCCGGTGAGCGGGATCAGCTTGGTGACGCCACCGACCACGACGAACACCTGGAGGGTCAGCACGAAGGCCAGGCCGGCCGCGATCAGCTTGCCGAAGCCGTCGCGGCACACCAGCGCCGCGCGGAGGCCGCGCTCGACGATGAGGCCGTAGCAGACGATGACCGCCATCACCGCGGTGAGACCGAGCTCCTCACCGATGGCACCGATGATGAAGTCGGACTCGGCGTAGGGGATCCGCTGCGGGGAGCCGTTGCCGAAGCCGCGGCCGAGCAGCCCGCCCCACGCCATCCCGAACATCGACTCCACGATCTGTCCGCTGCCGGGCGAGTCGTAGTAGTACCGCATCGGGTCGAGCCAGATGTTCACGCGGGACTGGACGTGGCTGAAGAACTGGTAGCCGAGGAACGCTCCGACGAAGAACAGCCCGCCACCGACGACCAGCCAGCCCGGTCGTTCGGTGGCGATGTAGAGCATGGTCAGGAAGATGCCGAAGAACAGCAGCGACGATCCGAGGTCGCGCTGGAAGACCAGGATCGCGAGGCTGATCAGCCACATCACCAGGATCGGGCCGAGGTCGCGGCCGCGGGGCAGGTCGATGAAGAGCACCCGGCGGCCGGCCAGCGCCAGCGCGTCGCGGTGCAGGACGAGGTAGCCGGCGAAGGCGATCACCAGCAGCACCTTGGCGATCTCGCCGGGCTGGAAGCTGAACGGCCCCAGGTGGATCCAGATCCGGGCGCCGTTCACGGTGCGGCCGATGCCCGGCAACATCGGCAGCAGGAGCAGGGCGATCGCGGCCAGCCCGGTGGTGTAGGTGAAGCGCTGCAGGACCCGGTGGTCGCGGAGCACGACCAGGGTGGCGATGAACAGCAGCACGCCGAGCGTCATCCAGATCAGCTGCTGGCGGGCGAACTCGTGCTGCGTGCGGCCGGCCGCCTCGTAGGCCAGGTCGAGGCGGTGGATCACCGCCAGGCCCAGGCCGTTGAGCGCGGCCACGACCGGCAGCAGCACGGGGTCGGCGTACGGCGCGACCCAGCGGACCACCACGTGGCAGGCGATTATCAGGACCGCCAGCCAGCCGCCGTACGCGACCAGGTCGGCGGGGACGCTGCCCTCGACCCCGAGGCCGACCGCGGCGTAGGCGCCGATGCCGACCACCAGGGCGAGCACGAGCAGGAACATCTCGGCCCCTCGGCGGCGCCGGTGGACGAAGCCGAGGAAGCTGTGGGGAGGTGCTGACTTCTGGGACATGGCGGCCTCAGGCACCCGAGTCGGTGGCCGTCGTGGTGTCGGCCGAGGAGGACTCGCGGTTGGCGGCGAGGTTGTCGACCGTCCGGCGGGCGTCCTCGAGGCTGTTGGCCTCGATGCCCTGCCGGACCTGGCCGGCGTCGTAGTTGCTGAGGTTGTCCAGCTCGATCGACGACTCCTCGTAGGGGTGGTGGAGCGTGACGCCGGGCAGGTTGGCGTCGACGCCACGGAAGATCGTGACGTTGCCGTCGTGCTCGGAGACGTAGTACTGGTCCTGGCTCCAGGAGTACGCCGCGGCGGCGCCGACCCAGACCAGGCCGGCCACGATCGCCAGGGCCGCGAGCCGCTTGAGCCAGACGAAGCGGCGCGGCGCCCGCGGTGCGTAGCGGGCCACCTCGGGGTCGATCGGATCGGTCGTGATCGCGTAGGGGACCTCGTCCGGCACCGGCTCCATCTCACCGGTGTCGCCGCTGCGGTGCCCCCGGAACATGTGCGCCACGCCGCCCCGGTTGCGGCGCGGGAGCTCGGCGGCGGCGCCGAGCAGCAGCGGCTCCAGCGGCTCCTCGAGCTCACCCTCGACGACGTCCGCGACGACGCAGGTGACGTTGTCGCTGCTGCCGGCCTCGAGGCTGGCGCGGACCATCTCGACCGCGGCGTAGTCGGGGGTGCCGCTGCCGAGGATGTCGGACATGCGGTCGTCGTCGAGGACGCCGCAGGCACCGTCGGAGCAGAGGAACAGCCGGTCGCCGGGCGCGAGGTCGACGAAGAACAGGTCCGGCTCGGCCTCGTGGATGCCGTCGACGGCCTTGAGGATCAGGTTGCGGTGCGGGTGGAACCGCGACTCCTCCTCGGTGATCCGGCCCTCGTCGATCAGCGACTGGACGAACGTGTGGTCCTTGGTCAGCTGGGTGAGCGTGCCGTTGCGGTGGAGGTAGGCGCGGCTGTCGCCGATGTGGCCGAGCGCGACCCGGGAGCCGTCGAACAGGGCGACCGTGAGCGTGGTGCTGGTGCCGTTGAGGGCGGGGTCCTCCTCGACCAGCTCGCCGATCCGGTCGTGAGCGCGGTGCACTGCCCCGGCGACCAGCGCGAGGAGGTCGTCGGTGGGTCGGACGTCGAGCTTGCGCAGCTGCTGGACCGCGGTGCTCGACGCGATGTCGCCGCGGGCGGCACCGCCCACGCCGTCGCAGACCGTGAGCACCCAGGGGCCGGCGTACCCGGAGTCCTGGTTGTCCTTCCGCACGCGGCCGACGTCGGAGATCCCCGCGAACCGGAGGCTCAGTGGGGTGGCGTCGGGGGTGTCCGTCATCCGTTACTTCCTGAGCTCGAGGACCGTCTTGCCGATGCGCACCTGGCTGCCCAGGGACAGCGTGGTGGGCTGGTTGATCCGGGCAGATCCGACGTACGTGCCGTTGGTGGAGCCGAGGTCCTCGACGAACCACTGGTCCTCGGCGCTCGCGATGCGTGCGTGCCGGGTCGAGACGTAGTCGTCGTCGAGCCGGATCTGGGCGTCGGGGCCACGGCCGATGAGGATGGTGCCGTGGGCGAGGTCGGCGCGCTCACCGGCGTTGGCGCCCTCGATGACGGCGACGTGGGTCGGGCTGCCGCGGCGGCGGGCCGGGGCCTTGGCGGCCTTGCCGGTCTTGCTCGCCTTGCGCCGCTCGGCGCGCGGTGGGGTCGCGCCGCTGGGCATGCGGGCGCCGAACATGTCGGTGCGGATCACCGAGATGGCCGAGAGCACGAAGATCCACAGGATCGCGAGGTAGGCGAACCGGATCAGGAAGAGGGTCAGCTCGCTCATCCGTGGGGCTCCTCGTCCACCAGGACCACGGTCATGGACGTGTTGCCGATCCGGATCGTGGAGCCGGCGTTCAGCGGGGCCTCGCGGACCCGGGTGCCGTCGACGATCATGCCGTTGGTCGAGCCGAGGTCGTGCACGCTGAGCGTGAGCACGCCGCCGTCCTGGGGACGGCCGAGCTGGAGGCGGAACTCGACGTGGCGCCGGCTGATCCCGGGGTCGTTGATCCGGAGGTCGGCGTCGGTGCCACGGCCGACCACCAGGCCGGGCGGGTTGAGCGGGTGCCGGGCGCCGTTGACCTCGACGAACACCCGGGCCCGGCCGTACATCGTGTCCGTGGCGTTGGTGGTGACCTTGGCCTGGGCGGCGCTGCGCACCCGGAACCGGCCGGTGGTCAGGTCCTCGGCCGCGTCGAAGGAGATCTTCACCGGGCCGGGGAAGACGTAGCTCTGCTGCTCGGCGTGGTCGCGCAGCTGCTCGGTCATCTCCCGGGCGAGGGCGTTGTCGTACGGTGCGAGGCGCTCGAGGTCGGTCGCGCTCAGCTCCACGTGGAAGTTGTTGGGGACCAGTCGGCGCTCGCGGCTCAGGATCTGCGCGTTGTTGTCGAGCTCGCGCTGCAGCGCGGCGGAGATCTCCACCGGCTGGACGGCGCTGCGGAACGCACGTGCGAAGACACCCGAGATCATCTGCTCCAGACGGTTCTCGAAGTTCTGGAGTCCACCCACGCGCGCCTCCTCTCTGCTCTGTCGTGGCCGGGTCGCGTCTCGGCCGAGGTCGGTCCTGCCGGGCAGGCCGACAGCGGGCCGCACCCCGGTCCGGCTCTGGCGATCGTATCGGGGCCCGGGTCGTCCACCGTCTCGTGTGCCCCGCGGTTTGGGCGAATCCTGACCACTGGGATAGCCTGACCCCGCTTCACGCGCGAGTGGCGGAATAGGCAGACGCGCACGGTTCAGGTCCGTGTGTCCGAAAGGACGTGGGGGTTCAACTCCCCCCTCGCGCACGTGAGTGACTGGCCCCGGGTCCCGGATCCGGGGCTTCGTCCATTTCCGGCACCTACTGCAGACGAGGGTCGAGCGCGAGGTCGATCAGGCGCTGGTCCAGCTCCGCGCTGAGCCGCGCCTCGCCCTCCTTCACGACCCGGGACTCCGTGACGACCACGGTGTGTCGCGACCCGACGTACACGAACACGCGGCTGTCGGCCCGGGAGTTCCGCGGGCAACAGTCCGCCCAGTCCTCATCGCCCCAGGCACCGACGAACACCGTGGTCGGGTCGTCCGCGCCGTACACGCGACGTTCGACGCAGTCGACGAGCGAGCTGCGCCCGCATGCCGGCGCCTCTCCCGCGGGGGACACCTGCACGCTGAGGACCACGCGTCCGAGACGTCCCCACGTCTGCGCATACCCCGGGTGACCCGTTGCGGAAGGCGCCCGACGGTCGCTGCGGTACCGCGGGAAGTGGCCCTCCACCACCGCCACGACGGCCTGGTCCGACGGGACGGCGAACGCCGTCTCGGGAAGGGTGAGTCGCGGGTCGGCGGCCGCGGCGGCCAGGGAAGCCGGACTGAACGGGTTGACGTCGGGCATGCCCCGGCCATCCACCACGACGTAGCCGACCAGGCCGTCGGGTCGCTCGACCGCGACCGCCACCTTGTAGTCGCCGCAGGTCACGTACGCCGACGCCGGCCCGTCGAACGCGCCGCACCGCCGCCCGTAACGGGCGATCCTGGCCCGCTCGCCGTGCGGCCCCGTGAACCGCTCGTCGTTGCACGACTCCGTCCCGTTGGAGGGTGTCGGCCCCTCGAGGAGGTAGCGGCACCCGTCGAGCGGATCGAGGCCACTGCGGTCGACGATCAACCCGACACGTGCGTAGGCGGGGTAGATCGAACCCTCGACCGGTCGTTCGAACGTGGCTCCGAAGGCGGAGCTCTCGAAGACCTTGAGGTGTGCTCCCGTCGGGTCGAGGTGATCAGCCGCGACCGCAGACCATGCATCCCGGGCCCCCTCCAGGGGATCCGGGACGTCCCACCCGTATCCGTCGCGCGGGGCGACCGCGGTGTCGACCCAGGTCTCGGGTGACTGCGACTTCGCCGGCGCCGGACTGGGTGTGACCGGCGTCGGGCTGGGCGTGACGGGCGGTGCCGTGTCGGTGTCGCGCGAGGCCGCCACGATCCCGGCGACCACGGCCAGCACCGCTGCAGCCGCAGCGAGACCGACCACCGCGCCGTGACGGTGACGGCGGTCGCGCTCGGCCTCCTGGATGGCGCGGTCGAGGTCGCCGTACACCGGGACGTCCGCCACGATCGCGTCGAAGGCCTCGTGCAGGCCGCTCATGACTCCACTCCTTCGAACGGGGCCACCGCGTCGGGGGCCAGCTCACGCAACCGCTGGAGCGCGACCCGGGCCTGCGACTTCACCGTGTTCGGGCTGACGCCGAGCGCGGCCGCGGCCTGCTGCTCGGTGAGGTCCTCGTAGAACCGCAGCACCAGGACGGCGCGCTGTCGCGGCGTCAGCCGGGCCAACGCACTCGCCAGCGTGAGCCGGTCGGTGGCCGTGCCCGCCTCGTCGGCACCAGCAGTGTCGGGGGGTGAGGCCCAGGGCAGCTCCCGGAGCCGCCGCCGTCTCCAGCCGTCCACGAACCGGGTGTAGAGGATCCTTCGGACGTAGGCCTCGGGGTCCACCTGGCCGGACTTCTGCCAGCGCCGGACCAGGACCACGTAGGTTTCCTGCACCAGGTCCTCGGCTGCCTGGTGGTCGCCGGTCAGCAGGTAGGCCGCCCTGGAGAGCGCGGCACCGCGTGCCGAGACGAACTCCCTGAGCTCGACCTCCCGGTCCATGGGACCACTCTCCTCGTCCGCGACGCTGTCAGTCCTGTAACGCAGAAATCCCCGGGCACGGGTGGGGCGATCGACACCCTTCCCTGACCGGTAGCGTGCGATCGCCCCCTCGAGCAAGGAGCACTGCATGCGCATCGCCGTCTTCACCGGGTCGGCCGCGGGAGCCGCGGAGCACCGCGAGCACGCGGCCACGTTCGGGCGGGAGCTCGCGGAGGCCGGCGTCGGGATCGTGTACGGCGGGGCGCACGTCGGGCTGATGGGCGTGGTCGCGGACGCCGCCCTGGCCGCGGGGGGCGAGGTGATCGGCGTCATGCCGCAGCACCTCGTCGACCGTGAGGTGGCGCACGACGGGCTGACCCGGCTGGAGATCGTCGAGGACATGCACACCCGCAAGGCGCGGATGGCCGAGCTCGCGGACGGGTTCGTGGCGCTGCCCGGCGGGATCGGGACGCTGGAGGAGCTGTTCGAGGTCTTCACCTGGGCCCAGCTCGGGCTGCACGCCAAGCCCACCGCCCTGGTGGACCCCCACGGGTTCTACCGTCCCCTGCTCACGCAGCTCGGTGACATGGTCGCCCATGGCTACCTCGGGCAGGACCGGCTCGACGCCCTCGGCGTGGTCGACGCGGCGGCGACGCTGCTCGCCTACGTCGAGGAGCACCAGCCGCCGGAGGCGCGCTGGTCGCGGTCCCGAGGGTGACGGTCGTGACCCTGTCGGTCGCCGGTGCCACGATCAGGGCATGGCGTACGACGAGGGGCTGGCGCAGCGGGTCCGCGGCGAGCTGGCGGGCGAGCCGGGGCTGACCGAGAAGAAGATGTTCGGGGGCCTCGGGTTCATGCTCGAGGGCAACATGGCGGTCGCCGCGAGCAGCCAGGGCGGCCTGCTGCTGCGGGTGCCGCCGGAGCGCACCGGCGACCTGGCGGCCGAGCCGCACGCCGGTCCGTTCGAGATGCGCGGCAAGGCGATGGACGGCTGGCTGAGGGTAGACGCCGACGGCGTCGCCTCCGACGAGGACCTGCGGCGCTGGGTGGCGATCGGCGTGGAGCACGTCCGGACGCTCCCGCCGAAGCCGCCCACGTGAGCCGGCCCCGGTGCCAGAGGCACCGGGGCCGCACCCGCTCAGGACCGAGGAACGCCCCCGGACCGGGGTCCGGGGGCGCTCCGGGTCCTCACCCGCCCGAGCCGGTGTGGGGTGAGGTCACAGTCGGCACTGTCCCTCGTAGGTCGTGAGCGTGGCGATGTTCACCCACTCGTCGTCGTAGACCTTCGTGACCACCTTGGCCCGGAACAGGTCGTCGTTGCCGCCGACGGCGAGCGCCAGCTCGGGAGCCTTGATGCCGTTCCACTGGTAGGCCGAGATGTTGTAGGCACCCACGTTGACCATGCGTCCGCGCTTGCCCACGGCTGCCTTCGTCGAGGCGACGTCGACCCACGTGCCGTTGTAGGTCTTCTCCTGGGCGATCAGGTAGGTCTTGACCCGGAACGTGCGGAAGTGCTTGTCGGACGGGCGCTTCTCCCGGCCTGTCACCGTGACGTAGATCGTCCCGCCGTCGGCGGCGTCGTCGCCGTCGTCGCAGGAGAAGCCGAACGTGGTCTGGCTGTACGCACCCTGGGTGTAGGTCATCGCGTGCGCAGGTACCGCAAGGCCCGTCAGGGCGAGCGCGACGGCCGTGACCGCCAGCTTCAAAAGTGTCCTCATCGCTGATCCCCTATGTGTGTGGGCGGCCCCCCACAATGGGCCGCCCGAGATAGTGGACATTCCTCCTTCTCAAAGGGGACCCGCAAGGCCTCTCGGGGGAAGTTGGCCCGCACTCGTCACCTACCTAGACCCCCTTGCGGAGTGGCGGGCTGCGGCATGCGGTACCCCAGTGCAGGGGTGATTTCGGAAGCACTGCTCATGAGAGGGCGACTCGCTGGTGGGCCGCGCGATCCGGATGTATCACCCTCCCGCCGCGACCCTCTTCCCCGGCATGACCCTTCTTGCCGGCCCGGCATCGCCCCCTGTCCCCGCCCCGCTCCGACGGGACGTGGCCGGGGCGCCGGCCCGCGCCGGTGATCCGACCGACGCCTCGCCGCGCGCGACGCCGTACCTCGAGCTGGCCCCGGCCGCCGCCGTACGGCGCTTCCGACGGCTGGCCGCCGCGCTGCCCGGTACCGCGGTGCACTACGCGGTCAAGGCCAACCCGCACCCCGCCCTCCTCGGTGCCCTGACCACGGCCGGCTGCCGCTTCGACGTGGCCGGGCCGACCGAGGTCCGTGCCTGTCTCGCGGTCGGCGCCGACCCGGCCGACCTCGTGCACTCCAACCCGGTGGCGCGGCGCGACGCGCTCGCCGAGTGCGCCGCCCTCGGCGTCGGCCTGTTCGTGGTCGACTCCCCCGAGGAGGCGATCAAGCTCGCGGAGAGCGCGCCCGGGAGCCGGGTGCTGTGCCGCATCGTCACGTCCGGCAGCGGGTCGGACTGGCCGTTGTCGCGGAAGTACGGCTGCTCGGCGCCCCAGGCGATCGAGGTGCTGGCGCTGGCCGCCGGCCTTGGCCTGCGCCCGGCCGGGATCTCCTTCCACGTGGGTTCGCAGCAGCGCGACCCCCAGGCCTGGGCGTCACCGATCGCCGCCGCGGCCCGGGTGTTCGGCCTGCTGCGCGAGCACGGCATCGTGCTCGACACGCTCGACCTCGGCGGCGGCTTCCCGGCCCACCTCGAGGGCGGCGCCCTCCCGCTCGCGGCGTACGGCGCGGCGATCGAGACCGCGCTCCGCCGCAGCTTCGACCGGGCCGACCTCCCTCGGCCGCACACCCTGGTCGAGCCGGGCCGGTCCGTGGCCGGTGACGCGGGCCGGGTGGTGGCGAGCGTGGTCGGCGTGCTGCGCCGCGGGGACACCCGCTGGGTCTACCTCGACGCCGGCGTCTTCACCGGCATGGTGGAGACGCTGGACGAGGCGATCCGCTACCGGATCAGCACCAGCGCCGACGGCGGGCCCACCGGGCCGTGCGTGCTGGCCGGGCCGACCTGCGACAGCGCGGACGTCCTCTACGAGAAGCAGCCCGTGCAGCTCCCGCTCGCGCTCGCCGAGGGCGACCGTGTCGTGCTGCGCTCCGCTGGCGCCTACACCACCTGCTACTCCACCGTCGGCTTCAACGGGTTCGCGCCGCTGGCCACCGTCCTGGTGGACGGATGAACGCCCCGGGAGCGGCCCCGTGACCGGGTCCGTGCGACGGCTGCTCGCGAGCCACGCGCTCGCGGCCACCGCTATGTCGCTGCCCTGGCCGCTGCTCCTGCTGCTGGTGTGGGAGCAGACCCACAGCGCCGCGGCGCTGGGGCTGGCCGGCGCCGCCCGGATGGCGCCGTACGTGCTGTTCTCGTGGGCGGTGGGCCGGCTCGCCGACCGCTACCCCCGGCACCTGATCGTGCTGGGCACGCTGGGGTCCCGCCTGCTCGCCCTGGCCGCGATGGCGCTGCTGCTTCTCGCCGGCCAGGTGCTCGGGGCCGTGGTGGCCGCGGCGGTCGCCGTCGCCGTGGCCACCCCGGCCTACCCGGCGCTCGCCGCCGCGATGCCGGACGCCGCCCGGGAGGACGCCCACCGGGCGACCAACCTGCTCGTGACCGTCGAGGTCGCGTCGTTCGTCGTGGGGCCGGCGCTGGGTGGGTTGCTGCTCGCCCCGTCGCTCCAGCCGCTGGTGCCGGTCCTGTCGCTCCTGGGGGTGGCGGCAGCAGCGGCGCTGTTCGGGGGGATCACGCTGGCGGCGCCGGGCCGTGGGGAGCCCGGCGCCGCGGCGGTTCCCGGGCTCGCGGGAACGCTGCGACGTAGCCCCGCCCTGCTCGGCGCGATCGGCGTGGTCTCCGGTGTGAACGCGGTGCTGGCCGCGGTGGCGATCGCCCTGCTGCCGCTGGCTGAGGAGTCCTGGGGCGCCGGCGGTACGGCGTACGGGCTGGCCAGCGGGGTGCTCGGGTTCGGCGCCCTGGCCGGACCGCTGCTGGTCCGGATCGGCAGCGAGGACCGGGCACGGGCCCGTACGGGCATGCTGCTGCTGGCCGGCTGCCTGCTGCTCGTGGTGCCGAGCGCAGGGCTCGCGTGGGCGGTGCTCCCGCTCGCGGTGGTCGCCGCCGCGGCCGTGCAGGTCGAGTCGGCCGCCACCGGGGTCATCCAGGAGGCGGCACCCGACGAGGTGCGGGCCTCGGTGCTGGGCGTCACCGACACCGCGATGGTCGCGGCGGCCATGGCGGGCTCGCTGCTGGCGCCGATCCTGGCCACGGCGGTGGGACCGCGCAGCCTGGTGCTGGCCGCGGCCGTGCTGGCCGCCGGGTCCGCCCTGCTGGTGCGGGGGCCGCAGGCAGCACCGGAGCGCGCCGCGGCGTCCGTGCCCCCGGCCGTGCCCGCGCCCCGCCTCCTGGGGGACGCGGCGGCCACCTCACGGCCGGGGGTCGCGCGCAGCGCGCTCCGGTAGTCCGTCAGCGCCTCAGATGAAGATCACCTGGGCGCCCTCGGTGAGCTCGATGAAGTCCGCCGCCGAGATGATCCCCTCGACCTCGTCGTAGAGGTTCTCCTCGGTCAGGTGCTGCATGTCCGCCGACATCCGGCACGCCCACAGGTGACCGCCGGAGTCCACGACCTGCTGGAGGAACTCCGGGACCTCCGGCACGTCGAGCTCCGCGATCGCCTTCTTCATCTGGCTGGTGGCCAGGTGGGTCATGCCGGGGAGGCCGCCGAGGCCCTGCGGCATGTGCGTCGCCGTGTTGCCGATCGGGGTGAACTTCAGGTTGCCCATCGTCTTCTTGTTGATCATGTCGAAGCCCCAGAACGTGAAGAACATGTGCACCTCGACGCCCTCGCCGAGTGCCGCGTTCGCCAGCACCAGCCCGGGGTAGGCCATGTCGAGGTTGCCCTTGGAGCAGATGATCGCGAGCTTGCGACCGGAGCCGTCCGCGCCGAAGTCGGGCACCAGGGGTGCGGTCTGCTGGGTGGTCATCGCGTCCTCCTTCCTCGTGCTCACACGCAGCCGCGGGGCTTGGGCAGGCCCGCGACGTACGCCATCTTCTTGGCCGGCTTGGCCGGGAAGAGCTCGAACAGCCGCTTGACCGGGGTGCCGGTCTGCGCGGAGACCCGGCGCAGCGTCGCGGTCTCACCCTGGTCCGCGAAGTCCACCCGCAGGTAGCGCAGCAGCGCCCGGTGCTCGTCGGTGAGCTCGATGCCGATCTGGGCGGCGAGGGTGTCGGCAAGCTCCTCGTCCCACTCGTCGTACTCGGTGAGGAACCCTTCCGCGTCGACGTGGATCGAACGGTCGGCGATGGTGGTGACGGTCATGTCACGCCTCCTGCTTCTCGGACGGTGGGGATCCGGCGGGCACCCGGTGCTTGCCGGCCATGGACAGGTGGGCGGGCAGCGGGATCGGGTGGCCCGGCAGCAGGACGTGCCAGTAGACCCACTCGAAGGCCTTCTTGCCCAGGTGGTTGGTATGCGTCTCCTCCAGCAGGCGCAGCGGGCCGATCCCGGGGACCGGGAAGCTGCCCGGCAGCGGCTCGACGTCGTAGTTGAAGTCGATCAGCATCGCCTTGCCGTCGCCGCTCTCGACGAAGCAGTTGGCGTGCCCGTCGAAGGAGCGGGTCATCGGCCTGCCTGCGATGTGGTCGAGGAAGTTGTCGACGAACACGTCGACCGAGAAGTGGGCGACCGACCCGGCCTTGGAGGTCGGGATGTCGTTGGCGTCACCGATCGCGAAGATGTCGTCGTACCCCTTCGCCAGGAACGTGTGCCGGTCGACCGGGACGTGGTTGAGCTCGTCGCCGAGACCGGACCGGGCGACGAAGTCCGCGCCCATGTTGAGGGGCACGGTGACGAGGAGGTCGAAGGGCACCTCGCGCTCGTCGTACGACACGAGCATCCGGGCGTCGTTGTCGACATGCTCCACCAGGAAGTCCGGCTCGACCAGGATGCCGCGCTCCTCGAGCAGGTGCCCGAGCCGCTCGGAGGCGACCGGCTTGGTGAAGGCGCCGGGGAGTGGCGTCACGTAGACCAGCTCGACCCGGTCACGCAGGCCCCGGTGCCGGAGCCAGGCGTCGACGAGGAACGTGAACTCCAGCGGAGCCACCGGGCACTTGATCGGGAGGTCGGTGACGTGCACGACCAGGCGGCCCTCCTCGAAGGTGGCCAGCCGGTCGCGCAGCGCGGTCGCCCCGTCCAGGGTGTAGAAGTCGAAGACGCTCTCCTGCCACAGCGGCCCGTCCATGCCCGGGACCTCGGAGGGGCGCGGGCTGGTGCCGGTGGCGATCACGAGCTGGTCGTAGGGCAGGGCCAGGCCCCAGTCGAGGGATACCGTGCTCTCCTCGGTGTTGACGCGTTCGATGCCGCCGCTGATGAACCGGACGCCGCGGTCGAGCTGCTGGACGCGTGGGCGCACGAGCCGGGCCGGCTCGGCGTCGCCGAACGGGACGAACAGCAGGCCGGGCTGGTAGACGTGCCGGTTGTCGCGGTCGACCACGGTCACCCGCCAACCGTGCCGGTTCAGGCGCCTGACGAGCTTGTTGGCGACCATCGTCCCGGCGGTCCCGCCGCCGAGGATCACGAGCTCCTTCATGGTGACCTCCCACCTCGAGTCAACTGCTCACGACCGGCGGCCCACAGGGCGTGTCGTCCCCGGCCGGAGGACGAAGGTCCTGTCGTACGACGTCCGGCCGCGAGCGCGCCATCCGGCGGGTCAGGACGTCGTGCAGACCCCGGGACCGGGCAGGTCCGGGTCGGGGGCGGCCAGCTCGTGCTCGACGATCGCTGCCACCTCGGGAGCTCGCGGCAGGCCGGAGTGGGAGACGTGCAGGCCGGGGCAGACCGACTGGACCGAGAACGCCAGCGCGCCCTCGAGCCGTGCCGAGGTGGGCGGCACCACGGTGCGGTCGTCCTCGGTCCACAGCGAGATCCACCGCGGTCCCCGGGGGGTCTCGTCGCCACGGTTGAGACCGTCGAGGAGGTCGCTGCCGGCCATCAGCTGCCGGCAGCCGATCGGGCACGGACGCGCGGTGCCGTGGGTGAGGTCGGTGCCGTGGTGCGGGGAGCCGACGGTGACGATCCGGCGGGCCTGGCCGTCACCGCCGAGCTCCGACACCCAGATCCGGGCCACGATCCCGCCGGCCGAGAAGCCGACCACGTCGACCGAGGGCGCGCCCCCGGCGATCGAGCGGGCGGCGGCGGCCGCGAGCAGCATCGCGTGCCCGCGCAGGTTGCCGCGGCCGTCGCCGGGCGCGGGCACGATCTCGGCCTCCCGGCCGTGGGCGCGGAGGGTGGCGGCGAGGACCTCGAGCGACGCCGTGTTGCCGCCGTACCCGGGCACCAGCAGGACCGGGCCGGCGCGCCCCTGGTCGACCGGCTGGACGTCGGGTTCGCCGCCCAGGAACACGGCCGCCAGGACGGCGACCAGGGCCAGCGCCACGGCGACGGCCACGCCCAGGAACAGGCGTCGCGGCGCCGGCGCGAGGGTCTCGGGCACGGGTCGCTCAGTCCTCCGGTTCCGCGGGTCGTACGGCGGCGAGGATCCCGGGGTTCCGGCAGGCCTGGGGCACGCCACCAACCGTAGTCGGTGGCGTGCCCCGGGGAGCGCTCCTGCGAGGTCAGGCCCCGGCGGGCTGCAGCTCGCGCTCGTCGTCCGGGTCGTCCTGACCCTCCGGCCGGTCGCCGTACGCCGTCGCCAGGTGCGGTCGCTCCAGCGACTCGCCCTCGACGTCGACGTTCGGCAACAGCCGGTCGAGCCAGCGGGGCAGCCACCAGGCCTTCTCGCCGAGGAGGTACATCACCGCCGGGATCAGCGTCATCCGCACCACGAACGCGTCGAACACGACCGCGACCGCGAGCGCGAAGCCCATCGACTTGATGATCGGCTCGTCCTGGAGCATGAACGCCGCGAACACGGCGGTCATGATCACCGCGGCGGCGGCCACCACCCGGGCGCTGTTGCGGAAGCCGTCGACGACGGCCTCGCGCGGCGACGCCCCGTGCACGTGCGCCTCGCGGATCCGGGTGACCAGGAAGACCTGGTAGTCCATCGCGAGCCCGAAGACCACGCCGATCAGGAAGATCGGCATGAAGCTCACGATCGGCTGGCCCTCCATGATCCCGAGAGCGCCCTCCTGGAAGACCGCGACGGTCGCGCCGAGCGTGGCCAGCACCGAGAGCAGGAAGCCCAGGGTGGCGGTGAGCGGCACCAGGATCGAGCGAAACACCAGCATCAGCAGGAGGAACGCCAGCCCGATGACCACGGCGAGGTAGATCGGCAGCGCGTCGCTGAGCCGCTCGGAGACGTCGGTGGTGATCGCGGTGAGGCCGGTGACGCCGATGGTGGTGCCGGTGTCGGCCTCGATCCCGGCCTGCCCGTCGCGGAGCGCGGTGAGCAGGTCCTCGGTGGCGGTCTCGTCCGGGCCGGTGCGCGGGGTCACCATGATCTGCGCGCCGCTCTGGTCCTCGTTGGCGCCGACGACCTGCGCGTTGCGGACGTCCGGCTGGTCGGCCGCCCACGCCGCCACCTCGCCATACGCCGCGGCGCGGTCGTCGGCGGGCAGGTCACGGCCGTCGACGACGACCAGCATCGGGGCGTCGCGGCCCGCGCCGAACGCGTCGGCGATCAGGTCGGAGCCCTTGCGCTGCGTGGTGTCCGCGGCGGCGGTGCTGTCGGTGGGGAACGCGAGGTGCAGGTCCTTCAGCGGTACCGCCAGCGCGCCCAGCGCGACCACGACGAGCAGCACGACGGCGACCGGGCGGCGACCGACCAGGCTGGCCCAGCGGGTGCCGTTGTTGCGGATCCGGCCGCGCTCGTCGCGCTTCGGGAGGTGCTTCCGGACCCGGCCGCCGAACGCCTTCGACTTCGTCATCCCGAGCACCGCCGGCAGCAGGGTGAGCGCGACCAGCACCGCGATCAGCACGGTGGCGGCGGCCGCGAGGCCCATCGCGGTCAGGAACGGGATGCCGACCACGGAGAGCGCGGCCAGCGCGATGAGGACGGTGAGGCCGGCGAAGACCACCGCCGAACCGGCGGTGCCGACCGCGATACCGACCGCCTCGGAGCGGTCTCCGGTGTGCTCGAGCTCGTTGCGGTAGCGGGCCAGGATGAACAGCGCGTAGTCGATGCCGACAGCCAGGCCGATCATCGTGGCCAGCATCGGGGTGCTGGACCCGATGTCCATGAACGCGGTCATCGCGGTGATGCCGGTCATGCCGAGCGCGACCCCGAAGATCGCGGTGAGGATCGGCAGGCCGGCCGCGACCAGCGAGCCGAAGGTGAGCACCAGCACGAGCAGCGCGATCGCGATGCCGATCAGCTCGGAGGCGCCCCCGGGCGGCGCCATGCTGCTCATGCCGGCGCCGTTCGCCTCGGCAGTGATGCCGGCGTCGCGGGCCGTCGCCAGGGCGTCGTTGACGGCGTCCTGGGTGGCCGGCTGCACGTCGGCGACGGTGTCGACGTCGAAGCTCCAGGTGATGGTGCCGACCCGGCCGTCCTTGCTCAGCGAGGACACGGCCTCGGCGTCGGCGACGGCCTGGTCGCGCGGCGTACCGCCCTCGACGGCCTGGTCGACCATGCCCTTCTGTTGCTCGGGCCAGGCCACGGCCGGGTTGGCGAGCGGGGTGTCGGCCGGCATCTGCGGGCCGTCCTCGAGGTCGGCGATCAGGTCGTCGACGGCGTCGGAGTACGTCGGCTCCGCGAGGGTGTGCCCGTCGGGCGCGGCGACGACGACGGTCACCGTCGCCTGGTCGAAGGCGTCGGTTGACTCCGGGAACAGCTCGGCCTGGAGGTCGGCGGCCTTCTCGGAGGGGATGCCCGGGATGGAGAAGGCATCGGTCATCGGCCTGGACATGGTCGCGGCGACGGCGCCGACGGCGACCATCGCGACCAGCCAGCCGGTCAGGAACAGCGGCCAGCGCCGGTAGGCGGTCGTGCCGATGCGGTAGAGCAGGCGTGCCATGGGTGTTCGTGTCTCCCCGTGAGATGAGTGTGATCTGGTCTGGGTCGGTGCGGCGGGTCGGTGCTGTCGGTCAGGACAGGAGGTCGCGAGCGGTGCGGAGCGCGTCGACGTACGCCTCGCCCATCGAGAGCCGGCCGGCCGGGTCGGCGAGGACCTGGTCGAGCACCACGTCGTGCAGCGCGACCACGATCATCAGCAGGATCCGGCCGCGCTCCTCGGAGAACCCCGTCCCCTCCCGCTCCTGCAGCAGCGCGGTGAAGTCGCGGGTGATCGACTCGAACCGGTCGTGCGCCGCGGCGTGCAGCCGGGGGGTCGACCGGATCACGCGCCGGGCCACCTCGGCCTCGTCGCGGTCGAACCCCTTGACGGTGAGGATCCGGGAGATCAGCGCGCCGATGTCCTCGACCAGGTCGCCGGTGGGGCCGCGGTCCCGGAACTCCTGGACGACGTCCTCGTCGACCTCGGGGCCGTGGCCGAGCACGGCGTCGACCTTGCTGGGGAAGTAGTTGAACAGGGTCCGCCGCGAGACGCCCGCGGCCTCGGCCAGGTCGTCCATGGTGAAGCCGTCGAACCCGCGCTCGTCGGTCAGCCGCTGGGCGCACACGGTGATCCGGTGGGCGGTGTCCACCTTCCGCGATGCGATTGCACTTTCCGTCACAGAGTGCAGTTTTGCACTCTGGCGAACGTAGTGCAAATCGGCGGACGGGGTCGTTGTGGTCGTTGTGGCCGTAGGTGACTTGTGCGTAACCACGCGCACGGAGAAAGGTTGGTGCCATGGCAGCCACCCCGTCGTCGTACTCGATCACCATGCGCCTCTACACCGCGCCCGACCACGGGGTCATCGGAGCCGTGGCCACGAAGATCTCCGAGGCCGGCGGCATCGTCACCGCGATCGACATGGCGGAGTCGCGCCACGACCGCCTGGTCGTCGACGTCACCTGCTCCGCGGCCAACGAGGAGCACAGCCACCAGCTGGTCGCCTGCGTCGAGGAGATCAGGGGCGTCGAGGTGCACAAGGTCTCCGACCGCACCTTCCTGCTGCACATCGGCGGCAAGATCGAGGTCACCTCCAAGGTGCCGCTGAAGAACCGCGACGACCTGTCGATGGCCTACACCCCGGGCGTCGGGCGGGTCTCCTCCGCGCTGGCCGCGAACCCTGCCGACGTCCCCCGGCTGACGATCAAGGGCAACAGCGTCGCCGTGGTCACCGACGGCTCGGCGGTGCTCGGCCTCGGCAACATCGGCCCCGGCGCCGCGCTCCCGGTGATGGAGGGCAAGGCCGCCCTGTTCAAGCGGTTCGCCAACATCAACGCCTGGCCGATCTGCCTGGCCACCCAGGACACCGACGAGATCGTCAAGGCCGTCGAGATGATCGCCCCCGGGTTCGGCGGCATCAATCTCGAGGACATCGCCGCCCCGCGCTGCTTCGAGATCGAGGCCAGGCTGCGCAAGTCTCTCGACATCCCGGTCTTCCACGACGACCAGC
>NZ_SDKM01000046.1 GCF_004519545.1 Nocardioides guangzhouensis
GTCACGCGGCTGCAATTGCAGCCGTATGGCACAGCGCTCGTCCGCCCGCCATGTCACAAGGCTGCAATTGCGGCCGTACGACACGGAATCGGCCGCCGGATCTGTCACACGGCTGCAATTGCGGGCTTACGGCACCCCGGGCCGCCCGGGCTCGTCCCAGGTGGCCTCGGTCCGGGCGACCAGGTCGTCGACGACGGCGTCGACGGAGCCGCCTCGTTCGTACGCCGCGCGCTGGCGGGCGGCGCCGCCGGCGTGCAGGACGCGGTCGACACCGGCCTCGACCCGCTCGGTGTCGCCGGCCTCGTCGAGGGCGGGCCGTACGGCGTCGACGAGCGCCTGCACCACGTCGCGGGCCGGCGCGAGGGTGCGGTCGACCGGGTGCACGAGCCGGTCGGAGACGGCGTACCGCGAGGCCCGCCACTGGGCGGCCCGCAGGGTCTCCACGCGCCACGGCCCGACGCCCGAACCCGAGCCCGAACCGGAGCCCGAACCGGGGCCCGAGGCAGCGCCCGGACCAGCGCCCGGACCAGCGCCCGAGGCAGTGTCCGGACCGACGCCCGGACCAGCGCCCGGACCAGCGCCCGGACCAGCGCCCGAAGCAGTGCCCGGAGCAGCACCCGGACCGATGCCCGGTGCGTCGTCCTCGGCGAGGGTCGTCACCAGCCCACGCACCAGCGCGGCGACCAGCACCGCGTCCTCCGGGTCGGTGCACACGTCCGGGGTCCGCACCTCGACGGTCGGGTTGCCCTCGGAGAGCCGGGCGTCGAAGTAGAGCATCCCGGAGTCGCGGGCGGCGCCGAGGTCGATCAGCTCCTGCGAGACCCGGCGGTAGCCCTCGAGCGATCCGAACGGCTCGGTCGGCCCGGCGCTGGGCCAGCGGCTCCACACCTGGGCCCGCCAGGAGGCGTACCCCGTGTCGGTGCCGCGGTAGAACGGCGAGTTGGCGCTCAGCGCGAGCACCACCGGCAGCCACGGCGCGAGCCGGTCGATCACGCGCACGCCCTCGTCGTCGGAGCCGATCGCGACGTGCACGTGCATGCCGCAGGTGCCGCCGGCGCGGGCCACGTCGCCGTACGTCGCGAGCATGTGCTGGTAGCGGTCGTTGCGGGTCAGGTCGGGCTCGAAGTCGCCGGCCGGCACCACGCCCGCGGCGACCAGGGCGAGGTCGGTCGCCCGCGCGGCCTCGCCCGCCGTACGACGGGCCGCGACCACCTGCGCCAGCGCGTCACCGAGGTCGGTGGCCGGGTCCGTCCGGGTCTCGAGCTGGTGCCGGAACAGTTCCTGGTCGAGCTCGTCGGTCGCCGGCCGGGGACCGCTTCCCCGCCCGGCGCCGTGCTCGCGGAACTCCTTGAGCACCTCGTGCGCCCGCGACGAGACGCCGCGCGTCCCGGGCTCGACGAGCAGCAGCTCCTCCTCGATCCCGACCGTGCGCACTCCCATGGCCGGCCCGTACCCGGATCCCGGCTGGCCTCATTCGTCGGCGAACCGCACCCGACCGGCGGGTGCAGGGTCGCCCTCCAGGTTTCCGGGTACGGGTACGGCGATCACCGCGCGCACCCGCTCACGGACGTCCGGGTCGTCGGCCCGGCAGGGCACGGCCACGTCGACGCCGCGCGGACCGGGCTCGCTCACCGCGTCGAAGCCGTGCCCGTGCAGGGCGGCGACGACGGCCGCGGGGTCCTGTCCCTGCGGCACCCGGTAGAGCACGTGCCGTCCGGACTCGTGCGCGACCGCGTGGACGACCCCCATGGCTCTCCGGGACGCGGCCACCACCACGTAGGCGACCGCCGCCACGGCGAGCGCCGCCAGGATCAAGAGCACCAGGGCAACCTGCATGATCGACCCCTTTCGTCGACAGGCACCCTTCGGTTCCCCCGACCGCCCCGCCCAGACGGGTCGGCTCCGTGACGGGGTCAGCTCAGCTGCTCGGGCGCCACGCGCGACTTGTGGCCCTCGTCCTGGCCGTGCTCGCCGCCGTGGCCGGAGCTGCCGCCACCGGCGAGCTCGGGCTCGAGCCGCACGATGATCGACTTCGAGGTCGGGCAGTTGCTGCCGACCGCGGTGGAGTCGAGCGGTACCAGCGGGTTGGTCTCGGGGTAGTACGCCGCCGCGCAGCCCCGTGGCTGCTCGTAGGCCACCACCCGGAACGCCGGCGCCCGGCGCTCGGACCCGTCGGTCCACTCGCTGACCAGGTCGACCACCTGACCGCCGGCGAGCCCGAGCGCGGTGATGTCGTCCGGGTGCACGAACACCACGCGGCGCCCGTTGGAGATCCCGCGGTAGCGGTCGTCGAGGCCGTAGATCGTGGTGTTGAACTGGTCGTGCGACCGCAGCGTCTGCATGAGCAGCCGACCCTCGGGGACGTGCAGCACGTCGATCGGGCTGGCGGTGAAGATCGCCTTCTGCTCCGTGGTCGGGAAGGTCCGCGAGTCCCGCGGCGGGTGCGGCAGCACGAAGCCGCCGGGCTGGTCGACCTTCTCGTCGTACGCCGCGCAGCCGGGCACGACGTTGGCGATCCGGCGGCGGATCGCGGCGTAGTCGGCACGGAACTCCGTCCACGGGATGCCGTGCCGGTCGCCGAGCACCGCCTGCGCCAGCGAGCAGACGATGTCCACCTCGGAGCGCAGGTGCGGGCTGGCCGGCTTCAGGGGTCCGCGGGAGGCGTGCACGGCGGACATGGAGTCCTCGACCGTGACCCGCTGGTCGTGGCCGCCGGTGCGGTCCCGCTCGCTGCGCCCGAGGGTGGGCAGGATCAGCGCCTCGTCGCCGGTCACGGCGTGGGAGCGGTTGAGCTTCGTGGAGACCTGCACGGTGAGCGCGGCGTTGCGCATCGCGTCCTCGGTGAGGTGCGTGTCGGGCGCGGCGGAGACGAAGTTGCCGCCGAGCGCGAAGAAGGTCTTCGCCTTGCCGTCGCGCAGCGCCCGGATCGCCTCCACGGTGTCGTAGCCGTGCTCGCGGGGCGGGTCGAACCCGAACTCCGCCTGCAGCGCGTCGAGGAAGTGCGCCGGCGGCCGCTCCCAGATCCCCATCGTCCGGTCGCCCTGCACGTTGGAGTGCCCGCGCACGGGGCAGAGCCCGGCCCCGGGCTTGCCGATGTTGCCCTGGGCGAACGTGACGTTGGCGAACTCCTTGATCGTGGCGACCGCGTTGCGGTGCTGGGTGATGCCCATGGCCCAGCACAGGACCGTGGCCGAGGAGTCGCGGAACATGCCCGCGGCCTCCTCGATCAGCGCCCGGTCGAGCCCGGTGGCCCGCTCGACGGCGGCCCAGTCGACGTCACGGACGTGCGCGGCCCACTCCTCGAACCCGGTGGTGTGCGCGTCGATGAAGTCGTGGTCCAGCGCGTCCCACTGCACCAGCAGCGAGCCGATCGCCTGGAACAGGGCGAGGTCGCCGTTGACCCGCACCGGCAGGTGCAGGTCGGCGAGCTCGGTGCCGACCCCGCTCAGCCCGCGTGCGGTCTGCGGGTTGCGGAACTTCACCAGCCCGGCCTCGCGCAGCGGGTTGACCGCGATGATCTTCGCGCCGTTCTTCTTCGCGATCTCCAGCGCGCTCAGCATCCGCGGGTGGTTGGTGCCGGGATTCTGCCCGACGATCACGATCAGCTCGGCGCGGTGCACGTCCTCGAGGTGGACGCTGCCCTTGCCGATGCCGATCACCTCGGCCAGCGCGACCGAGGTCGACTCGTGGCACATGTTCGAGCAGTCGGGCATGTTGTTGGTGCCGAAGGCGCGCACGAACAGCTGGTAGGCGAACGCCGCCTCGTTGGAGGTGCGGCCCGAGGTGTAGAACACCGCCTCGTCCGGCGAGCCCAGGCCACCGAGGTGCTCGGCGACCATCGCGAACGCGTCGTCCCACGAGATCGGCTGGTAGTGGGTGGCCCCACGACGGCGGACCATCGGCTCGGTCAGCCGCCCCTGCTGGCCGAGCCAGTAGTCGGTCTTGCCGGCCAGGTCCTCGAGCGAGTGCCGGGCGAAGAAGTCACGGTCGATCCGGCGGAGGGTGGCCTCCTCGGTGACCGCCTTGGCGCCGTTCTCGCAGAACTCCGCGGTGTGCCGGTGGCCTGGATCGGGGTCCGGCCACGCACAGCCCTGGCAGTCGAACCCGTCGGCCTGGTTGAGCCGGAGCAGGGTCCGGGCGGTACGGCGCACGCCCATCTGCTCGACCGCGCGCTTCATGGTCACGCCGACGGCGGTCAACCCGGCGGCCGCGTCCTTGGGGTGGTCGACCTCGAGCTCGGCCTCGTCGATGTCACGGTCCGGCGCACGCCTGGCCATCGGTCACCTCTCTCCGTCGTCCTTCCTTGCTAGTACCACGCAAGGGGAAGTTCAAGCACTCACGCGTCCGGCGCGCGGTCGTTGTAGACCCCGGCCGGCTCCTGGCCGCTCAGCGCCTGGATCGCGGCCATGATCTCGTCGGTGACCTCGCGCCGGGCGCGGCCCGCGGGGACCCCGTCGTACCGACCGGTGACGTGGATCGGCTCGCCGAACTCCACCGTCACCTTCGCGAGACGCGGAAGGCTGGAGCCGACCGGCTGGATGTCCTCGGTGCCGGTGAGCCCGACCGGTACGACGGGACAGCCGGCGGTCAGCGCAAGGTGCGCCACGCCGGTGCGTCCGCGGTAGAGCCGGCCGTCGCGCGAGCGCGTGCCCTCCGGGTAGATCCCGAACGCCTCGCCCTGCCCGAGCACGGCCAGCGCGGTGTCGAGGCTGGCCAGGGCCGCCTTGGAGTCGTCGCGGTCGACCGGCAGCATGCCGAGCCCCGCGAACCAGCCGCGTTGCAGCGCGCCCTTCACCCCGGTGCCCTCGAAGTAGTCGGACTTCGCGAGGAACACCACCTTGCGCGGCACCACGCACGGGATGACCACGCTGTCCACGAAGCTGCGGTGGTTGCTGGCCAGGATCACGGGCCCGGTCTTCGGCACGTTCTCGAGGCCGCGCACCGTCGGCCTCCAGATCGTCCTCGCCAGCGGCGGGACCACCGAGTGCATGACTGTGTAGAACGCGGTCGAGGTCACGGACCCAGTCTGTCGGATCCGCCGCGGAGGTGGCACCGCGCCCGGTCCGTGGGCTTCTGCGGCGAGGTCCGCCGCCGGGAGCGGCAGCGGTCTTGTCCTGGTCGGTGCCGGTGAATCGGCGGCGGGCGAGCGGGTACGGCTCGGGGCGAGCCACCGAGTCGGCGACGTTGGAGGGGCCGCCGGAAAGGTGAAGGGCCCTTGTGCGTATGAGTCACAAGGGCCCTTCGGCTCTCCGGTCGCGTCGTTCACAGAGTGGCACTATCCGTCCACAGACACGGGGGATTCGTCCACAGGTCCGGACCGGTTGCTGTGGACGACTGCCGGTCATCGGGACGTCACTGGTCCGGCATCGGCCCGGCATCCGCAGGACACGTCGGGGCGCCACCATGGGTGCGGCATTGGCACTGGGCCCGTACGCCGTGGCACAGTCGTTGCCGGCGCGGGCGGCCGCGCCCGACCCGTCGTCCACGACGGGCCGGTCCGGCCGATCCGTCTGCGCACCAAAGGTGAAGGGCCCTTGTGAGTATGAGTCACAAGGGCCCTTCGGCTGACCGGTACCGGTGACGCTTCCGGTCGATCCCGTCGTCACGTCCGATCCCGGTGGCCTCGTCACCCGGCCTCCGCGGCCTGGCCCCCAGCGAGCTGGCGACCGCCGTACGGATCTTTCGTTCCGACCGATCCCCGCCCTCCCGAAGGAGTGCGGTGGAGAAGTTCTACGTCCTCGGAGACACCCCGCACAAGGGGTTCGGCGAAACTATTTCGGCCAATTTCCCGACATGCCGAATCCCTCCACAGGACGGGCATTTCCGTCCACAGATTTCAACCGCGCCTCCACAGCGCGCGCCCCGGCACTGTGGAGAACTGGGGTCGGTCAGCCGGTCGGGCCGGAGTCGGCGGCACCGTCCGCGGTCAGCACCTGCTCGCGCAGGATGTCGGCATGGCCGCAGTGCTGGGCCAGCTCGCGGAGCATGTGCAGGTAGACCCAGCGCAGCGGGAGCGGCCCGCGACGGTTGCCGGGCAGCAGGTCGTCGAGGCCGAGGTCGGCGACCGCGCGACGGGAGTCCGCGCAGGCCGCGACGTACGCCGCCCGCACCGAGGCGATCGTGTCCTCCGGATCGAGCACGAACGACTGGTCGGGGGTGTCGGGGATCCCGATCTCGGCGCGCGACCGGCAGGTCACCGCCTCGTCGAACCAGACCCGCTCGACGAACGTCGCGTGCTTGACCAGGCCGAGCAGCGTGGTGCGGGACGGCACCAGCGAGCGCCTGGCCTGCTCCTCGGTGAGCCCGTCGAGGCTGTCGCGCAGGCCGGCCCGGTGCTCGTCGAGGAACACCTCGAGCTGGCGGCGCACCGGCTGGTCGATGACGTCCTCGGCGAAGGTGGCGGGGTCGGCGGGCATGCGCGCAGCATCGCACGGGCCGGCGCCCGCGGTTGTGCTGGGATGGGCGGCATGGTGCAGGCGCTGGAGCTCACCTTCGACCGGCGGACCGACGACGCGGTCCGCGCCCAGTGGGACGTGCTCAAGGACGCCGGCCTGCCCAGCCTGGCCCGGCACACGGGACCGACGAACCGGCCGCACGTCACGCTGGACACTCGCGAGGAGGTGGCCGCCGACGCCGAGCGCGCGTTGACGCCGATCGCGCTGCGACTGCCCATCGAGCTCCTGATCGGCGCTCCCCTGCTCTTCCACGCCCGCCGGCGGTGGGTGCTGGCCCGGCACATCGTCGTCGACCGGCCGCTGCTCGAGCTGCACGCGCACGCACAGGCGGTGCTCGGCAACGGCGGGTCGCCGCTGACCAGCCCGGGTCGCTGGGTTCCGCACCTGACCCTGGCCCGCGGCGTCTTCGACGACCAGCTCACCGAGGCGCTCAAGATGGTCGCGGTGGCGCCGCCGATCACGGCGATCGCACTGCGGCTGAGGAGGTGGGACAGCGAGGCCGGACGGGCGTGGGACGTGGAGCCCTAGCGACTGGCCGCCTCGAAGGCCGACGCGATCTCCAGCAGCCGCCGGTCAGCGCCGTGCGGCGCGACGACCTGGATGCCGACCGGGAGGCCGTCGCGGGTGTGGCCGGCCGGGACCGAGATAGCGGGGCAGCCGGTGACGGTGATGAAGTACGCCGAGCGCATCCAGTCGAGGTAGGTCTCCATCGGCCGGCCGTTGATCGCGGTCGGGAACTCCTGGTCGGCCGGGAACGGCGGGACCTGGGAGACCGGCAGCACCAGCACGTCGTACGTCGTGAAGAACTGCCGCATCGTCTCCGCCAGCGACGTGCGCCGCACGTAGGCGCGGGCGACGTCGGCGCCGGTGAGCGACTCCCCCGCCCGGATGTTGTCGGCGAGCGACGACTTGAACGCGTCCGGGTGCTCGGCGAGCAGTGCGCCGTACCGCGCCTGGAAGTGCCAGGCCCGCAGCGTGCGGAAGGTGTCGTCGGCCAGGGACAGGTCCGGGTGGGCGGTGTGCACGCTCGCGCCGTTCGCGGTGAACGTGGCCGCGGACCCGGCGACGACGGCGCGGACCTCGTCGTCGACCTCGAAGGCTCCCCCGAGGTCCTCCGAGAGCGCGACCCGCAGGCCGGCCAGGGAGCCGTCGAGCGGCGCCGCGAACGTGCTGCCGGGGTCGCCGAGCGCGAGGGGTGCACGCGGGTCGGGTCCGGCCAGCACGGACAGCAGCAGCGCGAGGTCGCCGACGTTGCGCGCCATCGGCCCGCCGACGGACGTGGTCTCCCAGGCGTTAGGGTGCGGCCACTCGGGGACCCGGCCGAGCGACGGGCGCAGGCCGACCACGCCGCAGAACGACGCGGGGTTGCGCAGGGAGCCGCCCATGTCGGAGCCGTCGGCGAGCGGGACCATCCCCGCCCGGAGAGCGCAGGCGGCGCCGCCGGACGAGCCACCCGCGGACCGGGTCGGGTCGACCGGGTTGAGCGTGGTGCCGAAGACCCGGTTGAAGGTGTGGGAGCCGGCCGCGAACTCGGGCACGTTGGTCTTGCCGACCAGCACCGCGCCCGCGCCGCGGATCCGCTCGACGAAGAGGTTGTCGTGGTCGGCGACGTGGTCGGCGTACAGCACCGAGCCGTAGGTCGTCCGCCAGCCGGCCGCCGCGTGGGTGTCCTTCACCGCGAACGGCAGCCCGTGCAGGGGGCCGACCTCCGCGCCGCTGGCGAGCCGCTGGTCCGCGGCCGCCGCCCCCTCCCGCGCCCGCTCCTCGTCCAGCGAGACGATCGCGTTCAGCTCGGGGTTGCGCTCGGAGATCCGGGCGAGGTGCAGCTCCATCAGCTCCCGCGCCGAGATCTCGCGTCGCCGTACGGCGTCCGCCATCGCGCGGGCGGTGGACTCGACGGTGAGCTCGCTCATGCATCTCCTCCGGGTAACTTGACGGGCAGATCCTGCACTTGTCGGGCGAAGTTCTGCCCGTCATGTGCAGGATTCCCCGGTCGACCGGGGAATCCGACCATCACCGCCGCCGCCCGAACAGCCCGCCGACCACCACCCCGGCCAGCACCAGGCCGGCGCCGAGGAGGACGCCCTTGAAGAAGTCCTCCGAAGGGCCGGCGGCGGCGCGCGGCGGGGCGACGAACACCCCGGGAGCCGGAGCCGGCTCGCCGGGCGCGGCGGGTGCGGCCGCGGGAGCGGCGGCCGGGGCGGCGCCGGTGAGCACCGCGTCGATGTTGCCGAAGAACTCGCCGGCCATCCGGCGGGAGACGGAGGTGAGCATCCGCTGGCCGACACCGCCGACCATGCCTCCGACGACCGCGTCGGCGTCGTAGGCGACGAGGGTGGTGCCGTCGCCGTTGTCGCGGAACGCCACGTCGACGTCGGCGCCGATGGTGCCGGGCGCGCCGGCACCCTGGAGCCTCATCACCAGGGACGAGCCGGGCTGGAGGTCGGAGAGCTCGCACGACCCGGCGTACGTGCCCTTGATCGCGGCGACCCCGGCGGTGACCGTCATCGCGTAGGCGTTCTCGCCGGTCGCCTCGAGCCGCTCGCACCCGGGGATCGTGCGCACCAGCACGTTCGGGTCGAGCAGCGCGTCCCAGACCCGGTCGACGGGGGCGTTGAGCGTGGCATCTCCGGTGAACTTCATCGGTCAGTGCTCCTTGTCGGGTGGTTTCGAGACGCCTCGTCCCTCGGCTCCTCGACCGAGGAGTTTCGAGACGGTCGCTGCGCGACCTCCTCGACCACCGGGGCGTGCCGCTTCCGCAGCGCGAACAGCTCGGACGGCGAGATCGGCATCGCGGTGATCGGGAAGCCCTCGGCGTCCTCGATCGCGGCGGCGAACACGGCGGCGGACGGGATCACCCCGGCCTCGCCGGCGCCCTTGATGCCGAGCGGGTTGAGCGGCGACGGGGTCTCGAGGTGGTCGATGTCGATCGACTCCGGGACCTCGCTGGCGTAGGGCATGAGGAAGTCCATGAACGACGCGTTGAGCAGCTGCCCGGACTCGTCGTACGCCATCCGCTCGTAGAGCGCTCCCCCGACGCCCTGGGCGACGCCGCCGTGGATCTGGCCCTCGACGATCATCGGGTTGATCAGGTGGCCGCAGTCGTGCACCACGGCGTACTTCAGGATCCGGATCTCCGCGGTCAGCGGGTCGGTCTCCACGATCACCGCGTGCATGCCGGAGGCGAACGTCGACCGCTCGGGGCTGTAGAAGTCCTTGCCCTCCAGGCCCGGCTCGTCGTCCTCCGCGACCGGCGGCTTGCCGGGGTCGCCGACGCTGAACTGGGTGGCCGCCTTGGACGCCTCGTCGAAGGCGTAGCGCAGCGGGTTCGACAGCACCGCGACGGTGCCGAGGTCGATCGAGGTGTCGGTGCCGCGCACGGTCACCTTGCCTTCGGCGAGCTCGAGGTCCTCGACCGAGGCCTCCAGCGCGTCCGCGGCGATCCGCAGCGCCTTCTCCTTGGCGCGCTTGGCGGCCAGGTGGATCGCGGACCCGCTCATCACCGCGGCGCGGGAGGCGAAGGTGCCGACGGCGTACGGCATCCGGCGGGTGTCGCCGGTGACCACCTCGACGTCCTCGAACCGCACCCCGAGCTCGTCGGCCACGATCTGCGCGAACGCCGTCGCGTGGCCCTGGCCCTGGGTGGTCAGGCCGGTGGCGACCTTGACCTTGCCGGAGGTCTCGATGTGCACGTGCGCGCCCTCGTAGGGGCCGACGCCGGTGCCCTCGACGTAGCAGGCCAGGCCGATGCCGACCCGTCGTCCCTCGGCGGCCATCTCGGCGCGGAACTGCTCGAACTCGTCCCAGCCGACCAGCTTCTTGATCTTCTCCAGCGACGCCGGGTAGTCGCCGGAGTCGTAGGTCAGCGGCCGGCCGTCCTGGAAGACCAGGCCGTGCTCGTAGGGGAACTCGTCGGGCTGGATGAAGTTCACCGCCCGCACCTCGGTGCGGTCCTTGCCGAGGTCTTTCGCGATCGCGTCCATGGTCCGTTCCATGGCGTAGCAGCCCTGCGGGCGACCGGCGCCGCGGTACGGCGTGACCATGACCGTGTTGGTGTAGAGGCTCTCGAAGACCACCCGGTAGTTGGCCGGCTTGTACGGGCCGAGCAGCTGGGTGGAGGTGATGATCGGGACGATCAGGCCGTATGGCGTGTAGGCGCCGTGGTCGTGCCAGAACTCCACGTCCAGCCCGAGGATCCGGCCCTCGTCGTCGTAGCCGACCTCGATGTGCTGCACCTGCGCGCGCTCGTGCGCGGAGGAGATGAAGTGCTCGCGGCGGTCCTCGGTGAACTTCACCGGGCGGCCCAGGGTGCGGGCGGCCAGCGGCACCAGCAGCTCCTCGGGCCAGGGGTGGTTGATCTTCACGCCGAACCCGCCGCCGACGTCGGGGGTGATCACGTCGACCTGGCCGAGGTCGAGGCCGAGCTTGGCGGCGACCGCGGCGCGCACACCGGTCGAGGTCTGGGTGGAGGTCCACACCTGGAGGCGCGCGGAGTCGGGGTCCCAGCGGGCGACCGTGCCGCGGCCCTCCATCGGCATGCAGGCGCTGCGCTCGATGTCGAGGTCGAGGGTGAGGGTGTGCGGGGCAGCGGCGATCGCGGCGCGGGCGTCGCCGTTCTCCTGCTCCATCCGGGCGCCGACGTTGCCGGGCACGTCGTCGTGCACGAGGTTGGTCGCGGCCCGGGCGGCGGCGATGCCGACCACCGGCGGGAGGAACTCGTAGTCGACGACGATCGCGGACAGCGCGTCCTCGGCGACGTACCTGTCCTCGGCGACCACGAACGCGATCGCCTCCCCGACGTAGTTCACCTCGTCCTTCGCCAGGGCGTACTGCGTGCGGCCGTGGGTCAGCGTCGGGTGCGGGATCAGCAGCGGCAGCGGCTCGGCCATCGCGCCGGTGAGGTCGTCGTAGGTCCAGACGGCGTGCACGCCCTCGATGTCGAGCACCGCGTCGACGTCGATCGCGCGGATCCGGGCGTGGGCGTGCGGCGAGCGCAGCACCGCGGCGTGCAGGGTCGGGCCGGGCAGCACGTCGTCGACGTACCGGCCCCGGCCGCGGAGGAAGCGCTGGTCCTCGACCCGGTTGACCTTGGTGCCGAACAGCTTGGTGGTCATGTGGCCGACCCCAGCTCTGCGGCGCGCTCCACGGCCTTGACGATGTTCTGGTAGCCGGTGCAGCGGCACAGGTTGCCGGCGATCATCTCCCGCGCCTCGTCCCGCGTCGGCGACGGGTTCTCCGCGAGGCCGGCGGTGATCGTGGTGAGGAAGCCCGGGGTGCAGAAGCCGCACTGCAGGCCGTGGCACTCGAGGAACGCCTGCTGCACGGGGCCGAGCGACCCGTCGGGGTTCGTCAGCCCCTCGACGGTGGTGATCTCGGTGTCCTGGGCGGACACCGCGAACATCAGGCACGAACGCGTGGGGCGGCCGTCGACGAGCACCGTGCAGGCGCCGCACACGCCGTGCTCGCAGCCGACGTGGGTGCCGGTGAGGCCGCAGTCGTGGCGAAGCGCGTCGGACAGCAGCCGGCGGGGCGGCACGCTCACGTCGTACGTCGCGCCGTTGACGTGCAGCCGGACGTCGTGTGTCTCCTCGGTCATGCGGCCCTCCTCGAACCGGCGTGGTCGTACGCCGCTCGCAGGACGCGGGCGGTCAGCACCCGGGCGAGCTGGGCGCGGTAGTCGGCGGTGGCGTGGATGTCGTCGGCCGGCTCCAGCGCGTCCAGTGCCAGGTCGGCGGCGGCGTCGAGGGTGGCGTCGTCGAGACCGTCGTCGAGCGCCGGGGTGAGGTCGACGACAGTGGGCACGTCGCACACCGACAGGTAGCCGGCCCGGGCGACGGTGACCCGGTCGCCGTCCCGCTCGACCAGTGCCGCGACCCCGCAGAGCGCGTAGTCGCCGTGCCGGCGGGCGATCTCCTCGAAGCCGACCCCGGCCCCGGCCGCCAGCGCCGGGAAGAACGCCTCGACCGCGATCTCGTCGTGGTCGAGCGTGGACTCCAACGGACCGGCGAACAGGTCGTCGGCCGCGATGGTGCGGCGGCCGCGGACCGACGCGACGTCGACCGAGCCGCCGAGCAGCCGCAGCACCACCGGCATCTCGGCCGCCGCGTCGGCGTGCACGAGCGAGCCGACGGTGGTGCCGCGGTTGCGGATGGTGGCGTGGGCGACGTTGGCCAGGGCCAGCGGCAGCAGCGGCTGGACCCGGCCCGCGTCGGCGTCGGCCAGCACGTCGGCGTGCCGGGCCAGGGCGCCGAGCCGCACCCCGTCCGCGTCCGTCCGCACCCGGTCGAGGTCCGGCAGGCCGTTGATGTCGACCAGGCGGCTGGGTGCCGCCAGGCGCATCGACAGCAGCGGGACCAGGCTCTGGCCACCCGCGAGCACCTTGGCACCCGGGTCGGCGGCCAGCGCCTCGAGGGCCTCCTCGAGGGTGCCGGGGCGGACGTACGCGAACGGGGCGGGCTTCACAGCGCCTTCGTCACTTCGTCGGCTCCCCGATGCTGACCACGACCTCGACCGCGGTCCACCAGGTGGTAGAACACGATCACCAGGATGGTGCCGAGCGCGATCCCGCTGAGCTCGAAGTCGTCGGTGATCTCGAGGGTGACGCCTCCGATGCCGGCGATGATGCCGCCGGCCAGGCCGACCAGGTTGACCGGGTCGCCGAAGTCGACGCCGTTCTCGACCCAGATCTTGGCCCCGATCAGGCCGATCATGCCGTAGAGGACCACGGTGATCCCGCCGAGGACGCCACCCGGGGTGGCGCTCACGATGGCCCCGAACTTGGGGCACAGCCCGAGCAGGATGGCCACGGCCGCGGCGACGTAGTAGGCGGCGGTCGAGTAGACCTTCGTCGCACCCATGACTCCGATGTTCTCGGCGTACGTCGTGGTCGGCGATCCACCGAAGGCGCTGGCGAGCGCGGTGGCGAAGCCGTCCGCGCCGATGGCCCGACCCATGTAGGGGTCGAGGTCCTGCCCGGTCATCTCGCTCACGGCCTTGACGTGCCCGGTGTTCTCGGCGATCAGCGCGATGACGCCCGGGAGGACGAGCAGGATGAACGTGAGGGAGAAGCTCGGACCGTGGACGACCGACACGCCGTCGGCGAGGTCACCGCTCGGGAAGCCGATCCAGTCCGCGGCGCTCACGCCGCTCCAGCTCACCCGGTCATGGGCGACCGCGTCGGGGCTGCCGGGCAGCACCGAGGTGATCTGGCCGAACACGTTGTCGAAGAGCCACGAGAGCAGGTAGCCGAAGATCAGCGCGAGGAACACCGCGATCCGCGACCAGAACCCCGGGAAGAGGCACGCGGCGACGACCATGAACGCTGCCGTGAGCAGCGCGACCCACTGGTCCTGTGGCCAGTAGATGGTGGCCACCACCGGCGCCAGGTTGAAGCCGATGAGCATGACGACCGCGCCGGTGACCGCCGGCGGCAGGATCTTGTGGATCATCCCCGCGCCGAGGAAGTGGATGAGGACGCCGACCAGCAGCAGCACGATGCCGGAGACCATGATCGCGCCGGTGACGTCGGCGGAGTCACCGCCCTGGGCGCGGATCGCGGCCACGCCGGCCACGAACGAGGCGCTGGTGCCGAGATAGCTGGGCACCTTGTTGTTGCAGATCAGCAGGAACAGGATCGTGCAGATACCCGAGAACATGATGGCCAGGTTGGGATCCAGCCCCATGACCAACGGGAAGACGAAGGTGGCTCCGAACATGGCGACCACGTGCTGGGCGCCGAGCCCCGCCGTCTTGCCCCATGAGAGCCGCTGGTGTGGGGCTACCGCCTCACCCGGCGCGGGATCGACCACGTCCCACTTGAACATCGACATGCTGTGCCTCCTGGCGAGTTCCTGATAGGCCCCCGAGAGCGCTCAACGTAGTGGTGCCCATCACACACCCTCACCGGCGACAGGTGCCGAAGGAACGCCGCTCGCTCTGGCAAGGATTGTCGGCGGGTCGTCAGGAACGCCCGGTCACCTCCAGCACCCGCAGCGCGACCGCGACGTCGAGCCGGAGGTGCGGGTCGCTGCTCAGCGGGCCGAGCAGCCGCTCCAGCTTGGAGACCCGGTAGCGCATCGTGTTGTAGTGGAAGAACTGCAGCCGGGCCGCCTCGGCCACGTTGAAGTTCGTGTCGAGCAGCACCCGCAGCGTCTCGCGCAGGTCGGCGGCCTCGGAGGTGTCCTGGGCGAGCGGACCGAGCACGTCCTCGGCGAACGCCGCGAGCTCCCCGGTGTCCGGCACCAGCGCGATCAGCCGGTGGATGCCGAGGCGGTCGAAGAACGTCGTCGAGCCGCCGCCGTTGACCCGGCGCCCGACCTCGACCGCGCGCCGGGCCTGGCCGTAGGCGTCGGGCAGCTCGCGCAGCGACTCGGCCACGCGGCTCACGCCGACCGAGAACGGCCGCCGTCCGCCACCCTTGTCGCCGGCCACCGCGGTGACCGCCCGGCGTACGACGTCGTGACCGGCCAGGCTCTCGGTGCCGGCGTCGGTCGGGGCGTCCGCGACCGGGAGCAGCGTGACCACCTCGGAGGAGAAGTCGACCGACGGGATGCCCTCGCCGAGCTCGCGGCTGACCTGGCGCCAGGCCGCGGAGAACCGCTCCTGGAACTGCCGGCGCCGGCCGCTGGAGACCGGCTCGTTGGTCGGGTCGATCTCGGCGGCGACCACCACGACCGGGCGGTCCAGTCGCCAGCCGAAGGACCGGGCGTGCTCGACGACGTACTGCTCGTCGCCGGCGCGGCGCAGGAACAGGTCGCGGAGGAAGTCGCCCTGGTACTTGTTCTCGACCGCGGCGACCGCCTGCTCACGGGTGGTGAGCAGCGCCGCGACCGCACTGGCCCGCTCGAGCGCCTGCACGTCGGTCGCCGAGATCTCGCCCTCGGCTCGCAGGCAGATCAGGCGCAGCAGGTCGGTGCCCCCGGCGGCGACCCGCAGCGCGCGGACCTGTCCGCGCGCGACCGGTGCGCCCCGGGCGTCGATCCGCTCGACCCGGACCCGGCCGGTCGGGTCGACGAAGTCGTGGGTGACCAGCAGCTCCCGCTGGGCCTCGGTCACCGCCGCGGCCCGCTCCCGGCCGTCGGTCGAGGTGACCAGGACGCCGGCGTCGAGGGCCCGCGCGACCTCGCCCGCGATGCCGGCCAGGTCGCCTCCCTCCAGCACGATCTGGGTGAGCGCGGTGTGCAGCGCGTCGACCCGAGCGAGCGCGGCGCTCCCCGCCGCATCGGTTATCAACACTTGTCCCTCGCTTCCGCGGATCGTTGGCACAACCTCACATCGGCAAACGGTAGCGGGGGCCACTAGCGTCGGGAAGCGTGACCGTCCCCCACCCGCCCGCCGTGCCCGTCGCGGCGCCGGTGCGGGTCCGGGACCGGCTGGCCTCCGCGGCCGACGGACCGCTGCCCGTGGTGCACCGCGGGGCGCACGCGCTGTACGTCGACCTGGCCGGCTGGTGTCTCGGGCTGGTCGCGACCCCGGCGACCGCGGTTCCGTGCGCGCTGCGGCTGGCCGCGCCCACTCTCGGGGGCCTCGAGGACGCCACCGCCGAGGTCCACGACGGCTCCCTGCTGCTCGACGGCAGTCCGGTCCGGATCGGCCGCCTGGTCGACGTGACCGTGCCGGCGCTCCCGGCCCCGACCACCGCCCCGGCGCCGGTCCCCACCGACCTGGTGGCGTCCCGGATCGGGCGCGGCGACGGCCTCACGCCGTACGGCGACGACGAGGTGTGCGGCTGGCTGGCGGTGCACCGGGCCGCCGGAGTCGCGACCGACGACGTCGACGCCGACGTCCGGGCCGCGCTCGGCCGGACCACGCTGCTGTCGGCGACCCTGCTCGACTGCGCGCTGCACGGCGAGGTGGTCCCCGAGTTCGCGGCGTACGTCGCGGCGATCGACACGACCGCCGAGGCCGACCTGGCCTCCGACCTGGCCCGGATCGGGCACTCCTCCGGCCGCGGCCTGCTGGCCGGCGCCCGGCTCGCGCTCACCCGTCTCGGACTCCCGCACGCTCCCCACCACGAAGGGACCTCCGCCGCATGAGCGACGCTCGCACCCACGTCACCCTCCGGACCGGCGCGTACGCCGACTCCGTCCGGCTGCTGCAGGTCAGCCGGACCGTGCAGGGGGTCACCGGCGTCGCGGCCGCGCAGGTCGCGATGGCCACCCCGCTCAACGTCGAGGTCCTCGAGGGCATGGGCTTCCCGCTGCCCCAGGGCGCCTCCCCCAACGACATGGTGGTCGCGGTCCGGCTGGCCGACGACGCCGACGAGGGCGCGCTGGACCGGGCCCTGGCCGCGGTCGACGAGGCGCTCACCGCACGTGCCGCGTCCGGACCCACCGAGGAGGAGCCGCACCGCACCACGGCGACCGCGCTCCGCGACGCCCCGGGCTCGCTGGTGCTGGTCTCGGTGCCCGGGGCCAGCGCGGTCGCCGAGGCGATGGACGCGCTCGACGCCGGCCACGACGTGATGGTCTTCAGCGACAACGTCCCGGTCGAGCAGGAGGTGGCGCTCAAGACGGTGGCCGGCGACCGCGGGCTGCTGGTGATGGGCCCCGACTGCGGCACCGCGGTGGTCGGCGGGGTCGGTCTCGGCTTCGCCAACACCACCGCGCCCGGCCCGGTCGGGATCGTCGCCGCGTCCGGGACCGGCTGCCAGCAGCTGCTCTGCCTGCTCGACCACGCGGGCGTCGGGGTCGGGGCCGCCCTCGGCGTCGGCGGCCGGGACCTGTCCGCCGCGGTCGGCGGCGCCTCCACCCGCGAGGCCCTGCGCCGGCTCGACGCGGACCCGTCGGTCGAGCTGATCGTGGTCGTCTCCAAGCCTCCGGCCGAGGAGGTGGCCGCCGCGCTGCGGGAGTACGCCGCCGGGCTGGGCACCCCCGTCGAGCTCGCCCTGCTCGGTGCTGGCCAGCCGGACCTGACCGCGGCCGCCGAGGCCGTGCTGCGGCGGCTGGGGCGCGACGTACCGGCGTGGCCGGTGCAGGGCACGGCCGGCCCGGCCACCGGCGCGATGCTGCGCGGCCTGTTCGTCGGCGGCACCCTGTGCGACGAGTCGATGCTGATCGCCACCGAGGCGCTCGGCCCGGTCCGCAGCAACATCCCGCTCTCCCCCGAGCTGGCGCTCGGCGACGACCTGGACGCGGCGCTCACCGCGGACGGGCCGACGATGGTCGACTTCGGTGACGACGCCCTCACCGCCGGCCGGGCGCACCCGATGATCGATCCGACCCTGCGCCTCGAGCAGCTGGCGCGGGTCGCCGACGACCCCCGCACCGGCGTGATCCTCATGGACGTGGTGCTCGGCCACGGCGCCGAGCCGGACCCGGCCGCACTGCTCGCCCCCGCGATCGCCGCTGCGGCACCTCCCGTCGTGGTCGCGGTGGTCGGCACCGACGCCGACCCCCAGGACCGCGCGCGTCAGGCGGCGGCACTCGCCGAGGCCGGCGCCGAGGTCCACCTGTCCAACGCCGCGGCCACCCGCCGCGCCCTCGAGCTGCTGGAGGACGCCCGATGAGCACCCCGACCCAGGCCCCCGCTTCCGTCGTCAGCGTCGGCGCGTCTATGTTCGCCGACGCCGTCGCCGCCCAGGCGGTCCCGGTGAGCTCCGTCGACTGGCGCCCGCCGATGCCGGGCACGGAGGACCACCTGGCCACCGTGCTCGCCGACCCGCGACGCCGCGACGCCAACGCCCGGGCGTTGTCCGCGGTGCTCGACGTCCAGGCCACGCTGGTCGACGTCGCCCCCGCCTCCGAGCTGCTCGGGCTGGAGAAGGGTCAGTTCCTGCACGCCGGCCCGCCGATCGCGTGGGAGCGCGCGTCCGGCCCGCTGCGCGGCGCGCTCATGGGCGGTGCCGCGCTCGAGGGCCTGGTCGACGACCCCGAGGACGCGGTCGCGCTGTTCGAGGCCGGCTCGTCGGTCTCGCTCGACCCGTGCCACCACCACGCCTCGGTCGGCCCGATGGCCGGGGTGGTCACGCCGTCGATGTGGATGTTCGTGCTGGAGGACCCGGCGACCGGGCGGCGTACCCACTGCACGCTGAACGAAGGCCTCGGCAAGGTCCTGCGGTACGGCGCGTACTCCCCCGAGGTGCTCACCCGCCTGCGCTGGATGGGCGACGTGCTCGGGCCGCTGCTGCAGGGCGCGGTCCGCGCCGTCCGCGACTCCGACACGGGCCCGGTCGACGTCACCGGGATCCTGACCCAGACGCTGCAGATGGGCGACGAGGCCCACAACCGCAACCGCGCCGGCACCCTGATGCTGCTGCGCGACCTCGCCCCGGCGATGGTCTCCTCCGGCGCCGACGCCGCCCACGTCGCCGAGGCGCTGCGGTTCGTCGGCAGCAACGACCACTTCTTCCTCAACCTCGCGATGCCCGCGTGCAAGCTGGCGCTCGACTCCGCGCGCGACATCCCGGGCTCGACGATGGTGGTCGCGATGGCCCGCAACGGCACCGACTTCGGCATCCAGGTCTCGGGCACCGGCGACGCCTGGTTCACCGGTCCCGCCCAGCTCGCGGACGGCCTGTTCCTGGGCGACTTCGGCCCGGACGACGCCAACCCCGACATCGGCGACTCCGCGATCACCGAGACCGCCGGCATCGGCGGCTTCGCGATGGCCACCGCGCCCGCGATCGTGCGGTTCGTGGGCGGCTCGGTCCCCGACGCGCTGGCCACCACCCGGCGGATGCACGAGATCACGCTGGGCGAGAACCCGCGCTGGTCGGTCCCCGTCCTGGAGTTCCAGGGCACCCCGACCGGCATCGACGTGACCCGGGTGTGCCGGACCGGCATCCTGCCCCAGATCAACACCGGCATGGCCGGCAGGGTCGCCGGCGTCGGCCAGGTCGGCGCCGGCCTGGTCACCCCGCCCGCCGAGATCTTCCCCGCCGCCCTCGCCGCCCTGGCTCAGGAAGCCGCAGCCGCGACCGCCGGTTGAGGAGGTCGCTCTGCGACCGTCTCGAAACCACCCGTCGCTCCTCGGGTCTGGAGACGGCGCTGGCGCGCCTCCTCGACCAGCGGAGCGCGGACCACTGCGGCGGAGTCGCTAGGTTGTCCGACGTGGACGAGGCGTACGTCGAGGCGGTGCTCAGCACGGTGGAGCGGATCCCGCGCGGCCGGGTCACGACGTACGGCGCGATCGGCGACGTGGTGGGCAGCGGGCCGCGCCTGGTGGGTCGGGTGATGTCGCTGCACGGCGGGCCGGTGCCGTGGTGGCGGGTGGTCCGCGCCGACGGGTCGCTGCCGCCGAGCCACGACGACGAGGCGACGCAGGCCTACCTCGAGGAGGGCACGCCGCTGCGGCCCTCCGGCCGGGTGGACGTGCCCGCCGCGTTCTGGAGCCCTGTGGAGGGCAGCGCTAGCCGTTCGTGACGTCGAGCCGTGCCTTGGCCAGCGCGTCGCTGCCGGCCGGGGACGTCCCGAACCGCATCCCGGCGACCACGGCACCCAGGGCCGCGGCGCCCACCCCCGCCACCCAGATCCAGGGCTGCTCCGGCTGCTCGGCCATCGCGTCCGCGACCAGCCACACCACGGGGGCGGCGGACAGCACGAGCGCGGACCGGCCCACCCACCGCCACAGCAGGGCCGGGTCCACCGGCAGCCGGTCGGGCCCGAGCCCGGCGACCAGGCCGGCGACGTGGGCGACGAGCAGCGCCGCCGCGGCCACCATCGACATCGGGTGCAGCGGGTCGTCGGGCACTGCGACCCACCAGGCCAGCGGCAGTGCCAGCACCCCGATCCCGGCCAGCGATGCCGGGAACAGCGCGTACACCGCGCCGAGGACGACCAGCAGCACCAGGAACCAGCCACGCAGCGAGGCGCCGGCCGGTACCGACGCGACCACCGCCAGCAACGGAGCCAGCGCCATCACCGCCCGCAGCGCCCACTGCCCGGGCGTCCACCGCGGCGTCACCGGGTCGCCACCCTCGGGAGCTGGGCCCGGCGCGCCAGCCGGTGCAGGACCTCGTCGAGCGTCCCCGGCCCGCGCCAGGGGACCACCGGGCAGCCGATCCGGGCCAGCCGGGCGAACAGCTCCTCGCGGTCGGTGAGCCGCATCCGCCAGGCCAGGTCGGCGATGGCCGGGTCGACGTCGCGGGCCACCGCCGGGGTCGCGCCGGTGGGCAGGGTGTCCACCACGATGACCGGCAGCCCGCTGCCGGCCAGCGTGACCGTCGCCGCCACCGCCACCTCGTGCAGCATCGGTGAGAGCACGATGACCACGGTGCCGGTGGTCGCGCCGAACCGGAGCCGGTCGGCGGTCAGGTCCCGTGGCTCGCCGGGCCGGACCCGCGCGAGCGTGCCCTGGATCCGCCGCAGGTGCCGGCGGCCGGCGAGGTACGAGAGGCTCGCGCCCCCGGCGCTCAGGACCCGGAGGCCGACCCGGTCCCCGCGCCGTACGTAGTGCTCGGCCAGCGCCGACGCCGCCCGCACCCCGACGTCGAGGCAGCTCTCCGCCCCGTCGACCCCGCCCGACGCGCCGTGCTCCGCGAACGCGTCGAGCACCACCAGCACCGCGCTGTCCTCCTCGCCGCGCGTGGCCACCACGTGCAGCGACTCGGAGCGCAGCGACACCCGCCAGTTGATCCGCCGGAGCCGGTCCCCTGCCTGGAACGGGCGGATCCCGGAGAACTCGGTGCCCTCGCCGGGGCGCCGCGACCGGTGTGCCCCGACCAGGCCCAGCGGCTGCGGCACCTCCGCCCGCGAGTCGTACGGCGCGGTGCCGGGCAGCACCGTCAGCAGCTCGCCGCGCAGCGTCACCGGACCCCACCGGAATCCGCCCCAGCTGCTGGTGAGGCCCACCTTCTCGTCACTCAGCGTCCGGCGGCCCCAGCGCCGCGGACTGACCTCCAGCGACGCGGGCTCCTCGCCCACGCGCAGCAGCGATCCGGTCAGCCCGCCGGACGGGTGCAGCGCGGTGTACGGCGCCCGGCCGCTGATGCGGACCACGTGCTCGGCACCCGCCACGTCCTCGAGCACCAGCCGGGACACCGTGCCCTGCCCTTCGTGCAGAGTCGTGTGGTCCACCGCCGACCGGATCCGGGGACGGGATGCCGGCCGGTGCACGAGGGCGAGCAGCGTGAGCAGCAGCAGCGGAGTGGCCAGCACCAGCACCACGGGCTGGCCGACGACCAGCGCGAAGCCGACCGCCAGCGCCGAGACCGCGGTGGAGCGGCGCAGTGCCGCGGTCGGTTCCCAGCGTTGCGCTGCCGGGGCCGGGGTGGTCATGGCCGGAGCCCGGCGGTCGGGGTCTCGAGCGTGGTCGGGGTGGGGACCTGCCCGAGCACCGCGGCCACCACCGAGGTGCCCGACGCGTCGGTCATCCAGAGCTCGGGCTTGACGGTGATCCGGTGCGCCAGCGCCGCCCGCGCCACCGCCTTGACGTCCTCCGGCACCACGTAGTCGCGGCCGTGCAGCAGCGCCCAGCCCCGGGCGGTGAGCACCAGCGCGATCGAGCCGCGCGGCGAGGCACCGGTCAGCACCTGCGGGTGGGCCCGGGTCGCGGCCGCGAGCGCGACGCAGTAGCGGCCGACGCTCTCGTCGACCTCGACCCGCTCCACGGCCTCCTGGACCGCCAGCAGGCCGGCGGCGTCGGTCACCGGGTCCAGCTCGATCTCCTCGCGGCGACGGGCCAGCCGGCGTCCCACCACGTCGTACTCCTGGTCGGCGGAGGGGTAGCCGAAGCTGACCCGCATCAGGAACCGGTCGAGCTGGGCCTCGGGAAGCGGGTAGGTGCCTTCGTACTCGATCGGGTTGGCGGTCGCGAGCACGTGGAACGGCGCCGCCAGCGGGAACGTCTCGCCCTCGACGGTGACCTGCCTCTCCTGCATCGCCTCCAGCAGCGCCGCCTGCGTCTTCGGCGGGGTCCGGTTGATCTCGTCGGCCAGCAGCAGGCCGGTGAACACCGGCCCGCGCCGGAACTCGAACCGCCCGGCCCGCTGGTCGTAGACGAACGACCCGGTGAGGTCCGCCGGCAGCAGGTCGGGGGTGAACTGCGCGCGGGTGAACTCCAGCCCGAGCGCCTGCGCGAACGAGCGCGCGGCCAGCGTCTTGCCGAGCCCCGGGAAGTCCTCGAGCAGCACGTGCCCCTTGGCCAGCACCGCCGCGAGCACCAGGGTGAGCGCCTCCTGCTTGCCCACCACGGCTCGCTGCACCTCCTCCAGCACCCGGCGGGCGAGGTCCGACGCGTCCCTGGCGGTCATCTGCTCGGTCACAGCTCCTCGATCCTCTGCACGTGACGGTCGACCTCCGCGAGCGACATCCGCCGGCCCGGCGGCTCCTCGAGCACCCTGCTCAGGTCGGGTCCGAGCAGCGCGCCGGCGCGTTCGGGCTCGCGGTCCCGGCGTACACCGTGTCGCTGCTCGAGGCGGCGGTCAGCGAGCTCGGCCAGGCACTCGACGAGGCGACCGTCGGGCTCCCGGGCCGACTCGTGCTGGGTCAGCACCCGCACCAGGAACGACAGCCGGGTGTCCTCCCCGGCCGGCCGTACCGGTTCGGCGGTGTCGACCTCCCACAGCCGCACTGCCTGCTCGTCCCACCCGGTCGCGGCGCTGACCAGGTGCATCACCGCGAGCACCAGGACCACCAGCAGCGGCAGCCGCACCGGGTCCGGCTCGAAGTCGAGCAGCGCGAGCACCACCCAGGTGCCGGCGGTCAGCGCCACGGCCCAGAGGACGGTACGACGCCACCGGCGGCTCACGGCGCGATCCCGGTCCGCGCGGCGAGGCCGAGGTGGATGGTCACCAGCGCATCCAGCGCCTCCTCGCGGGCGACCTCGTCCAGCTCGTGGTGGGAGAACCGCGCCTCGCGGTAGAGCGTGGTCAGCCGGTACGCCGCGTCCTCGTCGGCGTCGATCGTGGTGAGGATGCGCAGCGCGAACTCACCGGGGGCCTCCCAGGTGTGGCGGCCGATCCCGGCCTCGCCGGCCAGCTCCTCGAACCGGTGCCAGCAGTGCACGATCCCGTTGCGGGGCGAGCCCGAGGTGAGCAGGTCGCGCTGGCGGTCGGCGTCCTCGGTGATCGCCCGGGCCAGCCGGGTACGGGCGTCGAGCGCGTCGAACGCGGTCGCCTCGGGGTCCGGCGGTCCGCGACGCGCGGCGACCTCCTCGACCAGTCGCCGTACCCCGCGGGCGGCCAGGACCAGCAGCAGCCCGGCCAGCACCAGCGCCGCGATCCCGACCACCACCGCGACCGCCTGTCCGACCACGCCGACGAAGTCGGCGACCAGGCTGTCGCCCTGCTGCTGCTCGTCCTGATCGGCTTCCTCGGCTGTCTCCGGGAGCGGCTCGAAGGTCGTGGGCGCCTCCCGCGGGTGCGGCATCGGACCGTCCCCGCCGAGCACGCCGGTCGGACCCACGGTGGCCGCCCAGGTCACCAGCAGCACCCCGGCGAGCGCCAGGAAGACGATCACCGCGGTCGGGCCGCGCCGCTGCCACATGCCGGGAATCTACTCCCGGACGCGCCCGCGCACGTCCGGCGATCGCCCTATCTGATCGCAGACGCAGGAGTCGCGGTCGGCACAGGGGAGAACGGCCGGGTGCCGAGGACCAGCCGCAGCCCGCGGATCCCCGACCAGTGCTGGGCGTAGCGCAGCTCGCGACGCAGGTCGCCGATCCCGTTGGACCCGGGCAGCGGCGCGACCTCGACCGTCGAGAGCACGCCGAGCGCGCGGCCCTGCCCGTCGAGGTAGCCGGAGCCGGAGTCGCCGGGGACGCCGGGCGTCGCGGTGTAGACGTCGTGCGTCCACCCGCCGCCGGACTGCCCCAGCGACGTGCCCGTCTTCGGCCCCAGCGGAGACAGCCCGGCCCGCAGTCCGGACGAGCCGTGGCCGACGACCCGGTCGCCCTGCCCGAGCCGGCCCGGGCCGAGCCCGGTGGGCCCGCCCCACCAGGGCAGCGACGGGTTCACGTGCCGGACGTAGTGCGCCTCGACGCGGACCAGCGCGAAGTCGTTGTAGGTGCATCGTGCGCCGCCGGTCAGCCTGCGCTGGCGCATGTTCCGCCAGGAGGAGTAAGCGAGCCGTCCGTAGCCGTGGGTGGTGCCCGGGCTCACCAACGTCATGTGCGCGGCGAAGCGCACCCGGGTGCCAAGCGGCACCGACCGCGCCCGGCAGCCGTTGGTGTCGGTCGCCTCGCCGAGACCGGCGCAGTGCGCGGCGTACCCGACGTACACCCGGTCCCGGGCGTCGGTGAAGACGAAGTTCCCGGAGCACTGCGAGCCGCGGGTGACCATCTGGACGCCCGGGGTGATCGTGGCCCGGACGGCCGGCGCCCAGCGGGAGGAGGCGGTGGGGGCCGGGCCGGGCGGCGGGCCGGGATCGACGCCGAGGCCGATCGGGACCAGCACCAGCAGGGCTGTGAGCGCCGTGGCCCGGGTCGCGTTGAGAAGGGCGGTCAGGTGGTGCGGGGGCGGGCGCAGCATGGGTTTCGGTCCTCCGGTCCCGAGCTCGGATGTGGTCCGCCGCGTATAACGCAGCCGACCCCGTCCGGCTACGGGCCGCACGGGGTCGAGCTGCAGGAAGTCGCCGACCGTCAGAGGATCGGGCTGAACGGCTCCGTCCCCGTCACCAGCGCGAGGCCGGAGAGGCCGGAGTTGGCCTGCGCGTAGGTGAGCTCGTGGTGGAGGTCGCCGACACCATTCGCCCCGACCAGCGGCGCGAGCTGCACCGTGGAGAGCACGCCGAGCGCGTTGCCCTCGGCGTCGAGGTAGGCGCTGCCGGAGTCACCGGGGATGCCCGGGGTGACGGTGTAGACGGGGTGGTTCCAGCCGTCGCTGTCGGTGCCCAGGCTCAGGCCCTGCTTCGGGGAGAGCTGCTCGATGCCGCCCCGCAGGCTGGAGTTGCCGTAGGAGTAGACGGTGTCGCCGGCCGGGGCGCCGGCGGTGTTGATCCCGGTCGGGCCGCCCCAGAACGGCACCGACGGGTTCACCTTCGCAACGTCACCCGCGTCCACCTTCACCAGCGCGAGGTCGTTGTAGGCGCAGGTGTTCTCGTCGGTCTCACCGAGCTTCTGCATGGTCAGCCAGCTGCTGTAGACGAGGGTGCCGCCGCCGACCCGGGTGCCGCCCGAGGCCAGCGAGCCGCCCTCGACGAAGTCGACCTTGGTGCCGAGCGGGAGGGAGCCGGCGTCGCACCCGTTGGTGTCGGTCGCCGCGCCGGTGCCGGCGCAGTGCGCCGCGTAGCCGACGTACGTCGTGCCGGCACCGTCGGTGAACACGAAGTTGCCGGTGCACTGGGCGCCCTCGGTGTACATCTGCACGCCCGGGTGGATCTGCGCCGTGTCGGCGGGCGCCCAGGCGACGGCGGCGGTCCTCTTCGGCTTCGCGGAGGCGGCGGGGGCCGAGCTGACCAGGGCGACCGCGACGGCGGCGGCGCCGAGCAGGGCTACGGCTTTCGAGCGGGCGTGACGCATGAGGAGGTTCCCTCCCTGTGGTGAGTCAGGACACACCCACAACGAGAGGGAACCCCTCCGGGTTACGCGTCAGTACGACGGCTGGCTGGGGTCGATCTGGTTGACCCAGGCCACCACGCCGCCGCCGACGTGCACGGCGTCGGCGTACCCGGCGCCCTTCACGATCGCCAGCGTCTCGGCCGAGCGGACACCGGTCTTGCAGTGCATGACGACCTGCTTGTCCGACGGCAGCTGCTCGAGCGCCGAGCCGTTGAGGAAGTCGCCCTTGGGGATCAGCACCGAGCCGGGGATCCGGTTGATCTCGAACTCGTTGGGCTCGCGGACGTCGACGAGGACGAAGTCGCGGGTGCCCTCGTCGCGCTCCTTGAGCATGTGCTCGAGCGTGGTGACCGAGATGGTCGAGCCGGCCGCGGCGTCGGCGGCCTCCTCGGACACCGCACCGCAGAAGGTGTCGTAGTCGATGAGGCCGGTGACGGTCGGGCTGTCGCCGCACAGCGCGCAGTTCGGGTCCTTGCGGACCTTGAGCTTGCGGTACTCCATCTCGAGTGCGTCGTAGATCATCAGCCGGCCGACCAGCGGGTCGCCGATGCCGGTGAGCAGCTTGATCGCCTCGTTGACCTGGATCGAGCCGACCGAGGCGCAGAGCACGCCGAGCACGCCACCCTCGGCGCAGCTCGGGACCATGCCCGGCGGCGGGGGCTCGGGGTAGAGGCAGCGGTAGCAGGGCGCGTCGTCGGCGAGGGTCGGCGCGAACACCGAGGCCTGGCCGTCGAAGCGGTAGATCGAGCCCCAGACGTAGGGGATCCCCAGGAAGTACGCCGCGTCGTTGACCATGTAGCGGGTCGCGAAGTTGTCGGTGCCGTCGACGATCAGGTCGTAGCCCTTGAAGATGCCGAAGACGTTGTCGTTGTCGAGGCGCTCCTCATGCACCACCACGTTCACCAGCGGGTTGGTCTCCGCGATCGACTCCCGGGCCGACTGCGCCTTGGACTTCCCGACGTCGGACTGTCCGTGGATGATCTGCCGCTGCAGGTTGGACTCGTCGACCTCGTCGAACTCCGCGATGCCGAGGGTGCCGACGCCGGCCGCGGCCAGGTAGAGCAACGCGGGCGAGCCGAGGCCGCCGGCGCCGATCACGAGCACCTTGGCGTTCTTCAGCCGCTTCTGCCCGGTCATCCCCACGTCCGGGATGATCAGGTGCCGGCTGTAGCGGCGCACTTCGTCGACGGTGAGCTCGGCGGCAGGCTCGACCAGGGCGGGGAACGACACGGTGCTTCTCTCCTCGGGAGGTGCGGGTGGCGGGACTGGTCCGCGGAGATCGGGTCTCCGTGCTCCTCAACCAATCCCCGGCCTGCCATGTTCCCCGGGCGTCGCGACGCGCCGTACCACGTCCCGTCATCCGGACGCGGTCCGTGCGCTACCTCCGGGTAGGCTGCGATCCGGGTCTGCAGACCCGTGTCAGACGCGAGGAGCACGACGTGACCGCAGGTCAGGAACTGGACGAGGTTCGTCCGCGGGGCGGCCGCATGCCGCGCAAGGCCCGCCGGGCGCAGCTGCTGGAGTCCGCACTCGAGGTGTTCGTGGCGCAGGGCTACCACGCCGCCGCCATGGACGACATCGCCGAGCGCGCAGGTGTGTCCAAACCGGTCCTCTACCAGCACTTCCCGGGCAAGCTCGACCTCTACCTCGCGCTGCTCGACGTCTCGTGCGACACGATCATCGACAACTGCCGGATCGCACTGGACTCGACCGACGACAACAAGCAGCGGGTGGCCGCGGCGATGGCGGTGTTCTACGACTACGTCGCCGGCGAGTCCGGCGCGTTCCGCCTGGTGTTCGAGTCCGACCTGACCAACGACCCGGCCGTGCGCGAGCACGTCGAGCGGGTCACCACCGAGTGCGCGGCCATGATCGCCGCGGTCATCCACGAGGACACCGGCCTGCCCGACGAGGCGTCGAGGCTGCTCGCGGTGTCGCTGGTCGGCATGGCCCAGGTCAGCGCCCGCTTCTGGCTCGCCGAGGGCTCGGAGATGAGCCGCGAGGACGCGGCGGCGCTGATCGCCGGCCTCGCCTGGCGCGGCATCCGGGGCTACCCCCGCCAGGACTGAGCACTCACCCCCCACTACACACGAACGAGAAGGGACGTCCATGGAGGTCAAGATCGGCATCCAGCAAGCCGCGCGCGAGCTGGTCGTGGAGACCGACGACGACGCGGAGGCCGTCGAGAAGCAGGTCAGCGAGGCGGTCGCCTCCGAGGGCCTGCTGGCCCTCACCGACAACAAGGGCCGGCGGGTGCTGGTTCCCACCGCCCGCCTCGCGTACGTCGAGATCGGGACCGGCGCGACCGGGCACGTCGGCTTCCGTTCCTGAGGAACCCGGCGGGGCAACGCATGGTCAGTGCCATCCTGTGGGCGCTCGTCGGCGGCACCGTCCTGGGACTCCTCGGGAAGTCACTGGCGCGCGACGAGCGTGACCACGTGCCGCTGTGGCTCGCCATCCTCGGCGGGATCGGCGGTGGCCTGCTCGGCTACTGGCTCTACGAGCTGGTGTACGACGGCGCCGCCGGCGCCGGCGTGGACTGGTGGCGGCACGCCTGGCAGGTCGTGACCGCCGCCCTGCTGGTGCTGCTGGTGGTCGTCGGCGCCACCCTGGCCGGCCGGCACACCGACCGGCGGCCGGGGCCCTCCTGAGCCTGCTCGCTCAGGCGGACAGGCCCAGCTCGGTCATCCGCTGCGCGTGCCGCTCGGTGAGCCGGTTGAACATCCGGCCCAGCGCCGCGAGGTCCATCCCCGGGCGGTCCACCCCGCCGGCCAGCAGCGCGGTCAGGGCGTCGCGGTCCGCGGCCACCCGCTGGGCCTGGCTCAGCGCCTCGCCCATGAGCCGCCGTCCCCAGAGAGCGAGCCGTCCCCCGACCCGGTGGTCGTCCTCGATCGCGCGGCGTACGTGCTCGACCACGAACGCGCTGTGCGCGGTGCTGTCCAGCGACTCCATGATCAGGTCGCGGGTGTCCACGTCGAGCAGCGCCGCGATCTCGCGGTAGAAGTCGCGGGCCAGGCCGTCGCCGACGTACGCCTTGACCAGGCTCTCCAGCCAGTCCTTGGGGGCGGTGTGCTCGTGGAACGCGTCGATCGGCGCCTGGAACGGCGCCATCGCCTCGAACGGGTCCGCGCCCAGCGTCTCGAGCCGCTCGTTGAGCCGGCCGAGGTGCCCGAACTCCGCGCTGGCCATGGCCGCGAGCGCGACCTTGTCCCGCAGTGTCGGGGCGCTGGCGGCATCCTCCGCGAGGTGCTCGAACGCCGTGAGCTCGCCGTACGCGATGGCCCCGAGCAGGTCCACGACCGCCGCGACGTACTCCGGATCGCTGGCCGGGGATTCAGTCATGGCGGCAGCGTACCGATAGACTGGACCAGTCAGTCCGCCGCGACACCGCGGCGCTGCCCGGCACCGTCACGAGGCTCGGGCCCCGTTTGTCCACGGTGCCGTCCGCATGTGCGCGGTTGGTTCCTTTCCCGGAGTCGACCGCAGGTCCACTCGTCAGGAAAAGAGAACAGAACATCGTGACCACGTTCCGCGAGCTCGGGGTGCTCCCCGAGATCTGTGACGCGCTCGAGCGCGCCGACATCACCACTCCCTTCGCGATCCAGGAGATGACCCTCTCCGTCGCGCTGCTGGGCACCGACCTCATCGGCCAGGCCCGCACCGGCACGGGCAAGACGCTCGCGTTCGGCATCCCCGTGCTGCAGCGCAGCGTCGCACCGAAGGACCCCGACTACGCCGAGCTGCCCGAGGGCAAGCCGCAGGCGCTGGTCGTCGCCCCGACCCGTGAGCTCGCGCTCCAGGTCTCCGGCGACCTCGCCCTCGCCGGCGCCGACCGCGGCCTGCGGGTCCTCACCGTCTACGGCGGCGTCGGCTACGAGCCGCAGCTCGACGCGCTCGCTGCGGGCGTCGACATCGTCGTCGGCACCCCGGGTCGCCTGATCGACCTGTGCAACCGCCGGGCCCTCGACATCTCCCACGTGCACGCGCTGGTGCTCGACGAGGCCGACGAGATGCTGGACCTCGGGTTCCTGCCCGACGTCGAGCGGATCCTCAAGATGACCCCCGAGACCCGGCAGACGATGCTGTTCTCGGCGACCATGCCGGCCGCGATCGTGGCCCTGGCCCGCACCCACATGCGGCACCCGATGAACATCCGCGCCGAGTCGTCGTACGAGAACGCCACGGTGCCGGCCACCGCGCAGTTCATCTACCAGGCGCACGACCTCGACAAGCCGGAGATCGTCGGCAAGATCCTCCAGGCCGACGACGCCGACAAGGTCATCGTGTTCACCCGCACCAAGCGCCAGGCGCAGCGAGTCGCCGACGACCTGGCGGAGCGCGGCTTCTCCGCCAGCCCGCTGCACGGCGACATGGCCCAGGTGGCCCGCGAGAAGGCCCTGACCAGGTTCCGCGAGGACAAGCTGCGCGTGCTCGTCGCCACCGACGTCGCCGCCCGCGGCATCGACGTCTCCGGCGTCTCCCACGTCATCAACTACACCTGCCCCGAGGACGACAAGACCTACGTCCACCGGATCGGCCGCACCGGCCGCGCCGGCGCCAGCGGCACCGCGGTCACGTTCGTCGACTGGGGCGACATCCACCGCTGGAAGATGATCAACAAGGCGCTCGGCCTGCCGTTCGACGAGCCGGTCGAGACCTACTCCACCTCCGAGCACCTCTTCCACGACCAGGGCATCCAGCCCGGGATCAAGGGCCGGATCGCCGACCCGAAGCCGGTCGAGAAGACCGACCGTGACGAGCGCACGGGCTCCGGCTCGGGCCGTGGCCGCGGTGGTCGGGGCCGGGACGGACAGGGCCGTACGTCGAGCCGCACCGGCGATCAGTCCGGTGACAAGGCCGGCTCCGGCGAGGGCGCCCCGCGCCGCCGCAACCGCAGCCGCAACCGCCGCCGGACCCGTGGCGGCGAGACGGTGGCCCAGGCCGACTGACCCTCCGCCCCGTCTTCTATCGGACACCTCCGCTGTAACGCGGT
>NZ_SDKM01000047.1 GCF_004519545.1 Nocardioides guangzhouensis
TGGTCGTCAACAAGATCCGCGGCACCTTCAACGCCGCCGCGGTGAAGTCTCCGGCCTTCGGTGACCGCCGCAAGGCGATGATGCAGGACATCGCGACGCTGACCGGCGGCCAGGTCGTGGCCCCCGAGGTCGGGCTCAAGCTCGACCAGGTCGGCCTCGAGGTGCTCGGCACCGCCCGCCGCGTCGTGATCACCAAGGACAACACCACGATCGTCGAGGGTGGCGGCGACGCCGCCGCCGTCGAGGGCCGGGTCAACCAGATCAAGGCCGAGATCGAGTCCACCGACTCCGACTGGGACCGCGAGAAGCTCCAGGAGCGCCTCGCGAAGCTGGCCGGCGGCGTGTGCGTGATCAAGGTCGGCGCCGCCACCGAGGTGGAGCTGAAGGAGAAGAAGCACCGCATCGAGGACGCCGTCTCCGCGACCCGCGCCGCGATCGAGGAGGGCATCGTCCCCGGCGGTGGCTCCGCGCTCATCCACGCGGTCACCGTCCTCGACGGCGACCTCGGCCTCACCGGCGACGAGGCGGTCGGCGTACGCGTCGTGCGCAAGGCCGCCGACGAGCCGCTGCGCTGGATCGCCGAGAACGGCGGCGCCAACGGCTACGTCGTGACCAGCAAGGTCCGCGAGCTCGGCGCGGGCCACGGCTACAACGCCGCGTCCGAGGAGTACGGCGACCTGGTCGCGCAGGGCGTCCTCGACCCGGTGAAGGTGACCCGCTCCGCGCTGGTCAACGCCACCTCCATCGCGGGCATGCTGCTGACGACCGAGACCCTGGTCGTCGACAAGCCCGAGGAGGAGGAGCCCGAGGCAGCCGGTCACGGCCACGGGCACGGCCACGGCCACTGAGGTCGTCCGGTCGACGTCACACGTCGACGAGTGAAGCCGGCGCTTCCCACACGGACCTTCGTGAGGGAAGCGCCGGTTTCGCGTGCGAAGCGGCCTACTGCGCCATCGACCAGAGCCAGGACGCGCCGCAGTCCGGCTCGGGGACCGGGCGGCTGACGTCGTTGCGCAGGTAGATGCGGTGACCGCAGCCGTCGCCGTGCGGCTCGTAGTGCCGGTCCAGGACGTCCCGCAGCGCCGGGTTGCCGGTGCCGGTCCACGACTCGAACGGGATCGACTCGACGAACCACGTCGGCCGGTGGGGACCGTCCAGCAGGGCGACCAGCCGGTCCAGGCCCGGGTCGAGCGTGCGCATCGGCAGGCTCCACAGGTAGGCGTACGGCGACTCCAGGCCGGAGGCGATCACGATGTCGGACCGGCCCCCGAACACCACGATCGTGTCGCCCGGCTCGGACGCCGCCCCGATCGCCTGCCCCGTGTAGGTCTCCGTGGGCGGCTCGACCGCGAACTGGTTGTTGACCACCCAGCCGACCAGCGAGAGCAGGCACGACGCGACCGCCACCCCGATGACCCGTCGCATCCAGACGCCGCGCCGGTCGGGGAGCCCGACCAACAGCGCGAGGCTCAGCACGACCGCGGGCACCAGGCCCAGGAGGTAGGTGCGCCAGTAGCTCCCGCCGAGCACCACGCCTGCGCCGTCCACCGCCAGCACCGCCAGCGTCGCGACCGTCAGCACCGGCTCGGAGCGCCACAGGCCGGGCAGGTGGCGCAGGAAGAGGACCAGGACCGCCAGCATTCCGGTGGCCACGAAGATCACGGCGAGCAGCAGGAGGCGGCCGAACGGCGCCGCGGCCGAGCCGGTCTTGATGACCTCGAGGGCGTCGGACCGGAACCCGTAGACGGCGTACCACAGCGTGTGGAGGTGCACGCCCGCGGCGAGGCACCACGCGACGGTCGCGGCCACCGGCACCGCGGCGCCGGCCAGGGCCGCGGCGGACAGGCGGGCGAAGCCCGGCCAGGAGACCTCGCGGCGTAGCGCCGAGCCGAGCAGCAGCACCCCACCGAAGACCAGCCCGGTCACCATGTTCTGCTTCAGGCCGACGGCCGCCGTCCCCGTGAGCCCGGCCGCGAAGGCGAGCAGCACGGCCGCGCGCCGCGAGCCGGGCAGGACGCGCAGGGCCTCGAGAGCCAGCCAGAAGCTCGCGACCACCAGCGGGATCCCGAGGATCTCGCCCTTGGCGGCGACCGCGTCGATCATCGTGTTGCCGGCCACCGCCGCCGTGCCCACGGCGGTCCAGCGGGCGGCCCGGTCGCCGCCGACGAGGTACGCCGTCCGGGCCGCGACCAGCACCAGCAGCGCCGCCGCCAGGGCGCCGATGACGCGGATGAACAGCGGGCCCCCGATCGCGTCGGACAGCCGGACCAGGGCGATCAGCGACGGCGGGCGGTCCACGAAGTACAGCCCGTAGAGGCTGTCCGGCTCGGGGTGCCAGTGCCGCGCGACCAGCGTGAACCCGGCCTCGTCGGGGCGCAGCGGCCAGAGCAGGCCCGGGAAGCGCATCAGCATCGCGACCACCGCGGTGATCGCGACCAGGCGTCGGGTGCCGCTCCGGGCGACGGCCTCGCTCCACCGCGCGAGCCGCCCGTCGGGGCCGCCGGGCAGGCGGTTCCGGGAGTGCGCGAGGTCCGAGGTCGTCACCGAGCCATTCTCCCCGGAACTCTTGTGACAGCGAGGAAACACGCCCGCCGTCGACCCGCAACGTCATCGGGGGACAGTGGGGTTACGGCGACGAGAGAGGGGACTGCGCGATGAAGCTGTGGAGGGTGCGCTGCACGCTGCCCGACCGACCGGGGGCGCTGGCCGTGCTGGCGCGTGACTGCGGCGCGGCGAAGGTGAACATCCTCGGGCTCCAGATCTTCCCGGGGGTCGAGACCGTCACCGACGAGCTGGTGCTGAGCACGCCGCCGGACTGGAGCCTGGTCGACATCGCCGAGCTGATCGAGGCGGCCGGGGCCACGTCGGTCAGCGGGGCGCCGTGCACCGAGCGTGCGCTGGTCGACCAGCCGGTGCGGTACGTCCTGGCCGCCCGGTCGGTGCTGGCCCAGCCGGCCAGCTTCCCGGAGGTGGTCGCCGAGCTCTTCGACGCCGAGTCCGACCCGGCCGAGGGCATGCTCACCCCGGTGCAGGACGTCATGGAGATGACGGTCGGCGACGTGGCGGTCCAGGTCCGTCGTACGGCGCCGTTCACGGCCACCGAGCACGCCCGCGGCTCCGCCATGGCCGACCTGGTCAACGACGTGCTCGCCCGCACCCGCGCCGAGGGCGCGCCGCAGCCGCCGGCGCCGGGGCGGCGGGTCGACCCGTCCTCGCGACCCGAGTACGTCGCCTCCGCCGGCGAGGTCTCGGCGCGCGTCGACGGCACGGTGGTCGGGGTGGCGGTGCTCGGCGCCCCGGACCAGGGCACGGAGCCCGGCGCCCTCCAGGTGACCCTCGAGGTCGACCCGGTCTGGCGCCGCCGCGGCATCGGCACGCGACTCCTGGTCGAGGCGGCGCGGACGGCGGCCGGCCGGTCGGCGGAGGAGATCGTGCTCAGCACGGAGGCCGACAACCAGGCGGTGCTGCCCCTGGTCCTGGCGGCGGGGCTGCGGGGGCGGATCAGGATGGCCAGCGACCGGCTCACCGTCCGGATCCCGGTGCGCGACCTGCGGCCGCTGCCCGCCTGAGGGACGCGACCGCAGACACGGCAGGCCGAGCGCCGGGCGGGCGAGGGGGCGTCCGGAGCGCCGACTAGGATGTGCGCGTGGAGGTACCTGAGAAGTTCGCCGCCCTCGGTCTCACCTACGACGACGTCCTGCTGCTCCCCGGGGAGTCGGACCTCGCACCGGACGAGATCGACACCACCTCGCGCCTCACGCGGGAGATCTCGCTGCGGGTGCCGCTGGTCAGCGCCGCGATGGACACGGTCACCGAGTCCCGGATGGCGATCGCGATGGCGCGCCAGGGCGGCCTCGGCGTGCTCCACCGCAACCTGTCCATCCAGGACCAGGCCTACCAGGTCGACCTGGTGAAGCGGACCCAGACGGGGATCATCTCCAACCCGGTGACGATCGGCCCCGACGCGACGCTCGAGGAGCTCGACCGGGTCTGTGGCGAGTACCGCGTGTCCGGCCTCCCGGTCGTCGACACCGACAACCGGCTGCTCGGCATCATCACCAACCGCGACCTCCGGTTCACGCCGGTCGCGGAGTGGGCGACCACGAAGGTCGACGAGATGATGACCCCGATGCCGCTGGTCACCGGTCCGGTCGGGATCAGCCGCGACGAGGCGACCCTGCTGCTGCGCAAGCACAAGCGCGAGCGGCTGCCGCTGGTCGACGACGAGGGCCGCCTGGCCGGCCTGATCACGGTCAAGGACTTCGTCAAGAACGAGCAGTTCCCGCACACCTCGCAGGACGCCGACGGCCGGCTGCTGGTCGGCGCCGCGATCGGCTACTTCGGTGACGCCTGGGAGCGGGCCACCACGCTGATCGACGCCGGCGTCGACGTGCTGGTGGCGGACACCGCGCACGGACACGTCCACCTGCTGCTCGACATGGTGCGGCGGCTCAAGACCGACCCGGCCACCAGGCACGTCCAGGTCATCGGCGGCAACGTCGCCACGAAGCAGGGTGCGCAGGCGTTCGTCGACGCGGGCGCCGACGCGGTCAAGGTGGGCGTCGGGCCGGGCTCGATCTGCACCACCCGCGTGGTCACCGGAGTCGGCGTGCCCCAGGTCACCGCGGTCTACGAGGCGTCGCGGGCCTGCAGGCCGGCCGGCGTGCCGGTGATCGCCGACGGCGGCCTCAAGCACTCCGGCGAGATCGGCAAGGCCATCGTCGCCGGCGCCGACAGCGTCATGGTCGGCTCGCTGCTGGCCGGCTGCGAGGAGTCCCCGGGCGAGCTGGTCTTCGTCAACGGCAAGCAGTTCAAGTCCTACCGCGGGATGGGGTCGCTGGGCGCGATGTCGAGCCGCGGCAAGAAGTCCTACTCCAAGGACCGCTACTTCCAGGCCGAGGTCGCCAGCGACGACAAGATCGTGCCGGAGGGCATCGAGGGCCAGGTCGCCTACCGCGGCCCGCTGTCCGCCGTCGCCCACCAGCTCATCGGTGGCCTCAACCAGACGATGTTCTACGTCGGGGCGCGCACCGTCCCCGAGCTGCAGGACAAGGGCCGGTTCGTCCGGATCACCTCGGCCTCGCTCAAGGAGAGCCACCCGCACGGGGTCCAGATGACCGTCGAGGCGCCGAACTACTCCGGCGCCTGATCCGGTCCTGCCTCACCCGGGAGCGCGGCGACCGGCAGTGACCGCAACGTGCGGGTCAGCCGGATCTCCTCGTCGTACCCGCCGACCAGCACGACCCGGGCCTCGGTGAGCCCGACCGTCGAGAACGACCGGGGTTCGCCGCTGAACGCGTCGACCAGCGTGCTCTGGTGGGCCGGTACGTCGACCACCTCGGCGCCCTTGCCACCTCCGGCCACGAACGCCCGGCCGCCGGGCAGCGCCACGACCGAGCCGGCCAGCTTGTAGCGCCCGGTCCGCAGGTCGGGTCCCGGTGAGAACGACCGGGTCCGGGCGTCGTACACCTCGGTCGAGACCAGCAGCCGCCGGTCGTCGGGGGTGCCGCCCACCACCAGCACCCGACCGTCGTCCAGGGTCACCATCGCGTGCTTGCAGCGGGCCCGGTCGAGCGGCGGAACCCGGTGCAGGCGCCCGTCCGGGCACACCCTCACCGCCGTGCGGGTGGCGACGTCCGCCCGGGTCCGGCCGCCGGTGAGCAGCGCACATCCGTCGGGGAGCGCGGCCGCGGCCAGCCCGTCGAGCGCTTGGGGCAGCGGTGGGCCCGGCTCGAACCTGCCGTGCCGCGGGTCGTAGATCTCGGTGCTCGCGGTGAAGCGGCCGGGGCCGACCCATCCGCCCGCGACCAGCACCCGGCCGTCGGCAAGGAGCGCCGCGACGTGGCCGCCGCGCCCGGTGGCCATCGCCCCGGTGGTCTGCCAGGTCCGGGTGGCCGGGTCGAACAGCTCGGCCGACGAGAGGGCCGGCTCGCCCTCGGCCGGGAACCCACCGGCCACGAGCACCCGCCCGTCGGCCAGCGCCACCGCCGTGTGCGCGTCCCGGGCCCGGGCCAGGTCCGGGACCCGGGTGACCTCGCCACCGTCGAGGAGGTACGCCGTGCGGGTCGCGCTCCCGCAGCCGTCGATCACGCAGCCGCCCGCGACCAGCACCGCCCCGCCGGGGACCGGCGTCATCGTGTGCGCCGCCCGGGACGCGAGGTCCGCGAGCACCCCGGTCGCGTCCGGGGCGTCCTGCCCGTCGTCGGACGCGTCGGTGCAGCCGGCCGCCGTGCCCGACAGGGCCAGGACCAGGAGCCCCGCTGCACCGCGACGCCTCCACATGCCTCCATGGTGCTCTGATCCGTTGAGTTGCGCCTCGCTGGTGGATGAGGGGCGCCTCCCTTGCCCAGGCCGCGCAGCGAGGCGCAACTCGACGGGCAGGGAGCCGCAAGTCAACGGGCAGGGAGCCGCAACTCAATGGGCAGCGAGGCGCAAGTCAACGGGGGCACTAGGCTGAGCCGGTGACTGAGATCGAGATCGGACGCGCCAAGCGCGCCCGCCGCGCCTACTCCTTCGACGACGTCGCGATCGTGCCCTCCCGACGCACGCGCGACCCCGAGGAGATCAGCGTCGCCTGGCAGATCGACGCCTACCGGTTCGAGATCCCCGTGCTGGCCGCGCCGATGGACTCGGTGATGTCGCCGCAGACCGCGATCGAGTTCGGCCGCCTCGGCGGGCTCGGGGTGCTCAACCTCGAGGGCCTGTGGACGCGGTACGACGACCCGACGCCGCTGCTCGAGGAGGTCGGCGGCCTCCGTGGCGCCGCCGCCACCGCCCGGATGCAGGAGATCTACGCCGCGCCGATCCAGCCCGAGCTGATCACCGCCCGCCTCAAGGAGGTGCGCGACTCCGGCGTCACCGTGGCCGGCTCGCTGTCGCCGCAGCGCACCAAGGAGTACGCCAAGACCGTTGTCGACGCCGGTGTCGACATGTTCGTCATCCGCGGCACCACCGTTTCGGCCGAGCACGTCTCCAGCCAGGCCGAGCCGCTGAACCTCAAGGAGTTCATCTACGAGCTCGACGTCCCGGTGATCGTGGGCGGCTGCGCCACCCACCAGGCCGCGCTGCACCTCATGCGCACCGGCGCGGCCGGCGTGCTGGTCGGCTTCGGCGGCGGCGCCGCGCACACCACCCGCACCGTGCTCGGCGTCGCGGTGCCGATGGCCTCGGCGGTCGCGGACGTGGCCGCCGCCCGCCGCGACTACATGGACGAGTCCGGCGGCCGCTACGTGCACGTCATCGCGGACGGCTCGATCGGCCGGTCCGGCGACATCGCCAAGGCCGTCGCCTGCGGTGCGGACGCGGTCATGGTCGGTTCGCCGTTCGCCCGCGCCACCGACGCGCCCGGCCGCGGGTTCCACTGGGGCGCCGAGGCGCACCACTCCGAGCTGCCCCGGGGCCAGCGGGTCGAGTTCGAGACCGTCGGCACGATGCGCGAGATCCTGTTCGGGCCGTCGCGGGTCGCCGACGGCACCATGAACCTGATCGGTGCGCTCAAGCGGTCGATGGCCACCACCGGCTACACCGACGTCAAGGAGTTCCAGCGCGTCGAGGTCGTCGTCGAGTGAGCGTGCTGCGCGTGGCCGCGGCGCAGGGTGTCGCCGTCGCCGGGGAGAGCGACACGAACGTCGCCACCGCCGCTCGGCTGGTCCGGCAGGCGGCCGACGAGGGCGCCGCGCTGGTGGTGCTGCCCGAGGCGTTCCTCACCGGGTACGCCGCCACCGCGTTCGCCGGCAAGGTCCCCCGTGCCGACGACCTGGCCGGCGGGTGGCTCGACCCGCTCCGCGAGGAGGCCGCCCGGGGCGCGACCACGGTCGTGGCCGGTACCCCGCTGCAGCGCGAGAGTGCCAAGACCCTGTCCCTGCTGGTCGTCCGCCCCGACGGTGAGGCCCTGGCGCCGTACGACAAGCAGCACCTGTTCGGCGAGGAGGCGGAGCACTTCGTCCCGGGCGACCACGGGGCCACGCTCGCCGCCGGAGGCTGGGACCTCGCCCTGAGCGTCTGCTACGACGCCTGCTTCCCCGAGCACGCCCGGGCCGCCGCCGACACCGGCGCGACGGCCTACCTCAACGCCGCGGCGTACTTCACCGGCAGCGAGCACCGCCGCGACCTCTACCTCGCCGCGCGGGCCCTCGACAACGGCATGTACGCCGTGTTCTCCGGGCTCACCGGCGCCTGCGGGCCGGCCACGTTCAACGGTGGCTCGGCGATCTTCGACCCCGAGGGTCGACCGCTGGCCCGGCTCGGGACCGAGGAGGGTGTCGCGGTTGCCGACCTCGACCCGGAGGTGGTCCGCGCGACCCGCGAGGCGCACCTGATGCACGCCGACCACCGCGCGTCGCTGGGCCCGCGGGTCTGGGTGTAGACCGGCGCCGGCGCGGGCTGTTCGGCACACTGGGGGCATGAGCCAGCCCAGCGCCCTCGGACCGGCCGCCCGCGAACGCGCGCTGGAGGCCCTGGGCGCGACCGGGGTGACCGGCGAGCTGGACGTGCTCGTGGTCGGCGGCGGGATCGTCGGCGCGGGCACCGCCCTGGATGCGGTCACCCGGGGCCTCTCCACCGGCCTGCTCGAGCAGCGCGATCTCGCCTCGGGCACCAGCAGCCGCTCCAGCAAGCTCATCCACGGCGGACTGCGCTACCTGGAGATGTTCGACTTCGGCCTGGTGCGCGAGGCGCTGGAGGAACGCGGGCTCTTGCTCACCCGGCTGGCGCCGCACCTGGTCCGGCCGGTGCCGTTCCTCTACCCGCTGCACCGCACCGCGGAACGGCCGTACGTCGGCGCCGGGCTGGTGCTCTACGACGCGATGGCCAGGCTCGGGAAGTACGACATGGGCGTCCCCGCGCACCGGCACCTCTTCCGCCGCCAGGTCGCCCGGGTCGCTCCGGACCTGCGCACCGACCACCTGCGCGGCGCGATCCGCTACTACGACTGCCAGGTCGACGACGCCCGGCTGGTGCTGACCGTGGCCCGCACCGCCGCGGCGTACGGCGCGCAGGTCGCGACCCGGACCCGGGTCACCGGCTTCCTCCGCGAGGGCGAGCGGGTGATCGGCGTGCGCGCCCGCGACCTCGAGAGCGGCCGCGACCTCGAGGTCCGCGCCCGGGTCGTGGTGAACGCCGCCGGGGTGTGGACCGACGAGATCCAGGAGATGGTGGGCGGCCGGGGGTCGCTCGACGTCCAGGCCAGCAAGGGGATCCACCTCGTCGTGCCCCGCGACCGGATCCGGTCCGAGGCCGGCTTCATCACCCGCACCGAGAAGTCCGTGCTGTTCGTGATCCCGTGGGGCCGGCACTGGATCATCGGCACCACCGACACCGACTGGAACCTCGACAAGGCTCACCCCGCCGCCTCCCGCACCGACATCGACTACGTCCTCGCCCACGTCAACGAGCTGCTCAAGGAGCCGCTCGACCACGAGGACGTCGAGGGTGTGTACGCCGGGCTGCGGCCGCTGCTGCGCGGCGCCCGCGAGCCGTCGTCGAAGATCTCGCGCGAGCACACCGTGGTCACCCCGGTGCCCGGCCTGGTCATGATCGCCGGTGGCAAGCTCACGACGTACCGGGTGATGGGGCGGGACGCGATCGACGCCGCCGCCCACGCGCTCGGCAGCACCGGCACCACTGCCCGGCCCTCGATCACCGACCGGGTGCCGCTGGTCGGCGCCGAGGGGTTCGAGACCCGGACCAACCAGCGCGTTGCGCTGGCCCGGCGGGCCGGGCTGCACGTGGCGCGGATCGACCACCTGCTCGGCAGGTACGGCGGGTTGGTCGACGAGGTCCTCGACCTGCTGGCCGAGCGCCCCGACCTCGCGGAGCCGCTGCCCGGCGCCGAGGACTACCTGGCTGCCGAGGTGATCCACGCCGTGACCCACGAGGGCGCGCGGCACCTCGACGACGTCCTCACCCGCCGTACCCGCATCTCGATCGAGACCTTCGACCGCGGCGTGCATGCGGCCCGGCGCACCGGCGGGCTGATGGCGGAGGTGCTCGGCTGGGACCACGCCCGCGTGGACGCCGAGGTGGACCACTACCTGCGCCGGGTCGAGGCCGAGCGGCAGAGCCAGCTCAAGGCCACAGACCAGGAGGCCGACGAGGCGCGGGTGAGCGCGCCGGACATCGTGTGAGGCCTCATGATTCCCCGGTCGTCCGGGGAATCATGTGACAGGTGTGACGACCCGACGCGGCTTTACAGCGCAAGAGAATGTGTAAGTCCCCACACGCCGTTACCGAGGGGTAGTTTGCGAGACCCACGTCACATACGCTCGACACCATGAGCCAGCAGATGCCCTCGCAGGGCCCGGTCACCGACGGCCCGCCGGACCCCGAGCACGACCCGGCAGCGTCCTACGCGCTCGACCGTGACTACGTCGCGGCCCTCACCCGCCGGGTGGTCAGCCGCACCGGCGAGAGCGCCCTGACGCGCTCGCCCCTCGGGGGACAGCCGCTGGCCAACATCCCGCAGTCCAGCGACGACGACGTCGCCGAGGCCTTCGAGCGCGCCCGGCGCGCCCAGGCCTCCTGGTCGCGCACGTCGATCGACCACCGCGCCGAGATCCTGCTGCGGCTGCACGACATCGTGCTCGACCGCGAGTCCGAGATCACCGACATGACGGTCTGGGAGTCCGGCAAGGCCCGCAAGCACGCCTTCGACGAGACGTTCCACGTCGCGCTCACCGCGCGCTACTACGCGCGCAAGGGGCACGAGCACCTCGACCCCGAGCGCAGGATCGGGTTGATGCCCGGCCTGACCAGGGTCGACCTCAACCGGGTCCCCAAGGGCGTGGTCGGGATCATCTCCCCCTGGAACTACCCGTTCACCATGGCGCTGTGCGACGGCATCCCGGCGCTGATGGCCGGCAACGCCGTGGTCGCCAAGCCCGACGCCCACACCATGCTGACCGCGCTGCTGGGCGCGCAGCTGCTGGAGGAGGCCGGCTTCCCGAAGGACCTGTGGCAGGTCGTCGCCGGCCCCGGGTCCGAGGTGGGCCCGTCGATCATCGGGCGAGCGGACTACGTCTGCTTCACCGGGTCCACCGCAACCGGGCGACGCGTCGCCCAGCAGTGCGCCGACCGGCTCATCGGCTGCTCGCTGGAGCTCGGCGGCAAGAACCCGATCCTCATCCTCCGCGACGCCGACATCGAGAAGGCCGCCGAGGGCGCCACCCGGGCGTCGTTCTCCAACGCCGGCCAGCTGTGCGTCTCCACCGAGCGGATGTTCGTCGCCGACCAGATCCACGACCGGTTCGTCGAACGGTTCGTGGCCCGCACCGAGGCGATGACGCTGGGTGCCGGCCACGACTGGGCGATCGACATGGGGTCCCTGATCTCGCAGGACCAGCTCGACACCGTGATCGCCCACGTCGAGGACGCCCGTGCCAAGGGGGCCCGCGTGCTGACCGGCGGTCGGCACCGGCCCGACCTCGGCCGGTTCTTCTACGAGCCGACCATTCTCGAGGGCGTCACCCCGGACATGACCTGCTTCGGCAACGAGACCTTCGGACCGGTCGTGTCGGTCAACCGGTTCCACGACGAGACCGAGGCGATCGCCCGCGCCAACGAGGGCCACTACGGGCTGAACGCGTCCATCTACAGCCAGGACGGCCGCCGGGCCCGCGCGATCGCCCGCGAGATCAGGTGCGGCACGGTGAACATCAACGAGGCGTTCGGTGCGACCTTCGGGAGCCTGGACGCACCGATGGGGGGCATGCGCGAGTCCGGGATGGGCCGCCGGCAGGGCAGCGAGGGCATCCACCGCTACACCGAGTCGCAGGCGGTCGCCACCCAGCGGGGGATGGCGTTCTCGCCGATGCTCGGCATGTCCAACGAGACGTTCGCGAAGATCCTCAAGGTCCAGGCCCGCCTCATGCGGAGGACCCGGCGGCCGTGAGCACCCACTACGACGTCCTCGTCGTCGGCTCCGGCTTCGGAGGTTCGGTCACCGCGCTGCGGCTGACCGAGAAGGGCTACCGGGTCGGGGTGCTCGAAGCGGGAGCCCGGTTCGCGGACGACGACTTCGCGGCCACCTCGTTCGACACGAAGCGGTTCCTGTTCGCGCCCGAGCTCGGCTGCTACGGCATCCAGCGCATCGACATGGTCAAGGACTGCGTGATCCTCGCCGGCGCGGGCGTCGGTGGCGGGTCGCTGGTCTACGCCAACACGCTCTACGAGCCCCTCGACGCCTTCTACCGCGACCGGTCGTGGGCCCACATCACCGACTGGAAGGCCGAGCTCGCGCCGTACTACGACCAGGCCAAGCGCATGCTCGGCGTGGTCGAGAACCCGCTCCGCACCCCGTCCGACGAGGTGATGGAGAAGGTGGCCGTCGAGATGGGCGTCGGCGACACCTTCCACCCGACCCCGGTCGGGGTGTTCTTCGGCGGACCCGGCGACCAAGGCGGCGAGCAGCACGCGGACCCGTTCTTCGGCGGCGCCGGCCCGGCCCGCAACTCCTGCCGCAACTGCGGCGAGTGCATGACCGGGTGCCGGCACAACGCCAAGAACACCCTGGTGAAGAACTACCTCCTGCTCGCCGAGCAGGCCGGTGCCGTGGTGCACCCGCTCACCACCGTCACCCGGGTGCGCCCGCGCGAGGGCGGCGGCTACGAGATCACCGCGCGCTGGACCAAGGCCAAGCTCTCGCGCCGCAGTGCCGTGCGCACGTTCACCGCCGACCAGGTGGTGTTCGCGGCCGCTGCGATCGGCACCCAGAAGCTGCTGCACCGGATGAAGGTCGAGGGCCACCTGCCCGAGCTCTCCGACCGGCTCGGCGTGCTGACCCGCACCAACTCCGAGTCGATCCTCGGCGCGATCGCGCCCGACCTGACCACCGACTACAGCCGCGGCGTCGCGATCACCTCGTCGTGGCACCCCGACGAGCACACGCACGTCGAGCCGGTCCGCTACGGCAAGGGCAGCAACCTGATGGCGCTGCTGCAGACCGTGCTCACCGACGGTGACGGGCCAGACCCACGCTGGCGCACCTGGCTGCGGGAGATGTGGCTGCAGAAGGGCAACGTCCGCGACCTCTACGACCTCCGCCACTGGTCGGAGCGCGCGGTGATCGCGCTGGTCATGCAGACCCTCGACAACTCGATCACGGTCAAGCCCGCCAGGCGGGCCGGGCAGTTCCACCTGACCTCCGAGCAGGGGCACGGCCAGCCGAACCCGACCTGGATCCCGGTCGCGAACGAGGCCGTACGCCGCATGGCCGCGGTCCTCGGCGGCACCCCGGGCGGCTCCATCGGCGAGCCGTTCAACCGCCCGCTCACCGCGCACTTCATCGGCGGCTGCACGATCGGCGAGACCCCCGACACCGGCGTGGTCGACGCGTACCAGCGGGTGCACAACTACCCCGGGCTGCACATCGCCGACGGGTCCGCGATCTCCGCGAACCTGGGCGTGAACCCGTCGCTCACGATCACCGCGCAGGCAGAGCGGGCGATGGCGTTCTGGCCGAACAAGGGGGAGGCCGACGGGCGTCCGCCGCTGGGCTCCGGGTACGCCGTCGTACCCCCGGTCGCGCCCGCGCGCCCCGTCGTGCCCGAGTCCGCTCCGGGCGCGCTGCGGCTCCCGATCGTAGGCATCTCCTGAGGTCCCAGAGATTTCTGGGAAACCTGCGTAACCCCCCTCCACGGGTGTCGTTGAGACGAACGAGACCCGGCAGTCATGCTCCCTCCCAAAGGCCGGGTCCATGTCCAGGCGCTGTCCAGCAGACGCGTGGACGGTCAGGGCCCGGCCACCCTCCCTCCCCGGCCGGGCCCTGACGCGCTTGGCCGGGCCCCGGGCCCGGCGCTCTGCCCTCGCTCCCCGGCCGGGCCCTGACGCGCTTGGCCGGGCCCCGGGCCCGGCGCTCTGCCCTCGCTCCCCGGCCGGGCCCTGACGCGCGTCTTGGGTGGCTGGGCCCGGGGCCCTGACGCACTTCCGGGGCTGCCCGCCGATAGACTCCGGGCACACCGAGACCGCCGTCGAAAGGCTGCCCGTGTCCGAGCACGATCTCGTCCTGGTCGTCGACTTCGGGGCGCAGTACGCCCAGCTCATCGCCCGCCGGGTCCGGGAGGCCCGGGTCTACTCCGAGATCGTGCCGCACTCGATGCCGGTCGAGGAGATGCTGGCCCGCCAGCCGAAGGCGATCATCCTGTCCGGCGGCCCCTCGTCGGTGTACGCCGAGGGCGCGCCCGGCATCTCCTCCGACGTCTTCACCGCGGGGGTCCCGGTCTTCGGCATGTGCTACGGGTTCCAGCTGATGGCGCGCGGGCTCGGCGGCGAGGTCGCGCACACCGGCGCCCGGGAGTACGGCCGCACCGGCGTCACCGTGACCGCGCCCGGCACCCTGCTCGCCGAGCTCCCCGAGCAGCACACGGTCTGGATGTCGCACGGCGACTCGGTGACCGCCGCGCCGGCCGGCTTCGACGTGCTGGCCTCCACCACGGTCACCCCGGTCGCCGCGTTCGAGGACCTCGACCGACGGCTCGCCGGCGTCCAGTGGCACCCCGAGGTGCTGCACACCGAGCACGGCCAGAAGGTGCTCGAACACTTCCTGCACAAGATCGCCGGCTGCCGCCAGACCTGGACGATGGTCAACATCGTCGAGGAGCAGATCGCCCGCATCCAGACCCAGATCGGCGCCGAGGGGCACGCGATCTGCGGCCTCTCCGGCGGCGTCGACTCCGCGGTCGCCGCGGCCATCGTGCAACGCGCGATCGGCGAGCGGCTCACCTGCGTGTTCGTCGACCACGGCCTGCTGCGCAAGGGCGAGGCCGAGCAGGTCGAGCGGGACTTCGTGGCCGCCACCGGCGTCGACCTGCACGTGGTCGACGCCCAGCAGCGCTTCCTCGACGCACTGGCCGGGGTCAGCGACCCCGAGGAGAAGCGCAAGATCATCGGCCGGGAGTTCATCCGGGTCTTCGAGGCCGCCGAGGCCGAGGTGCTCGGAGCGGCCGCGGCGGAGGGAGCCAAGGTCGCGTTCCTGGTGCAGGGCACCCTCTACCCCGACGTGGTCGAGTCCGGGGGCGGTGCCGGCACCTCCAACATCAAGTCGCACCACAACGTCGGCGGCCTCCCCGAGGACCTCGAGTTCGAGCTGGTCGAGCCGCTGCGCACCCTGTTCAAGGACGAGGTGCGGCTGGTCGGCGAGCAGCTGGGGCTGCCCGCGGAGATCGTCTGGCGCCAGCCGTTCCCCGGTCCCGGCCTCGGCATCCGGATCATCGGCGAGGTCACCCGCGAGCGGCTCGACATCCTCCGCGACGCGGACGCGATCGCCCGCGAGGAGCTCACCCGGGCCGGCCTCGACCGCGACATCTGGCAGATGCCCGTGGTGCTGCTGGCCGACGTCCGCTCGGTCGGCGTCCAGGGCGACGGCCGCACCTACGGCCACCCGGTCGTGATTCGCCCGGTCACCTCCGAGGACGCGATGACCGCCGACTGGGCCCGCCTGCCCTACGACGTGCTGGAGCGCATCTCCACCCGTATCACCAACGAGGTCGCGGAGGTCAACCGGGTGACGCTGGACGTCACGTCGAAGCCCCCGGGCACCATCGAGTGGGAGTGAGTGCGCCGCGGCCCACTGCCGAGCGGGAGCAACGGGCACCTGACCGGCCCGGGGAGCACCCCGCGAGCCGGTCTGCCCGTCGGGACGGACGGCCTGCCTTGTCCGGGCGGCATAGGTTCGCCGCATGAGTGTCGAGGTCCGGGACAACCCCGAGCAGCGCCGGTTCGAGGCGTACGTCGACGGGGAGCTCTGCGGGTTCGCGGAGTACCGGCTGCGGCCGGGCGCGATCGTGTTCACGCACACGGAGGTGCTCAAGGAGGGGCACGGCGTCGGCTCGGCGCTGGCCCGCAGCGCGCTGGACGCCGTCCGCGCGGACGGCGAGCTCGAGGTGGTGCCGCTGTGCCCGTTCATCCGCGCCTGGATCGACAAGCATCCCGACTACGAGGACCTGGTGCGCGCGTCGGCATGAGCCGCGCCCGACCGTCCTGACGGTGCAGGATCCCCGGCACGTGGTGCCGGGGATCCTGCACGAAGCGGTCAGTGGGAGTCGTTGCCGGTGCCCGGCGCCTGGAGCGAGCCGGTGCGCGCCTCGATCTCCTCCTCCGACATCTTGCGGGACGCGAGCAGGCTGGCCACCGCGGTGACCGCGAGCGTGCCGATGATGACCACGAGCGACAGCCAGATCGGGATGTCGGGCGCCCACTCGATGTGCTCGCCGCCGTTGATGAACGGCAGCTCGTTCTCGTGCATGGCGTGCAGGATCAGCTTGACGCCGATGAAGCCGAGCAGGAACGCGAGCCCGTAGGACAGGTAGATCAGGCGCTGCAGCAGGCCGCCGATGAGGAAGTAGAGCTGGCGCAGGCCCATCAGCGCGAAGATGTTCGCGGTGAAGACGATGTACGGGTCCTTGGTGAGGCCGTAGATCGCGGGGATCGAGTCCAGAGCGAAGAGCAGGTCGGTGGTGCCGAGGGTGAGGATCACCAGGAACATCGGCGTGATCAGCCGCTTGCCGTTCTCCTTGGCGAACAGGTGCGTACCGTGCCACTCCTTGGTGGCCGGCAGGTGCCGCTCAGCGAGCTGGACGAGCTTGTTCTCCTCGTACTCGTCGTCGCCGCCCTCGGCGCCCTCCTTGGCCAGCTTCCAGGCGGTCCACACGAGGAACAGGCCGAAGATGTAGAAGACCCAGCTGAAGTTGTTGATGGCCGCAGCGCCGACCACGATGAAGATCGCGCGCATGATCAGCGCGAGCACGATGCCGATCATCAGGGCGGTCTGCTGGTACTCACGCGGCACCGCGAACTTCGCCATGATGATGATGAAGATGAACAGGTTGTCGATGGAGAGGCTGTACTCCGTCAGCCAGCCCGCGAAGAACTCCGGCCCCGGGTTCGGCGAGAGCGCGTGTGGCTCCGCGAACACCCACAGGCAGACGCCGAAGATGATCGCCAGCCCGACGTACAGCCCGAGCTGGACGCTGACTTCCTTCATCGAGGGCTCGTGCGGGCGGCGCCCGATGATCAGCAGGTCGACCATCAGCACCCCCACCGTCACCACGATGGTGATCGCCCAGATGAGGGGGGAGGCGACCGAGTCGCCCATGACTGCGTTCACGAAGTGTGCTCCTCCGGAGGGACGCGTGGTGCCGGCGCGGGCCACGAGCCTACGCCAGCCGGACAGGTTCTCCGGAGGTCTCTTCCGCCCGGCGACAGCCGGGCCGATGACGCCGGGCCGGTCGCGCCGGCCGTGATGACGACATCACCGCGAAGGAATACTCCCCTCCAACAAGTGCGCCGGTCATTCTTCCACGGACGCCGCGACGGCCCGAATCGGTCCCAGATCGGGGACGCCGGAGCGGGGCTCGAGGGGGACGCGGATCGGCCGCGGGGGTGCCACGATGGCGGCATGACTGCTGAGCTGCACGTCCTGTCCGCCGGCTACGCCCACGAGCGCGTGGCCAGCACGGTGGTGCTGGTCCGCGACGAGGGGCGAGCGGTCGTGGTCGACCCGGGGATGGTGTCGAACCGCAGGAAGATCCTCGACCCGTTGGCCAGGCTCGGCGTCGACCCCGTGGAGGTCGGTGACGTCGTGTTCAGCCACCACCATCCCGACCACACCCTGAACGCCGCCCTGTTCGAACGGGCCCGGTTCCACGACTTCTGGGCGATCTACGAGAACGACAGCTGGACCGACCGGCCGGCCGACGGGTTCCAGGTCTCACCGTCGGTGCGGCTGATGGCCACGCCCGGGCACAGCGCCCAGGACATCACCACGCTCGTCGACACGACGGACGGCCTGGTCGCCTGCACGCACCTGTGGTGGCACCAGCACGGTCCGGCCCTGGACCCGCGGGCCGAGGACCAGGCCGCGCTGGACCGCTCCCGGGCTGCGTTGCTGGAGCTCGATCCTGCGCTGATCGTGCCCGGCCACGGGGCGCCGTTCCGGCCGGACGCCCTCGACGTCCGCTGAGCCCGCGCCCCGGGCGGGCCGGCCGGCCTGGCTCAGAGCGCCAGGTGCGTCGGCCGTCCGTCGACGAACGTCGCCGCCACGCCGGTCCGCCGCAGGTGGGCCGCGGTCGCCGCGGACCCGTCGTACGACGCCAGCGGGTCGTCGTCGACCAGCACCACGTCGCCTCGCGAACCGGGACGGAGGGTGGCCTGGCCGTCGGTGCTGGTTGCCAGCGCCTCGGCGGCGGTGAGGGCGTGCTCGGGGTGCCACGGGTCGCGGTGGTCGGCGGTGCGGTGCACGGCCGCGGCCATCGCCAGCCACGGGTCGAGCGGCGCGACCGGGGCGTCCGACCCGAGCCGTACGTCGACGCCCGCGGCCAGCATCGGCCGGAACGCGAAGCAGCGGTCGGAACGGTCCGGCCAGCAGCGGTCGGTGACGTCGCGGTCGTCGAGCAGGTGCGCGGGTTGCACGCTGGCGCGGACCCCGAGCCGCGCCATCCGGGGCAGGTCGGCGAGGTCGACCAGCTGGGCGTGCTCGATGCCACCGCGCGCGCCGGTCGCCTCGAACGTGTCCAGCGCGATCGTCAGCGCCTTGTCCCCGATCGCGTGCACCGCCATCTCGAGGCCGTGCGTGCGGGCCCGCGTGAACAGGTCGGCCAGCTCGTCGGGGGTGTTGTTCAGCCGGCCATGGGGGAACTCCAGCAGCTCGCTCTCGGCGTACGGCGTGCAGCAGTACGCCGTCCGCGTGTTCAGGGAGCCGTCGGAGATGATCTTGAGCGGCCCCATCGTCACCAGGCCGCCGGTCTCGCCGAGCGGGTCCCCGGTCCGCCAGCCGGCGGCGAGCACCTCGTCCAGCCCGTCGGCGTACGTCGCGGCGCGGACGCGGAGGCTGTCGACGCCCTGGTCGAAGCGCTCCGGCCAGTCGCGGTACGCGCCGCCGAACTCGAGGTCGGTGACGCCGACCACGCCGACCGCGGCCGCCGCGCGGACCGCCTCCCGGATCGCGAGCCGCTGGGCCTGCCCGGCGCCGGGCAGCTCGCCGAGCCGGGCGAACACGGGGAACCAGTCGTTCTCGTCGAGCGTGGCCTGCCGCGGCGGCACGCCGAGCAGCGCGAGGGCGGCGGAGTTGAGCCAGCCGTGGTGGGCGTCGCCACTGATCAGCACCACCGGGTGCCGGCCGCTGACCGCGTCCAGGTCGGCGACCGTGGGCAACCGGGTCCAGGCGCCGGTGCGATGGCCGTAGCCGGAGACCACGCTCGCGTCGGCCGGGTCCAGCGTGGCCACGTGCCGCGCCACCCGGGCCACCGCCTCCTCGGCGCTGGTGGTGCCGGACAGGTCGAGCCGGGTTGCGAGGTCGGCCCACTGGGTCATGTGCACGTGGTGGTCCCACAGGCCGGGGATGGCCCAGCGGCCGGCGGCGTCGAAGACCTCGTCGGCGAGCGTCGGGACCAGCCGGTCGGCCACCTCGGTGACCTGTCCGGACACGATCCGGAGGTCGACGGGCTGGTCGGTGGGCACGGGCACGCCCGCGACCGGCACCAGGCGGGCGTTGCGGATCAGGGTCTGCACGGGGGACACGTGGGCCAGTATCCACACCTATCGTGGGGCCATGGCTGAGCGGCTCTCCGGCGACCGGTCCCTGGCCCAGCGGGCCATGCAGAGCCGCCTGCTGGCCCCCGTCTACGAGCGCGCCTGGCGGCCGTTCCTGGGCTGGGCGCTGATGGGCTTCGACCTCGAGCACCTGCGGCACGAGCGCGAGCTCACGGTCACCGCACTGCGGCTGCGGCCAGGCGACGTGGTGCTCGACGTGGCCTGCGGGCCGGGCAACTTCACGCACGCGTTCGCGGAGGCGGTCGCGCCGACCGGGCACGCGATCGGGGTCGACCTCTCCGAGCCGATGCTGGCCCGGGCCCGCGCGACCAACGCGCGGGCCCGGGCCCGCGCGACCAACGCGCACAGGTCGGCCACGTACCTCCGCGGCGACGCCACCCGGCTCCCGTTCCTCGACGGCTCGCTGGACGCGGTCAACTGCTACGCCGCGCTCTACCTCATCCCCGCGCCGTACGACGCCTTCGACGAGATGCTGCGGGTGCTCCGTCCCGGTGGCCGGATCGCGCTGATGACCAGCCGCGCGTCGCCGTACGACTGGTTCCGGCCGGCCCAGGCACGGGCGTCGGGGCGTCGGGGCTGCGGATGTTCGGCGTCGACGAGTTCACCGGCCGGCTGCGCGCCGCCGGGTTCACCGAGGTCGAGCAGGAGCTGCACGGGGTCGCGCAGTACGTCGCCGCCACCGCCCCGCAGCCCTGACCCGCCCCCCGATCTCTATCGGACACCTCAGCTGTAACGCGGTGTTCATGTCGCTTACCACGCGTTCGAACCCGTGGTAAGCGACACGAACACCGCGTTACAGCGAAAATCGGCGCACGGATTCAGAGGCCGGCGAGCTCGACGAGGTGGTCGACGATCCGGTCCAGGCGGGACACCAGGGAGATGTGGCCCTCGCCCTCCTCCAGGCGGGGGTGCGCGGAGCCGACCTGCTCGGCGAGCCAGCGGCCGTGGTCGAAGGGCACCATCCGGTCCTCGGTGCCCTGCCAGATCCCGACCGGGACCGTGATCGAGCCGAGGTCGAACCCCCAGGAACGGAACAGGGTGAGGTCGTCGTCGCGCCAGCCCCCGACTCCCTGCCGGCCGGCGTGCCGGAACGACGCGGCGAGGTACGTCAGCAGCTCGCCGGTCATCGCCTCGCGGTCGACGGGTGGCGCGATGTCGCCGAGCCGTTCGGCCAGCGCCGACTCGTCGACGGTGAAGATGGGGGACCCGTGCTCCTCGAGCCACGACTCCAGGGAGTCCGGCCCCTCCGCCGCGGCGGCGAACTCGTCGATGTTCTCCTGGCCCATGCCCGCGGCCCAGTCCAGCCCGGCGGCGTCGTACGGCGCCACCCCGGCCAGGCTGACGGCCGCCCGGCAGTGCTCGGACAGCAGCGCCGCGCAGGCCAGCGCCCGCGGCCCGCCGCCGGACCAGCCGAGGGTCACGAACCCGACCGCGCCGACCGCGGCCAGCACCCGCTCGGCGTCCATCGCGTCATCGGCGACGGTCCCGACCGACGGGCGGGGCTCGGACCGGCCGTACCCGGCCCGCGACCAGGTCACGACCCGCATCCCGTGCGCGTCGGCGGCCCGGCGCAGCTGCGTGAACGGGACCGCCCCGGAGGGCGTGCCGGAGTGGTAGAGCAGCGTGAACCCGTCTGCCGGCCCGTCGACGAGCACCTCGAGGTCACGGCCGGCTGTGGAGGGAACGCTCAGGTAGGTGGGCTCGTCCGTCATGTCCCGCACGCTAGCGCTCGCGGGCGACCCCAGTGCCGCCCCCGGGGTGGTGATCCTCCGGACGGGACCCCGCGGTCCACCCGCCCATTTGGCACGCACGGGTCATGGCGGGACGAGCCGTCGGCCACATGCTGGGCCCGGGGCAGGAGTCCGCTCGGGCGAGAAGTTCGGGAGGAGTCGCGATGCACGTTCGTCCACGGAGGCGGGCCGGCAGTGCCGTGCTCGCGATCGTCACCGCCGCAGTCGGCGTCGTCGCCCTGTCGGTGCCACCGCGCGCCGACGCCGCGACCCTGCCTGCGGGCTTCCAGGAGTCCGTCGTCCTCAGCGGCCTCACCAACCCGACCGTTGTGCGTTTCTCGCCGGACGGGCGGGTGTTCGTGGCCGAGAAGCGGGGCGTGATCAAGGTCTTCGACTCGCTTTCGGACCTGACCCCCGACGTCTTCGCCGATCTCAACACGAACGTCTACAACTTCTGGGACCGCGGCCTCCTCGGCATGGCGCTCGCCCCGAACTTCCCCGCCGATCCGTCCGTGTACGTGCTCTACACCTACGACCACGAGCTGGGCTCGACCGCGGCCGCGCCGCGGTGGGGAACCCCCGGCGTCTACTCGGATCCGTGCCCGACCCCGCCGGGGGCCACCGGCGACGGATGCATGGTGAGCGGTCGGCTGTCCCGTCTGCAGGCCAGTGGGAACGCGATGACCGGGTCCGAGCAGGTGCTGGTCGAGGACTGGTGCCAGCAGTACCCGAGCCACTCGGTCGGCACGGTCGAGTTCGGGCGGGACGGGGCGCTCTACGCCAGCGGCGGCGACGGCGCCAGCTTCAACTTCGTCGACTACGGGCAGGACGGGTCGCCGGTCAACCCGTGCGGCGACCCCGCGACCGGCTCGCCGCCGGCACCGCCGAACGCGGAGGGAGGCGCGCTCCGCAGCCAGGACCTCCGCACCTCCGGTGACCCGGTTTCGCTCGACGGCAGCATCATCCGGGTCAACCCGGCGACAGGTGCCGGCCTGCCGGACAACCCGAACGCGGCCTCCGCGGATCCGAACGCGCGCCGGATCGTCGCCTACGGCACGCGCAACCCGTTCCGGTTCACGCAGCGCCCCGGCACCGACGAGCTCTGGATCGGCGACGTCGGCTGGAACGACTGGGAGGAGATCAACGTCCTCGACCCGACCGACGCCACCCAGCCGAAGCCCGCGAACTTCGGCTGGCCGTGCTACGAAGGTCCGCAGCGGCAGTCCGGGTACGACGGCGCGAACCTCTCCATCTGCGAGAACCTGTACGCCGCCCCGGCCGGCACCGTGACGTCGCCGTACCACTCGTACCAGCACAGCAACCGCGTCGTGCCGAACGAGTCCTGCCCGACCGGGAGCTCGTCGATCGCCGGGCTGCAGTTCGCGTTCGCCTCGTCGTCCAGCAACTACCCGGCGGAGTACGACAACGCGCTGTTCTTCGCCGACTACTCGCGTGACTGCATCTGGGTGATGCCCAAGGGTGCCGACGGGAAGCCCGCCCCGGGCCAAGTGCGCACGTTCGTCGCGGGCGCGGCCAACCCGGTCAACCTGCAGGTCGGACCCGGTGGCGACCTGTTCTACGTCGACTTCGACGGGGGCACGATCCGCCGCATCTCGTACACGGCGGCCAACCAGCCTCCGGTCGCGGTGGCCACGGCGACACCGACCACGGGTGCCGCGCCGCTGACGGTCGCGTTCGACGGGCGGGGGTCCAACGATCCCGACGGAGGCGCGCTCACCTATGCCTGGGACCTGGACGGTGACGGCGCGTTCGACGACGCGACCGGGTCCCAGCCCAGCTGGACCTACACGAGCCAGGGCACCGTGACCGCGACCCTCCGGGTCACCGACCCGGCGGGCGCGACCGCGACGGATTCGGTGGTGATCACCGTCGGGAACACGCCGCCCGTGCCGGTGATCGACCTCCCCGCGGCGGGGACGACGTGGCGGGTCGGGGACACGATCAACTTCTCCGGCCACGCGTCCGACGCCCAGGACGGGACCCTTCCCGCGTCCGGGCTGTCCTGGGACCTGGTGATGCAGCACTGCCCGTCGAACTGCCACGCGCACCCGATCCAGTCGTACCCCGGTGTGGCGGGCGGTTCGTTCGTGGCACCGGACCACGAGTACCCGTCGTACCTCGAGCTCCGGCTCACGGCGACGGACTCGGGTGGCCTGACCGCAACCAGGACCCTGCGGCTCGATCCGCGGACCGTGGTGCTCACCTTCCAGACCACCCCGGGCGGGCTGTCGCTCACGGTGAACGCAACCTCCGGCAAGGCATCGTTCTCGCGGACGGTCATCGTGGGCTCGACGAACACGGTCAGCGCCATCTCGCCGCAGAACAAGGGCAACAAGACCTACCGGTTCCAGTCCTGGTCCGACGGCGGCGGGCAAACGCACACGATCACCGCGCCGGCGACCGCGACGACGTACACGGCCAGGTTCCGGTGAGGGGGGCGTTCACGGAGGAGTCACGCACCAGACGATGACGCGGCCGTGAGATCGGCGTAGTTTGACCGGCATTGCCCGGTTCGCCTGCTCGGAGGTCCCCATGCGTCGTACGTCGTTGCTCGCCCTCGCCGCGTCCCTGCTGGTCGCGCCTGCCCTCGGGGCGGTCGCCGCGGACGCCGACCCGCCCGAGGAAGACGGCGCACCCGGGCAGGAGAGGACGGTGCGGTTCTCGACCTTCAACGCCTCGCTCAACCGCAACGCCGCGGGCCAGCTGTTCGCCGACCTGTCGACGCCGAACAACCAGCAGGCGCGCAACGTGGCCGAGACCATCCAGCGCGTGCAGCCCGACGTGCTGCTCATCAACGAGTTCGACTACGACCCGGCCGCGGTCGACCTGTTCCGCGACAACTACCTCGAGGTGTCGCAGAACGGCGCGGCCCCGGCCACCTACCCCTACGCCTTCGTCGCGCCGTCCAACACCGGCATCCCGAGCGGGTTCGACCTGAACAACAACGGGACGGTCGGGGGAGGCGACGACGCGTTCGGCTTCGGCGCCTTCCCGGGCCAGTTCGGCATGGTCGTCTACTCGAAGTACCCCATCGACACCGCCCGTGCCCGCACCTTCCAGCACTTCCTCTGGAAGGACCTGCCGGGCGCGATGCTGCCGGACGACCCGGCCACCGCCGCCCCGGCCGACTGGTACTCCCCCGAGGAGCTCGACGTCGTCCGGCTGTCCTCGAAGTCGCACTGGGACCTGCCGATCCGGATCGGGAAGCGCACCGTGCACTTCCTGGTCGCGCACCCGACCCCGCCGGTCTTCGACGGCCCGGAGGACCGCAACGGCACCCGCAACTTCGACGAGATCGGGTTCTGGGCCGACTACGTGCGTCCAGGCCGCGGTGGCTACATCTACGACGACGCCGGGCGCCGTGGCGGGTTGAAGCCGGGTAGCCAGTTCGTGATCGCGGGCGACATGAACTCCGACCCGTACGACGGCGACTCGGTGCCCGGGGCCGCCCAGCAGCTGCTCGACAGCCCGCGGGTCAACACCACGCACCCGCCGACCTCGGAGGGCGGCCCGGAGGCGGCCGTGCTGCAGGGCGGCGCGAACGCCACCCACCGCTCGGACCCGGCGTACGACACCGCCGACTTCGCCGACAACACCCCGGGCAACCTGCGCGCGGACTACGTGCTGCCCTCGAAGGGCCTCCGGATCACCGGCTCCGGCGTCTTCTGGCCGGTCCGCAGCGACCCGCTGTTCCGGCTCACCGGCAACTACCCCTTCGTCCCGACCTCCGACCACCGGCAGGTCTGGGTGGACGTGCGGATGCCCTGACCCGGAACCGGCCCGGGCGTTGCGCCCGTTGCGCCCGGGTGGCGCCCGGCGGGAGTCTGGGGGTGCCGCACGAGCGAAGGGAGGTCGCGATGAGCGAGCCCGCGATCAGCGTGGTGCCGGTGACGGTGCCGGAGGGGGTCAACCTGATCCTCGGGCAGTCGCACTTCATCAAGACGGTGGAAGACCTCTACGAGGCGCTGGTCGGCACCTCCCCGCACCTGCGTTTCGGGCTGGCATTCTGCGAGGCCTCCGGACCGCGGCTGGTACGACGGGCGGGCAACGACGACGAGCTGGTCGGGCTCGCCGTAGGCCACGCGCTGGCGGTCGGCGCCGGGCACTCGTTCGTGGTGCTCCTGCGCGAGGGGTTCCCGGTCAACGTGCTCAACCAGGTGAAGGCGGTGCCCGAGGTGTGCCGGATCTACTGCGCGACCGCGAACCCGGTCGAGGTGATCGTCGCCCAGACCGCGCAGGGTCGCGGGATCCTCGGCGTCGTCGACGGCGAACCGCCGCTGGGCGTCGAGAGCGAGAGCGACGAGGAGGCGCGCCGGAGGCTGCTGCGCGACATCGGCTACAAGCTGTGACCGGGAGGGTCAGCGACCTGCCGGCACGCCGTACGTCGTGGTGCGCTCCCGGACGGTCCGGTCGACGCCGGCGGCGATGTCGGTGAGCTCCGCGACCGTCTTCGCGGAGCCGTGGGTGGAGCCGGCCATCCTGGAGATGGTCTCCTCCATCAGGGTGCCGCCGAGGTCGTCGGCGCCGGCGCGGAGCATGGCGCGGGTGCCGTCGACGCCGAGCTTCACCCAGGACGTCTGGATGTGGTCGATCCGGCCGTGCAGCATGATCCGGGCCAGGGCGTGCACCGCGAGGTTGTCGCGCAGGGTCGGGCCCGGGCGGGCGACGCCGGCGAGGTAGATCGGGCTCGAGGTGTGCACGAAGGGCAGCGGCACGAACTCGGTGAAGCCTCCTGTCTCGTCCTGGATCCGGCTGATCACGCGCAGGTGCTGGACCCAGTGCCGCGGGTTGTCGACGTGGCCGTACATCATCGTCGAGCTCGACCGCAGCCCGACCCGATGTGCGGTGCTGACCACCTCGACCCAGGTCGCGGTGGGCAGCTTGCCCTTGGTGAGGATCCAGCGGACGTCGTCGTCGAGGATCTCGGCGGCGGTGCCGGGAATCGTGTCGAGGCCGGACTCGCGGGCCTTGATCAGGAAGTCCTCGAACGAGAGGCCGGTGCGGGTGGCGCCGTTGACGATCTCCATCGGGCTGAACGCGTGCACGTGCAGGTCGGGGACGCGCTGCTTGACGGCGGCGGCGAGGTCGAAGTACGCCGTGCCGGGTAGCTCGGGGTCGATGCCGCCCTGCATGCACACCTCGGTCGCGCCGAGGTCCCAGGCCTCCTGCGCCCGGTCGGCGACCTGGTCGAGGGAGAGGCTGTAGGCGTCGGCGTCGCTGCGGCGCTGGGCGAACGCGCAGAACCGGCAGCCGACGTAGCAGACGTTGGTGAAGTTGATGTTGCGGTTGACCACGTAGGTCACCTCGTCGCCCACGGTCTCGCGGCGCAGGTCGTCGGCGAGGCGGACCACCTGGTCGAGCAGGTCGCCCTCGGCGGTCATCAGGGTCAGCGCGTGCTCGTCGGACAGGTTGCCGGGGTCGCGCTCGGCCGCGCGCAGCGCTGCCGCTCCGTCGGCCGGACCCCCGCTGGTTGAGGAGCGAGCGCCAGCGAGCGTCTCGAAACCACTGTGCTCGTGCCGGCTGGTTTCGAGACGGCCTCGTTCCTCGGCCTCCTCAACCACCGG
>NZ_SDKM01000048.1 GCF_004519545.1 Nocardioides guangzhouensis
TTCGCGACCGACGTCATCACCGGTGGTCCGACCTACGTCCTGGGCTACCTGGACGTTCCGCACGGCGCGGACGGGCTGCCGGAGTACAAGGGGCCGTACAAGGGCGGTGCCAGCCAGGCCGACTTCGACAAGGCGGTCACCTGCGACGGCAACAAGCTGACGATGCACTTCAACCAGCCGTGGGCGGACCTCCCTCTCGCTGTTGCGGCGCTGCGCTCGTTCGACCCGTACCGCAAGGACAAGGACGAGGGCGACAAGAACAACTACGTGGTCTTCTCGAACGGTCCCTACAAGCTCGACGGCAAGTGGAACCCGAATGGGGGCGGCACGTTCGTGCGCAACACGGAGTACGACCCCAAGAGCGACGAGACCGGCACCCGCAAGGCGCTCCCGGACAAGATCGTGTACACGCAGGGCGATACGGACGAGGTCATCTACGACCGGCTGATCGCGGACTCCGGCGACGACCAGTTCGCCGTCACCGACCGTCGCATCCCGCCGGCCTACTACACCCAGATCACCGGCGCGGTGGAGGACCGCTCGACGCTCCTCGACACGCCGTACGTGGACTACTGGGTCCCGAACTTCAAGAAGGTCACGAACCTCAAGGTGCGTCAGGCGCTGATGCTCGCCACCAACGCCCAGGGATACCTCACCGCCCTCGGCGGCCCCAATGCCGGGGCGGTTGCGAAGTCGGTCGTCAGCCCGACCCTCGTCGGCTACCAGGACAACCCGAACTTCACCCAACCACCCGAGGGTGATCCGGAGGCAGCGAAGGCGCTGCTCGAGGAGTCCGGTGAGCAGACGCCGTACCCGCTCAAGGTCACCTACCAGAGTGGCACGCCGTCGCTCGACAAGTCCGCCGGCGCCCTCGCGGACACCTGGACCAAGGCCGGGTTCAAGGTCACGCTCGACCCGCAGGTCGAGACCTTCTACACCGTCATCCAGAAGCCGAGTGCGGACTTCGACGCCGTCATCGCCGGCTGGGCCGCCGACTGGCCGTCGCAGGCGGCAGTGCTCCCACCGCTGTTCGACAGCCGGATCAACCTGGTCAGCTCCGAGACGAACGGCTCGGACTACGGCAACTTCCAGAGCGACACGGTCAACAAGCTGATCGACGAGGCGGCAGCCATCCCGGACGTCGAGGAGGCGGGCAAGAAGTGGGCCGCGGTCGACGACCAGCTCGGCAAGGAGGTGGCCTACGTCCCGCTGCGGACCATCAAGTACTACTACCTGAACGGTTCGAAGGTCACCGGCTTCCTGGGGAGCCCCAACACCGGTGTCGTCGACCTCGGCGTGGTCGGCGTCGAGAACTGACACGTCGAGGACCAGGAGGAGCTCACGAGGTTTCGGGGGTGGGGACCGGGACGGCGCCGCACGCCGTCCCGGTCCCGGCCCGTTCCGGGCCGGCCATCCGGACCGGTCCGGCACTCCTCCTCGACACCACCCGACCCCGGGTCTACCGTCGAACACCGGGCCGAGACCACGACCCGGGATCGGAGAGGTCGTGACCCACCCGCTCGAAGGCCGCCATCGCGACCCGCTCTTCCTCAGCCAGTCCACCCCCACCGTCGTCCTCGACGACACGATGGTGATCCGGGCGGCCACGCCGTCGTACCAGCGGATGACGCAGCGGCACGAGGAGGAGCTGGTCTCGGTCGGGGTGTTCGACGCCTTCCCGGAGAACCCCGAGGGCCCCGGTGACTCGGGCCGGACCCTGCTCGGGTCGCTCGAGCACACGTTGGGCCGGGCCCGGGGCGACGTGCTGATGCCGATCCGCTACGACATCCCCGACCCCACCCGCCCGGGGCGCTTCATGGAGCGGACCTGGGTGCTGGTGAGCACGCCGGTCTTCGACGGCGAGCGCACCATCGGCGTGTCGATCCGGGTGCAGGACGTGTCCCCGCTGGGGGACCGGCTGGTCGGGGTGCTGCAGGACTACGCCGACCTGCTCCGGGAGCAGGACCTGGTCTCGGGAGCCGCGCAGGAAGCGGCCGCCAGTCTGTTCGACGTCCTCGGGCAGATGGACGACTACGCCGCCCTCGGCCGCGAGGTGATGCACCTGCGCCGGGCGCTCAGGACCCGCCCTGTGATCGAGCAGGCGAAGGGGATCGTGATGGCGGAGCGCAAGTGCGACGACGCGGCGGCGTTCGCCGTGCTCCGGTCGATGTCGCAGAACAGCAACGTGCCGCTCTCCCAGGTGGCCGCGGCGGTGGTCTACCAGGCGACCCGTCCCCGCTGAGGCGCCTCACTCCTCGAGGTCGGCGTTGGTGCGGCCGCTGAGCACCGACTCGTTGCGTCCCGCGGTGACGTCCTGTCCTCGGTCGGCGTGCTCGTCGGCGACCTTGACCAGCAGCCAGTTGGCCTCGTCGCCCCCCATCCCGGTACGGGTGAGCGCGAACCCTCCCCGCAGGCGGTGGCCGTGCAGGTCGACCTTCACGTGGCCGGCCGCCAGCGCCTCGGCCATGGGCAGCGGCGCGCCGTTCCGCTCGGTGAGGTTGTCGTAGTCGCCGGTGTCCCAGACCACGACCGTGCCCGCGCCGCGGGAGCCGGCGATCCGGCCCTCGAAGCCGCCGTGCTCCATCCCGTGGTCCTCGACCCGGTGCGCGAGCCGCTTCACGCCGGGGTCGAGCGACGGCCCCTTCGGCACCGCCCAGGACACCAGCGCGCCGTCGACCTCCAGCCGCAGGTCGTAGTGGAGGTTGGTGGCGTCGTGGCGCTGGACGACGAAGACCGGGCTCACCCCCGCGACGCTACCTCCCGCCGTACGACGCGACCGCGGGCCCCGGCCCCACGCGGGGATGGCCGCGCCCACCCCTCGTGGGGCTAGTATCGCCGGGGCCTCCGGGTGAGTGTGGGGCGGTGGAGCAGGCCACCCAGACGAACGTCGCGGAAGTGGTGTGCCAGTGGACCAAGACCTCCAGCAGCAGTGGGGGCTCACAACCGAAGAAGCAGGAGGCGTGGACCAGACCCGGATCGGGCGGTTCCGCTACGACCTGACCACGGATGCGTGGGAGTGGTCAGCCGGCCTCTACCTCGTCTACGGCTTCGAGCCCGGTGAGGTGGTGCCGTCGACGGGACTGCTCCGGGCGCACGTGCACCCCGACGACGAGGCCCGGGCGCTCGAGGTCGGCCTGCGCGTGCTCCGGCACGGCGAGCCGTTCAGCGCCTACTTCCGGATCATCGACGCCGGGACCCGGGTCCGCCGCCTGCTGGCGGTCGGGCAGCCGAGCTCGAACGGCACCGGCGAGGTGTGCGGGGTCGAGGGGCACGTGGTCGACCTGACCGAGGCCAACGAGGCGCTCTCGCGCGTCGAGGTGACCGCCGCGGTCAACGACTTCAAGACCCACCGCGCGGTCATCGAGCAGGCCAAGGGCGTGCTCGTGCAGCTCTGCTCGATCGACGCCGACACGGCGTTCGTCGCGCTGGTGCAGCTCTCCAAGCAGTCCAACGTGCGGGTCCGGGTGCTCAGCGAGCGCCTCGTCGACGCCGCCTCCCACGAGCGCACCCCCGCCCGTCACCCGCAGGAGCGGGTGCTGGACCTGATGACCGACCTGCTCCGCTGAGGCTCGCGGTCCGGGCCCGCTCACGCTGTCCACGCAGGGGAGCGGCCCGGACGCTGTCTCCTGAACGCCCGGGCCTGGAGTCCGAGAGTCCCCGGGGACCGACGTGCTCCTGCGGGCGCCGTGCCCAGTCGCACGACCCGACATGAATCCGGCGCGCGCCCTCCCTTCTTGTGGTCGAGCCGTGGACCCGCAGCGGCGCGGTGCGGTGGTTGAGGAGCGAGCGCCAGCGGCGTCGTCTGGTGGTTGAGGAGCGAGCGCCAGCGAGGAGGCCGGTGCGGCGACCCTGGGGTCAGGCGCGGCTCCCGGGCTGACCGACTGCGACCTGTCCCTGGGTGGTGAGGGCACTCCCGGGGTGGCCGCGTTCGCCGCGGAGCCGTTCGGTGCCGCGCTGGGCGTCTCCACCCGGTCGGCGATGGGCCTGTTGGCCGACGCGCTCGACCTGCGGCACCGGTTCCCGCTGCTGTGGGCGAAGGTGGAGGCGCTGGCGGTGGCGCCGTGGAAGGCCCGCCGGGTCGCCACCGACACCAGATCCCTTCCACTCGAAGCCGCCCGATGGGTCGACACCGAGCTCGCGCAGCGTGTCGACGGCTTCGGTCTGCCCACCATCGAGCGGCTCGTCGCCCACGCCGCCGCGAGGTTCGCGCCCGCGAAGCAGACCAAGGAGTCCGCGGGCAGGGAGGGCTGGCACGTGACCTTCACTCACCCGGCGCCCGGGGAGTTCGCCGGCACCTCCTGGCTGGAGGCGGCCGGCCCCACCCCCGACCTGACCGCCTTCCACGACCTGGTCGGCGCCGAGGCCACAGCGCTCGGCCGGCTCGGGGACACCGGCTCCTACGGACAGCGGCAGGCCAAGGCACTCGGCGTGATCGCCGCCCGGCAGGCCACCCTCGACCTCACCGGCCACGAGCCTCAGCAGGTTCCGCGGCCCGAGGGCGACCATCCAGCCAGTGCTCGACCTCACCCGCGACGACGCCGTCGACACCCACGACCCACCTACCTGGATGCGCGAGACGGTGATCCTCCGCGACCGGCACTGCGTGTTCCCGTGGTGCGGCCGCGACGCCCGGTCCTGCGACCTCGACCACATCGACCCCTACGACGACACCGGACCACCCGGCCAGACCCGGCCGGCCCATCTCGCCGCGCTCTGCCGACGGCACCACCGGGCCAAGACCTTCGCCGGCTGGACCCACACCGCCTGCCTGACGGCTCGTATCGATGGACCAGCCTGCACGGCGCGACCTACACCGTCGGACCCCAGGGCACCCACGCCACCGGTCCGTCCGGACGAGCCGCGTCGGTGGTTCAGGAGCGAGCGCCGGCGAGCACCTCGACACCAGCCCTACGCGCACTGGCCATCACCAGCTGACCGGACCCGGAAGCCCACGGCTTCCGGGCCACCGGCACGCCCTGGCCGCCCTGGTCTCGACGGGGCCGCTGCGACACCTGCTCAGCCGACGGGGGTTCTGCACGACCGGCCCGCCAGGGCGAGTGGGTGTAGTGCCGTGCGACGTGCTCGCACAGCGGGCGAGGTGCGCAGCTCGGCGATCCGTGCAGAAGACACGCGCAACCGCCGTCGGGACCTGCTCCGTACACGGATCGCCCGCGTCACTCGTCCGGGGCCTGCTCAGCGCACGGAGCGCCCGCGCGGCCCGTCCCGGAACCCCCGGGCCTCAGTCCTGCGGCCAGGTCTTGGCGACCAGCGTCAGCACGTCGTACGTCGCGACCGGGTCGCCGTCGGCGTTCGTGACCACCGCGTCCCAGCGGACCTCGCCGTAGTCGGCGTTCGTGCGCGGGGTGATCTGCTTGACGGTGAGCGTGACCGCGATCGTGTCGTCGACCTTGACCGGGGTGAGGAAGCGGAGCCGGTCGACGCCGAAGTTGGCGAGGACCGGGCCCGGGGCGGGGTCGACGAACAGGCCGGCGGCGAGGGAGACGACGAGGTAGCCGTGGGCAACGATGCCGCCGAACAGCGGGTTCTTCGCTGCGGCCTCGGGGTCGGTGTGGGCGTAGAACGTGTCGCCGGTGAACTCCGCGAAGTGGTCGATGTCGGCCAGCGTGACCTGCCGCGGCTCCGAGGCGATGGTGTCGCCGACGCGCAGCTCGGCCAGGCTCTTGCGGAACGGATGCACCCCGTCGTCGCGGCGGGCCGATCCGGTGGTCCAGGTGCCGGTGATCGCGGTCAGCATGTCGGGGGAGGCCTGGATCGCGGTGCGCTGCATGTGGTGCAGCACGGTGCGGATGCCGCCGAGCTCCTCGCCGCCGCCGGCCCGGCCGGGGCCGCCGTGGACCAGCATCGGGAGCGGGGAGCCGTGCCCGGTGCTCTCCGGGGCGTCGTCGCGGTCGAGGACCAGGATCCGGCCGTGCCACGGAGCCAGGCCGAGGGTCAGGGTGCGCGCCACCCCGGGGTCGTGGGTGACCACCGAGCCGACGAGCGAGCCCTTGCCGCGGGCGGCCAGGTCGACCGCCTCGTCCAGGGAGTCGTAGGTGAGTACGGTGCTGACCGGTCCGAACGGCTCCACGTCGTGCGGCTCGACGGCGCCCCGCTGGGCCCGCAGCAGCACGGGGGAGAGGAACGCGCCGCGGTCGGCGTCGCCGTCCAGCAGCGTGACCTGGTCGGGGTCGCCGTACACGATCTCGGCTGAGGAGCGCAGTGACTGCAGCGCCTTGCGGACCTCCTCGCGCTGCCCGAGGCTGGCCAGCGCGCCCATCCGGACGTCGGGGTTGGCCGGGTTGCCGACGGTGACCTTCTCGAGCCGGGCGGTGATCGCGGCGACCACGTCGTCGGCGATCGCTGCGGGCACGATGGTGCGCCGGATCGCCGTGCACTTCTGGCCGGCCTTGACCGTCATCTCGGTGACCACGCCCTTGACGAACAGGTCGAACTCCGGGTCGCCGGTGGCGACGTCGGGACCCAGCACCGAGCAGTTCAGCGAGTCCGCCTCGACGCCGAGGGTGACCCCGCCGTGCAGCACGTTGGTGTGGGTGCGCAGCAGCCCGGCCGTGTGTGCCGAGCCGGTGAACGCCACCGAGTCGTGCACGGTGAGCTCGTCGAGCAGGCTGCCCGCGCTGCCGGCGAGCAGCTGGACGGAGCCCTCGGGGAGGAGACCGGAGGAGACGATGCGGCGGATCAGGGCCTCGGTGAGGTACGCCGTCTGGCTGGCCGGCTTCACGATCGTCGGCAGGCCGGCCAGGAACGCCGGGGCCAGCTTCTCGAGGAAGCCCCACACCGGGAAGTTGAACGCGTTGATCTGCACCGCGACCCCGGGGCGCGAGGTGAAGACGTGCTGGCCGAGGAACCGGCCCTCGCGGCCGAGCCGCTCGAGGTTGCCGTCGAGCACGACCGTGTCGTTGGGCAGCTCGCGGGCGCCCTTGCTGGCGTAGCTGAAGACCGTCCCGATGCCGCCGTCGATGTCGACCAAGCCGTCGCGCTGGGTGGCGCCGGTGCGCAGGGACAGCGCGTAGAGCTCGTCCTTGTCCTCGTTGAGGTGCTTCGCGAGCGCCTTGAGCGCCGCGGCCCGCTCGTGGAAGGTGAGTGCCCGGATCGCCGGCCCGCCGACGGTCCTGGCGTACGTCGTCATCTCCCCGAGGTCGAGCCCGGTGGCGGAGATCCGGGCCACCTCGTCGCCGGTGGCCGCGTCGAGCAGTTGGGTGCCCTCGTCGGGGGCGCGGTACCAGCGTCCGGCGGCGTAGCTCTCGAGCAGGTGCGTCACGGGGAGTCCTTTCGTCGGGACCACGGTGCCAGATGCGGGCCGGGCAGGGCAGGCCGCGCTGGAACGCTGTGACAGTGATTGCGCCCCTCTGTCGACCCGTGTCACACTATTACAGACCGCTCGGTCAGTAAATCGGTGACCCGGCACATCCTGTGCCGACTCACCACGCCCGAGCGACGGTGACCCGGCACAGGATGTGCCGANGGCAATCCAGGGAGACAGGAATGACGGCCAGCCCCACCGAGGACGAGCTCCAGGCCGGGTTCGACGCGACCATCGGCCGCAACGACCGGATCGAGCCGCGCGACTGGATGCCCGAGGGCTACCGCAAGACGCTGGTGCGCCAGATCGCCCAGCACGCGCACTCCGAGATCATCGGCATGCAGCCGGAGGGCAACTGGATCACCCGGGCGCCGTCCCTGCGCCGCAAGGCGGTGCTGCTGGCCAAGGTGCAGGACGAGGCCGGGCACGGGCTCTACCTCTACTCCGCCTGCGAGACCCTCGGCACCAGCCGCGGCGAGCTCACCGAGAAGCTGATCGCCGGCGCCCAGAAGTACTCCTCGATCTTCAACTACCCGACACTCTCCTTCGCCGACGTCGGCACCATCGGCTGGCTGGTCGACGGCGCCGCGATCTGCAACCAGGTCCCGCTCTGCCGTACGTCGTTCGGGCCCTACGGCCGGGCGATGATCCGGATCTGCAAGGAGGAGTCGTTCCACCAGCGGCAGGGCTACGAGCTGCTGATGACGATGATGCGCGGGACCGACGCCCAGCGCGCGATGGTCCAGGAGTCGGTGGACCGGTTCTGGTGGCCGGCGCTGATGATGTTCGGCCCGCCGGACGCCGACTCGCCCAACACCGCGCAGTCGATGGCGTGGGGCATCAAGCGCAACACCAACGACGACCTGCGCCAGCGGTTCGTCGACATGACCGTCCCGCAGGCCGACGCCCTCGGCGTCACGCTGCCCGACCCGGACCTGCGCTGGAACGAGGAGCGCGGCGCGCACGACTTCGGCCAGCCCGACTGGGACGAGTTCCTGCAGGTGGTCAAGGGCAACGGCCCGTGCAACGCCCAGCGCCTCGCCCACCGGCGCCGTGCGCACGAGGACGGGGCGTGGGTCCGCGAGGCGGCGATGGCATTCGCCCGGAAGAGCAGGGAGCAGGAGGCGTCGGCATGACCGAGAACCAGGGACCGCGGGATGAATGGCCGCTGTACGAGGTGTTCGTCCGCGGCAAGCGCGGGCTCAACCACGTCCACGTCGGCTCGCTGCACGCCGCCGACGACGAGATGGCCGTCCGACACGCCCGCGACGTCTACACCCGGCGCAACGAGGGCGTGAGCATCTGGGTGGTCCGCGCCGACGCGATCACCGCCTCCAGCCCCGACGAGAAGGACCCGCTGTTCGCCCCGAACGGCGACAAGGTCTACCGCCACCCGACGTTCTACGCGATCCCCGCCAACGTCCCGCACATGTGACGGGCGCCCGAGGAGACAGATGAACGAGTTCCACCAGACCCCCTCCCACTCCGCACCCGACCCGAGCCACGAGGACGGCAGCGTGTACGACGGACTGCTCGGCACCGACTCCAGCCAGTGGGCGTTCGGCACCGACTTCGAGGACCCCCTGGCCGGCGTCGACACCACGGTCCCGGACGGGGTCGACCACCGCATGCTCGCGGCGTACTGCCTGGCCCTCGCCGACGACGCCCTCGTCTTCTCCCACCGGCTCTCCGAGTGGTGCAGCAACGCCCCCGACCTCGAGGAGGACATCGCGCTCGCCAACATCGCGCTCGACCTCCTCGGCCAGGCCCGGCTGCTGCTGGCCCGGGCCGCCGCGGCCGACCCGGATGTGGTCCCCGTGCTGCCCGAGGGGTCGCCGGTGCCGGCCGAGGACGCGCTGGCGTTCTTCAGGGAGGCCGACGAGTTCCGCAACGTCCGGTTCGTCGAGGTGCCCAACGGCGACTTCGCCCACACGGTGGCACGGGTGCTGCTGTTCGCGACCGCCCGACTGGCGGTGCTCGACCGGCTGACCGGCAGCCGCGACGCCGTGCTCGCCGCGGTCGCCGCCAAGGGCGTCAAGGAGCTGACCTACCACCGCGACTACGCCGGCCGCTGGTTCCTGACGCTCGCCCGCGGCACCGAGGAGTCCCGCCGCCGGCTGGTCGCCGCCCTGGACCAGCTCTGGCCGCTCTACCCCGAGATGCTCGCGACCCACCCGGTCGAGGCGGCGGCCGCCGAGGCGGGCGTCGGCGTCGACCCGGCCACGGTTGCGGCGGAGACCGACGTGGTCCTGGAGCAGGTGCTCGCGATGAGCGGCGTCGACCGCCCGCAGCGGGCGTCGCTGGCCGGGGTCGACGGCCGCACCGGCCGCGACGGCCTGCACACCGAGGCGCTGAGCCGGATGCTCGCCGAGATGCAGGTCGTGGCCCGCGCGCACCCGATGGGCCAGTGGTGACCACCGTGGTGACGACCGCGTACGCCGTCGCCGCGACGGTCACCGACCCCGAGATGCCGATGCTGACGCTCGAGGACCTCGGCGTGCTCCGCGACGTGAGGGAGGACGCCGACGGCTCGGTCGACGTGGCGATCACCCCGACGTACAGCGGGTGCCCGGCGATGGCCACCATGCGCGACGACCTGGTGCACCGGCTCCGCGACGCCGGGTACGCCGACGTCCGCGTGCGGGTCGAGCTGAGCCCGGCCTGGTCCAGCGACTGGATCACCGACCGCGGCCGCGCGGCGCTGGCCGAGCACGGCATCTCGCCGCCGGGTGCCGCCCCGATCGCCTCCGGACCGGTGGCGCTGAACCTCCTCCCGACCCGCCGGGCCGTCGCCTGCCCGCGCTGCCGGTCGACCGCGGTCGAGCTCACCTCGGAGTTCGGGCCGACCGCCTGCAAGGCGCTCTACCGGTGCACGGACTGCCTCGAGCCGTTCGAGCACGTGAAGGAGATCTGATGACCGCGACCGTCGAGCCGGTGCGGGCCGCGCGCCGTGCCTCCCCGGTGTTCCACACCCTCACCGTCGCCGCCGTCGACCGGCTCACCGACGACGCCGCCGCGATCAGCTTCGACGTCCCGCCGGAGCTGGCCGACGCCTACGCCTTCGAAGCCGGCCAGAGCCTGACCCTGCGCCGGATGATCGACGGGCAGGAGCACCGCCGCACGTACTCCATCTGCGCCCCGGTCGGCCGCCGCCCGCGGATCGGCGTGCGCGAGATCCCCGACGGGCTGTTCTCCCGATGGCTGGTGCACGACGTGCAGCCCGGCGACGAGGTCGAGGTGCAGACCCCCAGTGGCAGCTTCCGCGCCGACCCCGCCGCCGGGGGCCGGCACCTGCTGATCGCGGCCGGCTCGGGCATCACCCCGATGCTCTCGATCGCGAGCAGCGTCCTGGCCAACCCCGACGCCGAGGTCATCCTCTTCTACGGCAACCGCACGAGCGGCTCGGTGATGTTCACCGAGGAGCTCGGCGACCTCAAGAACCAGCACGGCCCGCGGTTCCAGGTGGTGCACGTGCTCAGCCGCGAGCCGCGCGACGTCGAGCTGTTCTCCGGACGCCTGGACGCCGATCGGCTGCGCCGGCTGATCGGCACGTTCGTCCCGCTCGGGTCGACCGACCACGTCTGGCTGTGCGGCCCGTTCGAGATGACCACGGCCGCCCGCGCCATGCTCACCGAGCTCGGGGTGCCGCCCGGGCGCGTGCACGTGGAGCTGTTCTACGTCGACGAGCCGCCGCCGGAGGTACGCCGCGCAGACCCGCTCGCCGGCGCCGACACCAGCGCGGTCACTGTCGTCCTCGACGGGCTCAGCGCCACGGCGCCGATGCCGCGCGACCGCACCATCCTCGACGCGGCCCAGTCCTCGCGCTCCGACCTGCCGTTCGCCTGCAAGGGCGGCGTCTGCGGCACCTGTCGCGCCATGGTCACCTGCGGCGAGGTCGACATGCGCCGCAACTACGCCCTGGAGGACGCCGAGGTCGAGGCCGGCTTCGTGCTCACCTGCCAGAGCTACCCCGTCAGCGACGAGGTCACCGTCGACTTCGACGCCTGACCCCCCGATCCCCAGCTCTGGAGGGAGTCCCGCATGACGCACGCCTACGTCGTCGCCGGCGTCCGCACCCCGATCGGCCGGTACGCCGGCGCACTCGCCCACACCCGTCCCGACGACCTGGCGGCGCTCGTCGTCGGCGAGGCCGTCTCCCGTGCCGGCGTCGACCCGGCGCTGGTCGACGAGGTCGTGCTCGGCGCCGCCAACCAGGCCGGAGAGGACAACCGCAACGTCGCCCGGATGGCGCTGCTGCTGGCCGGCCTGCCCCAGTCGGTGCCCGGCTTCACCGTCAACCGGCTCTGCGCGTCCGGCCTGACCTCGGTGGTCACCGCGCGGCAGATGATCGCGGCCGGCGACGCCGACTTGGTGGTGGCCGGGGGAGTCGAGTCGATGACCCGCGCGCCATGGGTGACCGAGAAGCCGGCAAAGGCGTTCGCCAAGCCGGGCGCCTCGTTCGACACCTCGATCGGCTGGCGGTTCGCCAACCCCCGGTTCGACGCCGACACCACGCTGTCGATGCCGCAGACCGCCGAGCGGGTGGCCGAGCGCTGGCGGCTGACCCGCGAGGCGTGCGACGCCTTCGCCCTGCGCTCGCACGAGCGGGCGCTCGACGCGATCAAGAACGGCCGGTTCGAGGACGAGATCGTCCCCGTCCCGGTGAAGGACGGCGCGTTCGCGGTCGACGAGGGACCGCGTGCCGGCACCAGCCTGGAGGCGCTCGCCAGGCTGCGTCCGGTCAACGGTCCCGACGGCATCGTCACCGCCGGCAACGCCAGCTCCCTCAACGACGGCGCCGCCGCCGTCGTGGTGGCCAGCGAGCGGTTCGTCGAGCAGCACGGGCTCACCCCGCGGGCCCGCCTGGTCGCCGGCGCGAGCGCCGGCGTGGCGCCCGAGATCATGGGCATCGGCCCGGTGCCGGCCACGCACAAGGCACTGGACCGCGCCGGCTGGACGGTCGGCGACCTCGACGCGGTCGAGCTGAACGAGGCGTTCGCCTCCCAGTCGCTGGCCTGCGTGCGGGACCTCGGCCTCGACGAGGAGGTCGTCAACGCCGACGGCGGCGCGATCGCGCTGGGCCACCCGCTCGGCGCGTCCGGGGCCCGGATCCTGGTCACGCTGCTCGGGCGGCTGGAGCGGGCCGGGGCCCGTCGCGGCCTCGCCACCATGTGCGTGGGCGTCGGCCAGGGCACCGCCCTCCTGGTGGAGCGAGCATGAGCGTCGGGCCGCTGCTGGTCGAGGAGGCCGGCGACCGGGTCGTGCTGCGGCTGAACCGGCCGGGGGTGCGCAACGCGATCGACCAGGAGATGGTGGACGCCCTGCACGACGCCTGCGCCCTGCTGGAGCGGGAGCCGCGGGTCGCGCTGCTGGTCGGCGAGGGTGGCGTGTTCGCGGCCGGCGCCGACATCGCCCAGCTCCGCGAGCGCCGCCGCGACGACGCCCTGCGCGGCATCAACTCGAAGATCTTCGACCGGGTACGCCGCCTCCCGATGCCGACGGTCGCGCTGCTGGACGGCTTCGCCCTCGGCGGGGGAGCCGAGCTCGCCTACGCCTGCGACTTCCGGATCGGGACCCCGGCCGCCCGGATCGGCAACCCCGAGACCGGGCTCGGCATCCTGGCCGCCGCCGGCGCCGCGTGGCGGCTCGCCGAGCTGGTCGGGGAGCCGGTCGCCAAGGAGGTCCTGCTCGCCGGCCGGGTGCTCGACGCCGACGAGGCGCTGGCGCTCCGGCTGCTCTCGGAAGTGGTCGCGGCCGACCAGCTGGTCGCGGCCGGGCACCGCCTCGCGGACCGGATCGCGAAGCAAGGACCCCTCGCCGTACGCCTCACCAAGGCGGTCTTCCACGCACCGCGGGACGCGCACCCGTTCGTCGACGACCTGGCGCAGGCGGTGCTGTTCGAGACCGAGGACAAGCACGAGCGCATGACGGCGTTCCTGGAACGCCGGAAGGAGAAGCGATGAGCGACCTCTCGCCGGAGCTGCCCGGCACCGTCGGGGTGTACGGCGGCGGCCGGATGGGCGCCGGGATCGCGCACGCCTTCCTGGTGGCCGGGTCCGCCGTGGTCGTCGTCGAGAGCGACGCCGAGGCCGTGGCCGCCGCCCGCGAGCGGGTCGCGACCAGCCTGCTCGGGGCCGAGGAGCGCGGCAAGCTCGAGGGCAGCGCCGCCGAGGTGCTCACGCGGCTCGAGGTGACCACCGACCCGGCCGGACTGGCGGGCTGTGCGCTGGTCGTCGAGGCCGTGCCGGAGGACCCGGCGCTGAAGGCACGGGTGCTGGCCATGGTGGAGTCCGCGGCGCCCGGGGCGGTCACCGCGACCAACACCAGCTCCCTGTCGATCGACGGGCTGGCCGCCGGGCTGGCGCGACCGGACCGCTTCGTCGGGCTGCACTTCTTCAACCCGGTCCCGGCCAGCGACCTGGTCGAGATCGTGGTCGGCTCCACCACCGGCGACGACCTCGTCGCCGCGGCACAGGCCTGGGTCGAGGCGCTCGGCAAGACCGCGATCACGGTCACGGACACGCCGGGCTTCGCCAGCAGCCGGCTCGGCGTCGCGATCGCGCTGGAGGCCATGCGGATGCTCGAGGACGGCGTGGCCTCCGCGGCCGACATCGACACGGCGATGACCCTCGGCTACCGGCACCCGGTCGGCCCGCTGCGGACCACCGACCTGGTGGGGCTCGACGTACGCCTGGCCATCGCGGAGCACCTCGCACGCGAGCTCGGTCCCCGGTTCGAGCCGCCGGCGATCCTCCGGGAGCTGGTCGCGGAGGGACGGCTCGGCCGGAAGGTCGGGCACGGCTTCTACGACTGGTGAGGCGCCGGGCGGGTCAGGCCGTCGAACGCGATCGTGGCCACCGCGTCGGAGAGCACGGCAGCGTCCACGGACCCGCCCGGGCGGTACCACTCGACGAGTGAGTTCACCATCCCGAACAGCAGGCGGCTGACCACGTCGGGGTCGACGTCGTCACGGAGCGAGCCCTCCGCCACCGCGGCCCGGACCAGGTCCGCCAGCCGGGCGTCGAGCTCGCGGCGCCGGCGCTGGGCGGCGAGCTCGACGTCGCTGTTGCCGCGCACCCGCAGCAGCAGCGTGACCGCGGGCTGGTGCGCGACGAGCACCTCGACGCTGCGCCGGACCGTGTGCCGCAGCCGTTCCTCCGCGGACAGCCCGTCGGCGTGCGTGACCGCCTCCTCGACCACGGCGGTCAGCTCGTCGAGCGCCTCGTCCAGCGCCTCCGCGAGCAGGTGCGCCTTGCTCGGCACGTGGTGGTAGATCGCGGACTTGGTGAACCCCAGCTCGCGGGCCAGGTCACCCATGCTGGTGGCGTCGTACCCCTGCCGGTTGAAGAGGTCGACGGCGCGCCGCAGCACGGTCTCCTGGTCGTGCCCGGGACGCCCCCGCCGGGGCCCGGGCTCGCTCGCCTGCCCCGTCGGGTGTTCCGTCTCCGGCTCGGCCACGGCGTCAGGCTCTCACAGGGCACGGCCCGCACGAGCCGCTTCCGTGGCGTCGTCGCCCGAGCCGTCGCCGGCCGGCGGACCGTCAGCGGGACGGCTCAGGGACGTTGCACTTCACCTTCGGGTTCACGCCGAGGTAGTTCAGGGGTCCGGCGACCACGGTGAGGATCGTGTCACTGGCGGTCTTGCAGCTGACGTCGCGGTCGTTGCTGAAGTAGCCCCGCTGGGCGGCGGCGACCACACCGATGACCAGCCAGACGATGACGATGACCCCGACAAGGCCTCCGGACCTGCGCATGCGTGCTCCTTCGATGGCGAATCCCCCGCTGACAGGCACGCCGTACCCGCTGGGTCGGCCCGCAATCGTCCGGTTCGTCGGCCCGCCGGACGGCCGACCCGGGCCACGGGTCGGCCACCTATCCTGAGGACGGGCCAACCGTCCGGTCGGTGACGGGGTGGCCCGGTGTGGTCGGCAGGTGTCGCAGCAGGCGTGGTCAGGAGGACCGGTGGACGGCTCGGGTGCGATCTACGCACGCATCGTGGAGTCCACGCGCGACGGCATCTGGGTCTTCGACCCAGCGGGCCGCACCTTGTTCGCCAACGGACGGCTCGCGGACCTCCTCGGCACCACCGTCGCGGAGCTCCGCGGCACCACCGTCCCCGACTTCCTGGACGCGGAGGGCAAGGCACAGTTCGCCCGCCACCTGGACGAGCTCCGCACGGCCGGACCGAACACCGGAGACGTCGAGTGCGTCTACCTCAGGGCCGACGGCACCCCGGTCGACCTGATCGTCAGCGAGTTCCCGCTGTACGACGAGCGCGGCGAGCTCACCGCCTACGTCCACCGGCTGGCGCTGGACGCCGAGCGCCGCGCGCTCGTGCAGGAGCTGAAGAAGAACCGCGAGCTCCTCGACGAGGCGCAGGGCATCGCCCGGATCGGGAGCTGGGAGATCGAGCTCGAGACCGAGACCATGACCTGGACCCCGCAGATGTTCGCCCTGCTCGGGCTGGACCCGGCGACCACCACCCCGAGCCGCGAGGCGTTCCTCGCCCGCCTCGTCGACGCCGACCGGCCGGCGATCGAGGCTGCCGTGGACGGCGCGCTGGACGAGGGCTCGTTCAGCTTCGACGCCCGCGTGGCCCGGCGGGACGGCGAGACCCGGTGGGTGCGCGGCCTCGGCCGCGTCGCCTACGCCCCGGGTGGTGAGCCGCTGCGTGTCGGCGGCACCGTGCAGGACATCACCGACATCAAGGAGGCCGAGCTCAAGCTGCTCGACGCGGTGGTCCTCAACACGCTCATGCAGGTGATGGCGACCGCGGCGAACCAGGCGCAGACCCTGGTCGAGGCGCTGATCGTCACCCGCGGCATGCTGCTCGGCCACGAGGACTGGCTGCGCGGGGTCGGCTTCTCCGTGGACCCGGCCACCGGCGAGCCGGTCCCGATGCCGCTGACCCCCGACGACCCCGAGCCGGACGACGTCGAACTTCGCCTCGCCGCGCGCACCGTGGCCGGCGACGGCACCGTCTTCGACGAGGAGTCACGGCCGCAGACCCCCTCGATCGGCTTCCTGGTGAAGCTCGACGCCCGGCCGCTGGTGGTCGTGGTGATCACCGCCGCGTCGCCGTTCGAGCGGCACGAGATGCTGCACGCCCTGTGCACCCAGGTCGCCGACCAGCTCGGCCGGGTCGCCGAGCGCGAGCAGGCGGCCGCCCAGCTGGCCACCGCACGCGACGCGGCCATGGAGGCCTCGCGCCTGAAGTCGGAGTTCCTGGCCACGATGAGCCACGAGATCCGCACCCCGCTCAACGGCGTGATCGGCCTGAACGAGCTGCTCCAGCGGACCGCGCTCGACGACGACCAGCGCCGGCTCGCCGAGGGCGTCCAGGGCGCCTCGCGGGCGCTGCTCTCGATCATCAACGACATCCTCGACTTCTCGAAGATCGAGGCCGGCGAGCTCGAGCTCGAGGAGGTCGACTTCGAGGTCCGCCCGGTCTTCGAACAGGCCGTCGCGCTGCTGACCGAGGCCGTCCACGACAAGGGGATCACGCTGTCGCTCTCGGTCGACGAGGACGTGCCCGAGCGGCTGGTGGGCGACCCGACCCGGCTGGGCCAGGTGCTGTCCAACCTGCTGTCCAACGCGGTCAAGTTCACGACCTTCGGCGAGGTGCAGGTCACGGCGTACGTCGACGCTGCCGACGACACCGGCGTGCTGCTCGGCGTCGAGGTGGCCGACACCGGGATCGGGATCCGCCACGACCAGATGGAGCGGCTGTTCGAGCCGTTCCGCCAGGCCGACGCCTCCACCACCCGCACGCACGGCGGGACCGGCCTCGGCCTGGCCATCTCCCGGCAGCTGGTGACCGCCCTCGGCGGCGACATCGGCGCCCGCAGCGAGCCCGGGGAGGGGAGCACGTTCTGGTTCACCGCCCGGCTCGGCTCCGCCCGTCCGGGCATCCGCCGCCTCGAGCCGGAGCCGCCCCGCCCCGGCGACGCACCGCGGCACGGCCACGTGCTGCTGGTCGAGGACAACGACGTCAACCAGCTGGTCGCGCTCGGTTTCCTCGAGGCGCTGGGGTGGACCGCCGACGTCGCCCAGAACGGCGAGGAGGCGGTCGCCCGCGCCGCGGAGACGGCGTACGACGCGATCCTGATGGACCTCCAGATGCCCGTGCTCGACGGCTTCGGCGCCACCCGCGCGATCCGGGTCGCCGAGCCGCCGGGACGGCGGGTACCCATCATCGCGATGACCGCGTCGGCGTTCGAGGCGGAGCGGGAGAAGTGCCTGGCGGTCGGGATGGACGACTTCCTCACCAAGCCGGTGGACAGCGCCCGGTTGGCGTCAGTTCTCCGGACCCGCACCGCCGTGGCTCCCGGCCCGGCTGCCGTGACCCCGGTGCCCGGGCCGCGCGTCGCGTCCGGGGTGCTCGACACCAGCCGGATCGAGGAGCTGCTGGAGATGGGGGAGGGGGCCCAGGTGCTCGTCGACCGGGCGGTCGAGAACTTCGTGTCCCGGGTGCCCGAGACCGTCACCGGCCTGCAGGAGGCGATCGCCCGGCAGGACGGTGAGGAGCTGCGGGCGCTGGCCCACCGGCTCAAGGGCAGCGCGCTCAACCTCGGGGTCTCTCGGGTGGCCGAGGTCAGCCTGGCGCTGGAGGAGTCCGGCCGGGAGGGCTGCACGGACGCGGCACCCGGGCTGCTGGTCGAGCTCGAGGCAGCGCTCGGCGAGGCCAGCGTCGCGCTGGCGAGCTACCGCCGGTCGACCGCCTGAGGTGGGTCAGGGCGTGGGAGCCGGCGTCGGTGACGGCCGGGCCGCGAGCTGCTCCTGCACGCAGGTGTCGAACGCGTCGTCGCTGCGCGCCGGGTCGTCGACGAGGCCCTGGGCCGTGCAGTGGTCCTTGGCCTGCTGGAGCGCGGCCGGGTCCGGTGCGGGGTCGGTCGTGGGCGTCGGTCCGGGGGAGGGGCTCGGGGTCGGTGCCGGCGTCGGTCCCGGCGTCGGTGTCGGCTGCCCGGTGGCCGGGTTCGTGGGCTGGTCCGAAGGCTGGTCCGTGGGCGTGGGCTGCCCGCCGACCGGGGTCTGCGCCGGAAGGTCGACCGGGTCCGCCAGCAGCGTGCCGTCGCGCCCGACCTGTGCGGTGCGCACCTGGCCGGCCTGGGCCCGTCCGGCGTCGGCGTGGCCGGTCGGCGGGTAGGTGATCGGCCCCGGCGTGCTCGCCTCGAAGGCGTCGGGCGTGAGCCCGGCCGAGGACGCCGGCACGGTGGTGGTGCCGAAGTCGCCGCGGGCGTAGCCGGCTGCGATCGCCGTCACCAGCGCGACGTACCGGGCGCTGTGGTTGTAGCGCAGCACGGCCGCGTCGCGACCGGGACCGGTGGACAGGTCCTCGTCACCCGAGCAGAGGTAGACCGCGGTGGCGAGGGCCGCGTCGTCGACGTCCTGCGGGTTGCGGACGCCGTCGCCGTCCGCGTCGACGCCGACGACCGTCCACGTCGACGGGATGAACTGCATCGGGCCGACCGCCCGGTCCCAGCGGGTGTCGTGGTCGTAGCTGCCGGCGTCGGTGTCGTGGATCCGGCGGGTGCCGTGCCGACCGTCGAGGGGGATGCCGTAGATGCCCGGAGTCGCGAGCCCGACCTCGGCGAGTGCACTGCCGCCGTGCCGGCCGTGGTCGGACTCGACCTTGCCGATCGCCGCGATCAGCTCCCACCCGAGCGAGCACCCGGAGTCGGAGGCGTTGATGATCGTCGCGGCGCGCTGGTACGCCGCCAGGGCCGGCCCCGGGATGGCCGCGCGCGCGGCGGCAGCGGCGGTCCCCGTGCGGCTGGAGCGGGTGGCGTGCGTGAGGCTGGCGGGGGCCTGGATCACGGTGACCCGGGGGAGCGGCGTCGTCTCCGCGGCGGGGGCCGCGCCGGACCCGGGGGCGGCGACGTCGGCGGTGAGCGAGCGGGCGACGGTCGGGGCGACGGCGGCCGGGACGACCGCGTTGAGCGCCCAGGAGGCGGGGAGTGCGGCGACGGTCGCGGCGACGAGGGAGCGCCAGGTCCAGGCCCGGCGGGCACGCCAGACGTGCCGTCCCCTGTCGAGCATCCCGATCCCCTCCCCCGAGCCGCCTCCTACCCGTGGCGGCGGTCGGGTCTCACCGTACCCATCCTGGGCAGGGATGCAAGAGGCCCGCTGGCCACGATGACCCTCACGTGTCACGCGTCCATGGCCCGCGCCGGTGGGGTACCCCGGGGGGAGCAGGGAGTCGGCGGAGGGTCAGCGGACCGCGGTCGCCGAGAACGTGAAGGCTCGCTGGTCGTCGCGGCTGGAGCCTTCGCAGGAGTAGCTGCCGTCGACGTTGCAGCGGAAGCGGGCCGAGGTGTTGACCAGGGTGATCACCGCGCGCTTGATCGTGGCCCTGGCGAAGTAGACGCGGACCGCGCCGCTCCCGTCCGCCCGCAGCGGGACCTGCTTGCGCACCAGGGTCCCGTCCTTCCTGTCCAGCGTGACGAGCGCCCTGGTCAGACCGCCCGGACCGTCGACCTTCACGCGCAGCTTCCAGACGCCGGTCAGTCCCGAGCCCGGGACGACGGTGTAGTGGCGGCCGGCGAGGTGGTCGATGCGCACCCGCCGGGTGCCGGTCGCGTGGCTCTTGTTGCTGAAGGTCCAGCGGCGGCTGGCGGAGGCATGGGGCCACGCGCCACCCTCCGAGAAGTTCCGGCCCGGGAAGAAGCCGGCGGCGACGTAGCCGAGCACGCGGGTGGCGAGGCTGGTGTTCGCGGCGTCCAGCGTCCGCCGGATCGCGAGCGTCGAGTACACCCCGTCCCGGGCGGCGCGGTTCCACATGCTCCGGACCGCGTCGCGACCCATGCGCTCGGAGAGGAACTGGAAGAACGACCAGTTGCCGTAGACGGTGCCCGGCCCGTCCAGCGGCAGGGCCGGCCGCTTGAGGGTGCTGAAGGGGAGGTAGTTGCGGTTGTCGTTGACCCCGTCGTACACCTGCTCCTCCATCCAGGTGGCCGTCGACTCCATGAACCAGGTGTCGTCGAACTGGTCGTAGGCGTACTGGACGGTGTGGAAGAACTCGTGCGCGACGGTCACCTGGTGCATGCCGTCCGAGGACGTCGGGCCGGGGAACTGGCGCTTGGAGAAGTCGTCGTCGAGCACCATGTACGCCGACGAGGTCGTGGGAGTCGGGCGATCGCTGGCGACGAAGCCGAAGTAGCCGTCGCCGCCGATGTCACCGAGGTAGACGTCGAGCCGGGCGTCGGGGCCCTCGCCGAAGCCCGGGCCGCGGTCCGCCAGCGGGGCCCGGTAGCCGAGCGAGGTGACCTCGGTGTCCCAGGCCTCGTTGATGAACTGCGCGGTGAGCGTCACCCGTCGCGGCGGCAGGCCGCCCACGGTGGCGCCGGGGGGCGCGTCGGCCGTGGTCGCCACGTAGTGCACGCACACCTGGCCGGAGCAGTAGGGGTCCTCCTCGGCGGTCCGGTACCTCAGCAGCGCGTCGGCCGGGTCGTTCCCGTCGGTGGGCCGGGAGAGGATCCGCCGCGCCTGCCGCTGGTCCGCCGGGCCCAGGTCCGCGAGGTCCTGGCTGAGCTGGTTGAGGACCAGGGTCGGGTCGGTGCCGGGCTCGGCGGTGCCGTCGACGAGGTCCTGCGCGGTCTCGAGGACCTGCTCGGGGTCCTGCGCCGGGTCCGTCCCGGGGGCGGGCACGGGGTCCAGCACGGACCCGGTCACGCCGCCGCCGGCCGGGGCCGCGCCGGGGTCGGCGTACGACGGCAGGGCGGTGGCAGCGATGCCCGCGGTGGCGACGAGGACGGTCAGTCCGCGGGCGACCCGAGGGGAGGGGAGCAGGCGCATGCCCAGAAGGGTACGCGTGACCGGGCGCCTGTCTCCCATTCCGGGAGCGGGGCCCTAGACGGTGCCGGAGATCTTCTCGATCAGTGCGGTGGTCGAGATCGCCGGGGTGCGTGGGAGGTAGACCACGTCGCAGACGTCGGAGAACTCGTCGAACTTGCCCTTCCAGTCGTCACCCATCACGAGGACGTCGGCGGCGTACTTGAGGATGTAGTCGCGCTTGAGCTCCAGGCTCTCCTCGACGAAGACCTCGTCGACGGGCTTGAGGGCGGCCACGATCGCCAGCCGCTCCGCCTGCGAGAACACCGGCGGACGGCCCTTCTTCCGCTCGTTGAGGGCGTCGGCGGAGACACCCACCACCAGACGGTCGCCGAGCGACGCGGCGCGCTCGATGACCCGGAGGTGGCCGACGTGGAACACGTCGAAGGTGCCGAAGGTGATGACGGTGCGGGACATGGGGACATGGTAGGTGTCGGGCGCCAACCCACGCAGGTTAGGCTTACCTTAGAAGTCGACCCATGCACCCTCCCTGCAACGGAGCACGCCCACATGCGCACGTCCGCCCTGCTCGCGACCGGCCTCACCCTGGCCGCACTGTCCGCCACCGCGGGCTGCGGCCTCTTCGGTGAGGACCAGCCCGCCGACCTGCAGGTCTACTCCGCCCGGCACTACGGCTCGGAGGAGGTCTTCAAGCAGTTCACCAAGGAGACCGGGATCACCGTCGACTTCCTCGGGGGCGACAACAGCGAGCTCCTCGAGCGGATCAAGGCCGAGGGCGAGGACTCCCCGGCCGACGTCTACATGACCGTCGACGCCGGCAACCTCTGGAACGCCGCCGACCAGGGCCTGCTCCAGCCGATCGACAGCCCGACCCTCGACAAGGCCGTCCCGCAGCAGTACCGCGACTCCCAGGACCGCTGGTTCGGCCTGGTGCTGCGGGCACGCACCGTGCTCTACAACCCGGACAACGTCAAGGAGTCCGACCTCGACCCCCAGGACACCTACGCCGGCCTGGCCGACCCGAAGTGGAAGGGCCGGATCTGCATGCGCGACACCAGCGAGGCCTACACGGTCTCCCTCGTCGCCTCGCTGATCGACCTCTACGGCCGCGACAAGGCGCTGGACATCGTGAAGGGCTGGGTGGCCAACGACGTCGACGTGATGGCCAACGACGTGCTGCTCATCGACGCGGTCGACGCCGGCACCTGCGACGTCGCCCTGGTCAACCACTACTACCTCGCACGCGAGCTCGAGGAGCGACCCGACCTCGACGTGAAGCTCTACTGGGCCTCGCAGGAGGGGGCCGGCACGCACGTGAACATCTCCGGCGCCGGTGTGGTGAAGACCAGCGACAACAAGGAGCAGGCCCAGGAGCTCATCGAGTGGCTGGCCACCAAGGGCCAGGACGACATGATCGCCGGCAACCACGAGTTCCCCGTGAACCCCTCCGTGCAGCCCGACGAGGTCGCCCGGTCCTTCGGCACCTTCAAGCCGATGCCGATCGACGCCGAGGCGTACGGCGCGCTGAACGCCGAGGCGGTCGACCTGCTCGCCGAGGCCGGGTACAAGTAGGCCGGGACCTCCCGCCATGACGCAGAGCGTCGCGCCACCGGTCCCGCCGGTCGCGCCCGAGCCGACAGCCCGGTCCCGCCGCCCCTCCCGCGGCCGACCGGGCTGGTCGGTGTCCGTGCTGCTCATCGCGCTCGCCGTGGTCGGGCCGGTCGCGGCGGTCCTGGTCGACGTCGCGAACGGTGAGCTCCCGGACTGGCCGCGCAACCTCGGCGACATGGTCGTCACCACGCTGCTGCTCATGGCCGGCGTGGGCATCGGGACGCTGGTGCTCGGCTGCGGGCTGGCCTGGCTCGTGACGGCCTGCACCTTCCCGCTGCGCAACGTCATGGTCTGGCTGCTGGTGCTGCCGCTGGCGATGCCTGCCTACATCCTCGGCTTCGTCTTCCTCTCCATCTTCGACGCGGCCGGGCCGGTGCAGCAGTGGCTGCGCTCGGCGCTCGGTGACTTCGTCGAGTTCTCGGTGGCCACGCTGCCGGGCTGCGTGATCGTGATGTCGCTGACCCTCTATCCCTACGTCTACCTCCTCGCGCGGGCGGCGTTCGCCGAGCAGGCCCCGTCGACGTACGACGCGGCGCGCACGCTCGGCGCCGGCCGCGGCCGGGCGTTCTTCCGGGTGCTGCTCCCGCTGGCGCGGCCGTCCATCGCCGCCGGGCTCGCGCTGGTGATGATGGAGGTGCTGACCGACTTCGCGACCGTGCAGTACTTCGGGGTGCAGACCGTCTCGGTCGGCGTCTACACGGTCTGGAAGGGCTCCTACGACTTCGGTTCCGCGGTGCAGCTGGCCGCGCTGGTGATGCTGTTCGCGGTCGCGGTGCTGGCCGGGGAGCGGCTGATGCGCGGCCGGGCCCGGTTCACCCAGCAGGGCGGTCACGGCCGCGGCCTGCAGCCGGTGCGTCTGTCCGTCGGCCGCGGCCTGCTCGCCCTGCTCGCCTGCCTGCTGGCGCTGGCCGGCAGCTTCGTCGTGCCGGTGCTGCAGCTGGTCTGGTGGGCGGTCGACCACGCCCGCGGCGACGGCCCGCCGGCGCTGGACTCCGGCTTCGCCCAGGCCTTCTCGAACTCGATCTCGATCGCCGTGATCACCTCGCTGACGTGTGTCGTCCTGGCGCTGGTGATCGGGCACGCGATCCGGCTCGGCGGCGGCCGCTGGCTGCGGGCCGCGGCCCAGCTGACCACGTTCGGGTACGCCGTGCCCGGCGCCGTGATCGGCATCGGCACGCTGCTCCTCTTCGACTACCTCGACCGGGCGCTCGAGGCGCTCGGCGTCCCCGGCGGGACCGGGCTGCTGGTCACGGGATCGGTCGTCGGGATCCTCTACGCGTTCGTCGTGCGGTTCGTCGGGCCGGCCTCCCAGGCCGTCGACGCGTCGTACCAGAAGGTGCCGGTGACGCTCACCCAGAGCGCCCTCAGCCTCGGGGCCGGGCCGCTGCGGGTGCTCGGCCGGGTGCACGCGCCGCTGGTCCGCTCCGGGGTCGCGGTGGCGCTGGTGCTGGTCGCGATCGACGCGATCAAGGAGCTCCCGGTGGTGCTGATGCTCCGGCCCTTCGGGTTCAATACCGTGTCGGTGTGGGTCTATCAGCTCGCGAAGGAGAACCTGTGGGGTCTGGCGGCGCTGCCGGCGCTCGTGATCGTGGCGCTCGCGGTCGTGCCGGTGTTCATCCTGTTCCGGCAGGTGCGCACCGCCGACACCGCGACCCGGCAGCGTCGCTCGCGGGGGAGCCTCTGACGTGAGCTCCACCCCGGCCCTCGTGTTCGAGGGCGTGTCCAAGTCGTACGGCGCCACCCAGGCCGCGCGCGACCTCGACCTGTCCGTGCTGCCCGGCGAGATGGTGACCTTGATCGGCCCGTCCGGCTGCGGCAAGTCCACGGCGCTGCGGTTGATCGCCGGGCTCGAGCGGCCGGACGCCGGCCGGATCCTGGTCGCCGGCGAGGAGGTGGCCGGGCCGCGCCGGTTCGTGAACCCCGAGAAGCGTCGGGTCGGCCTGGTCTTCCAGGACCACGCGTTGTTCCCGCACCTGACCGTCACCCGCAACGTCCAGTTCGGCCTGCACGGGCTGCCCCGCGCCGAGCGGGCCGCCCGGGCCGCCGAGGTGCTGGAGCTGGTCCGGCTCGGCCACCTGGCCGGGCGCTACCCCCACGAGCTCTCCGGCGGTGAGCAGCAGCGGGTGGCGCTGGCCCGGGCGCTGGCGCCGCGGCCGGCCGTGGTGCTGCTCGACGAGCCGTTCTCCTCGCTCGACGAGAACCTGCGTGCGCAGGTGCGGGCCGAGGTGGTGGGGGTGCTGCGCGAGACCGGCACCACCGCGATCTTCGTGACCCACGACCAGACCGAGGCGCTGTCCATCGGCGACCGGGTGGTGGTGATGCAGGGCGGCCGGATCGAGCAGGCCGACACGCCGTACCGCGTCTTCGAGCAGCCGGCCACCCGCTTCGTGGCGTCGTTCATGGGCGACGCCGACTTCCTCCGCGCGCACGTGCACAAGGCGCTGCTCACGTGCGAGATCGGCGTGGTCTCGACGGTGCCCGGCTGGGCGTCGGCCGACGTCGACGTGGACGTGGTGCTGCGCCCGCACGAGGTGGCGATCACCCCCGAGCCCGGGCGCAACGGCGACGGGCCGGAGGTCGTCGACATGGAGTACCACGGCGCGTTCGTGCTGCACACGGTCCGGCTCGCGTCCGGCCAGACCGTCCGCTCGTGGCAGCCGCACTCGGTCCGGCACCCGGTCGGGACGCCGGTGCGGGTGTCGGTGGTGGCCGGGGTGACGCCGACGCTGCTGGTGGGCGACCACGCGGTCACCGCACCGCCGGGCACGGCGTCCTGAGGCGCCGTACCGCCGGTTCCGAGGGGTCGCCTGACACAATCGCGGCGATGACGATTCCGCTCGTGACCCCCGCGCCCGAGGCCGACGCCGCCCGCCTGCGCGGCCTGCGCCGGATGCAGGCCGTTGCCCTGGGCCTGCTGGCGTTCGCGGCCGTGGTCTACCTGCTGACGCTGGGGGAGGACGGCTTCCTCGGGTTCGTGAACGCCGGTGCGGAGGCCAGCATGGTCGGCGCGATGGCCGACTGGTTCGCGGTCACCGCGCTGTTCCGGCACCCGCTCGGGCTGCCGATCCCGCACACTGCGCTGGTGCCCCGGCGCAAGGACGAGCTGGGCAAGGGGCTGCAGGACTTCGTCGCCGAGAACTTCCTCCAGGAGGCGATCATCCGCGACCGGGTGGCCGCCGCCGAGGTCACCCGCCGGGTCGCGACCTGGGTCAGCCAGCCGGCCAACGCGCAGCGCGTGGTGGACGAGGTCCGCGACGTGGCAGTGGTCGGGCTGTCCAAGGTCAAGGACGAGCACATCGTCGAGCTGGTCGAGGCGATCCTGGTGCCGCGCTTCGCCGAGGAGCCGATCGCGCCGATCCTCGGGTCGTTCGTGACCGAGGCGGTCGCCGACGACCTGCACCACGGTCTCGTCGACCTGGCGCTGGGGGAGATGTACGACTGGCTGGTCGAGAACCCCCAGACCTTCACCGAGGTGCTCTCCGAGCGGGCGCCGTGGTGGGCGCCGCAGCGGCTCAACGAGGCCGTCACCCAGCGCCTGCACACCGAGGCGGTCCGCTGGCTGGCCGACATCCGGGCCGACCCGCACCACCATGCCCGGGCCGCGCTGGACTCGATGCTCGCGCAGCTCGGCCAGGACCTGCTCACCGACCCGGACACCCAGGCCCGCGCCGAGGCCCTGAAGATGCGGCTGCTCGAGCACCCGCAGTTCGCGGCCACCGCGATCTCGCTGTGGACCGCGCTCCGCAACGCCCTCCAGTCGGCGCTCCAGGACCCGTCCGGGCTGCTGGTCGAGCGGGCCCGCGAGGAGCTGGTCAGGGCGGGGGAGCGGATCCGCGCCGACGACGCCATGCGCGCCCGGATCGACCAGCTGGTCAGCGACGTGGCGGTCTTCGTGGTCGCTCGCTACGGCGCCGAGCTGACCACGGTCATCACGCACACGATCGAGCGCTGGGACGGCAAGGAGGCGGCCCGCAAGATCGAGCTGCACGTCGGCCGCGACCTGCAATTCATCCGGATCAACGGCACCATCGTCGGCGGTCTCGTCGGCGTCCTGATCCACGCCGTCTCCGTCCTCGTCCGCTGACTGTGAGGATTCCCTTCGCAGCCTGAT
>NZ_SDKM01000049.1 GCF_004519545.1 Nocardioides guangzhouensis
GGAGTACCGCACGATGCCGATGGTCTGGTACGTCCCGCCGCTCTCGCCGGTGGTGGACCTGCTCGCCGAGCAGGGCCACGACGCAGAGGACCGGGCCACCCTGTTCGGCGCCATCGACGCGCTGCGGATCCCCGTCGAGTACCTCGCCGAGCTGTTCACCGCCGGCCGCACCGACACGGTCACCGGAGTGCTGCGCAAGCTGGCCGCGATGCGCGCCTACATGCGCGGGGTGACGCTCGGCCGCGAGCCGGACGCCTCGATCCCGGCATCGGTCGGGATGACCGAGGAGTCGATGTACGCGATGTACCGCCTGATGGCGATCGCGAAGTACGACGAGCGCTACGTCATCCCGACGGCACACGTCGAGCGGGCCCACGAGCTCGAGGAGCTCGCCTGCTCGCTGGACTACGACGAGGGCCCGGGGATGTACGAGTCCGGGCCGTTCGGCGAGGCCAGCGGGCAGCCGGCGCCGGTCGCGGTCGAGACCTTCGAGGCGCTGCGCCGCCGCCAGACCGCGGACGAGCCGGCGTCGACCGACGACCTGCGCGGCCGGGTCAACCTGCTCAACTGGGACGGCAACGGCCGGCCGTCCGGCCTGTTCCCGCCACGCAAGGGCGACGCGTCATGAGACGCCGTGCGCCGGACCACCGGGTCGTGCACCAGGTCGCGTCCTGGTGCCTCGACTACCCCGACCAGGGCCTGGTCGATCGGCTGCCCCTGCTGAGGGACGCGCTGGCCGAGGCGCCGGCGTCGCCGTCCGTCGAGGCCCTGCTGAGGCTGGTCGACCACCTCACGAGCCGGCCGCTGGAGGACCTCCAGCGGGAGTACGTCGACACCTTCGACCTGCACCGGCACTGCACGCTCTACCTCTCCTACTGGACCGACGGAGACACCCGCCGGCGCGGCGAGGTGCTGGGCCGCTTCAAGGCGGCGTACCGCGCCAGTGGCTTCCTCGTCGACACCCACGGAGAGCTGCCGGACCACCTGCCGATGGTGCTGGAGTTCGCCGCGGTCGCGGACCCGGTCGCTGGCACCGCGCTGCTGCAGGACTACCGCGCCAGCCTCGAGCTGGTCCGGCTCGCCCTGCTCGACCGCGGATCGCCGTACGCCGACGGGCTGGTCGCCGTGTGCGCCACCCTGCCCGGGGCGTCCCCGTCCGACCGGGCGGCGGCGATGGCGCTGGCCGGTCCGCCGCCCACCGAGCAGGTCGGGCTGGAGCCGTTCGACCCGCGGCTGCTGCCACTGGCCGGGGACGGGGGGCGGGGATGAACACCGTGGACGGAGGCCGCCGTTGAACACCGTGCTCTGGGGCGTGCTGCCCTACCTGATGCTGGTGCTGCTCATCGGCGGCACGGTCTGGCGCTACCGCTACGACAAGTTCGGCTGGACCACGCGTTCCTCGCAGCTCTACGAGTCGCGGCTGCTGCGGATCGGGTCGCCGCTGTTCCACTTCGGCATCCTGCTGGTGCTGGTCGGCCACCTCGGCGGACTGGTGATCCCGGAGTCGTGGACCGAGGCGGTCGGGGTCAGCGAGGGGATGTATCACTTCAACGCGCTGCTGTTCGGTGGCCTGGCCGGGGTCTGCACGCTGGTCGGCATCCTGATCCTGGTCTACCGCCGCCGGCGCACCGGTCCGGTGTTCATGGCCACCACCCGCAACGACAAGGCGATGTACGTCGTGCTGGTGGCGGCGATCGTGCTCGGCCTCTGGACCACGCTGGTCAGCGTCGGGGCCGGCCACGACGCGCACGACTACCGCGAGTCCGTGTCGCCGTGGTTTCGGTCGCTGTTCGTCCTGCAGCCCGACGTGGAGTCGATGGCGGAGGCGCCGGTCCAGTTCCACGTGCACACGCTGATCGGGATGCTGCTGTTCGCGATCTGGCCGTTCACCCGGCTGGTACACGCGTTCACGGCGCCGTTCCACTACCTGTTCCGGCCCTACATCGTCTACCGCAGCCGCGACCGTGCGACCACCGGCAACCGGCCGGTCCGCAGCGGTTGGGGCGGCGTCGGCACGGCCGACCGGGACCGCTGAGCAGGGCGCTGCGAGAGACACGGGAGGAACCATGGAGGCATCGACACCGGCGGCGCAGGTCGACCTGCGGGGGCAGACCCGCAACCTGGCGCTGGCCACACTCGCGTTCGCGATCAGCTTCTGGGCCTGGAACATCATCGCGCCGCTCGGGGTGCGCTACACCGAGCAGCTCGGCCTCAGCAACGGGCAGAAGTCGTTGCTGGTGGCCACGCCCGTGCTCGTGGGCTCGCTCGGCCGGATCGTGGCCGGCGCGCTGACCGACCGGTTCGGCGGGCGGCTGATGTTCCCGGTGCTGATGGTGATCGCCTCGCCGTTCGTGGTGCTGGTCGCGGTCGCCGGGAACCGCGGCTCGTACGGGCTGCTGCTGGTGTTCGGTTTCTTCCTCGGCATCGCCGGCACCACCTTCGCGGTCGGCATCCCGTTCGTGAACGCGTGGTACGAGAAGTCCCGGCGGGGCTTCGCCACCGGCGTCTTCGGGGCCGGCATGGGCGGCACCGCGCTGTCGGCGTTCTTCACCCCGCGCCTGGTCAAGTGGATCGGGTACACCCAGACCCACGTCCTGATCGCCGCGGCGCTGGTCGGCGTGGCCGTGCTGTGCTGGTTCGCCATGCGCAACTCGCCGGCCTGGTCGCCGAGCACGGAGTCGGTCGTGCCCAAGCTCGCGGCCGCGTCGAAGCTCGCGGTCACCTGGCAGATGGCGTTCCTCTACGCCGTCGCCTTCGGCGGGTTCGTCGCCTTCTCGACGTACCTCCCGACCTACCTCAAGGACATCTACGACTTCGACCTGACCGCCGCCGGCACCCGCACCGCGGGCTTCGCGGTGGCCGCGGTGGTGGCCCGCCCGATCGGCGGCACGCTGTCCGACCGGGTCGGGCCGCGGAACGTGGTCGCCACGTCACTGGCCGGCACCGCTGTGATGGCGCTCGTGGTGTCGTTCCAGCCGCCGCTCGAGGTGCCCGCCGGGGCGTCGTTCGTGGTGCTGGCGGCCTTCCTCGGCCTCGGCACCGGCGGCGTGTTCGCCTGGGTGGCCCGGCTGGCCCCGCCGGCCCAGGTCGGCAGCGTCACCGGCATCGTCGGCGCAGCGGGCGGCCTCGGCGGCTTCTTCCCGCCGCTGGTCATGGGTGCGACGTACGAGTGGCTGCTGCCGGGGTACGGCGTGGGCCTGACCCTGCTGGCCGTGGTCGCGGCCGGTGCGCTGGCGTTCACCTTCCTCGGGATCAAGGAGCGCACGACCCGCGAGGCGCCGGCCGGCTAGGACATCGGAGACCGTCCCGTCTGCGGACGTCATGCGACGTGGTCGTCGGGACGACTGTCGGGACGACCCGAGTGGATGACCTTGCGCGTAGCGGACAGGGGCTTGCGCCAGACCGAGACGTGACCTTCGCTGTCGCTGGTGAACGGACTGCCGTCCCAGTCGGCCACGCGCTGCTCCAGCTCGAGACCGGCGAGCCGGGCCATCAGGTCGCACTCGGAGGGCCAGATGTAGCGGAAGCTCCCGGCGCCGTGGTGGACGGACCCGTCGGGCTCGCGGGTGTAGTGGTGGGAGGTGCAGGCCTGGCTGACCAGGTCGAAGGTGTCGAAGCCGAGGTGGCCGTCGCTGACGTCGAACGGCGCGGCGAGCTGCCCGGGGGGAAGCCGGCGCAGCGGCGGCACCCAGAGCTCGATCACGAACCGACCGCCCGGGGCGAGGTGCCGGGCCGCGTTCTGGAAGCAGGCGACCTGCTCGTCCTGGGTGCGCAGGTTCGAGATGCTGTTCCAGACCAGGTAGACCAGCGTGAACTCACCGTCCACGCGGGTGGTGGCCATGTCACCGACCGCCACCGGGAGCGTGGCCTCGTCCACCTTGCGCCGGAGCTGGGCCACCATCGGCGCCGACAGCTCGATCCCGGTGACCGGCACGCCACGGCGCAGCAGCGGGATGCCCACCCGTCCGGTGCCGATCGCCAGCTCCAGCGCCGGGCCGTCGCCGGCGAGCCGGGCCAGGAGGTCGACCGTGGGGTCGAGCACCTCCGGCGTGGACCTCTCCGCTGACGCGTCGTCGTACCGCGCTGCCGTCTCCTCGTCCCAGACCTCGCTGCTCGTCACGGTTCCGACCCTGCCGGACCCCCGGCGGGCACGTCGACCGGTTTTCGGACGGGTGTGGCCCGAACGGGCCATTGTCCCGGTCGGGTTCGGGACCTTGGTCCCTGTCTCCTCCCGCCCGAGCGGGGCAGGGTCGGGGGCACACCAGACGGCCGCTCGTTCACGCATCGAGCGGCCGCCTGTGCGTCCGGACCGGTCTACCCCAGCAGGTCGCGGGCCAGCGCCACGTGGAACTCCACCGACAGCAGCAGGTCGTCGACGTGGACCCGCTCGTCGGCGTTGTGGAAGCCGGCGGCGAGGACCTCGGCGGACGTGGACCGGAACGGGTTGAAGCCGTACGCCGTCGGGGTGCCCGCCTCACGGAGGTAGACCGAGTCCGTGAAGCCGGTGCACAGCATCGGGAGCAGGGTGGCGTCGTCCCCCGAGGCGGCCAGCACGCGTGCCATCGCGTCCATCAGCGTCGAGGACGGGTCCGACGCGCTCCCGGCGACCAGCACCTCCGGCCACTCGAGCTCGTAGGCGACGTCCGACCCGAGCCGGGCCCGGACCTCGCGCTCGACGTCGGCCTCCGTGGTGCCGGGCAGGATCCGGCAGTCGAGCTCGAAGGCGGCCCGGGCGGGCATCACGTTGCGCTTCGGGGACCCGCTCAGCAGCGTGGGCGCCATCGTGGTCCCGGCCAGGGCGGGCAGGGTGTGGGCGAGCACCGGGTGCAGCGCCGCCGCCTGCACCACGTCGGCGGCGAAGTCGGTGACCGGGCGGTCGAGCAGCACCTCGAGGGTGCGGTCCACGAGGGGCGAGGGGGTGTACCGCGGCATGCCGCGGCCGACCCGGCGGAGCAGCTCGCCGAGCAGCGGGACCGCGTTGTCGCCGACGTCCGGCGTGGAGGCGTGCCCGGCCTCGCCGAGCGCCACCACCCGAGCCGGGAACGTGCCCTTCTCGCCGATGCCGACGGTCTGCACCACGCGTCCGTCGCGCAGCGGCAGCCGCTCCCCGCCGCCCTCGTTGAGGACCTGGTCGGGCCGGATGTCGGGGCGCGCATCGAGCAGCCAGCGCATGCCGACGTCGGCCATGCCGTCCTCCTCGTCGGCGACAGCGATCAGCCACAGGTCCCCTCGTGGACGGAAGCCGGACCGGGCCAGGTGGGCCAGCGCCACGGCCCGGGCCGCGACCTCGTTCTTCATGTCGACCGCCCCGCGGCCCCACAGCCAGCCACCCTCGTCCACCACCGCCGCGAACGGCGGGTGGGTCCAGTCGCGCGGGTCGGCCGGGACCACGTCGAGGTGCCCGACGAACGCCAGGGACGGCGCGGACGGGTCCGACCCGGGGATCCGGGCCACCAGGTTCGCCCGGCGCGGGTCACGGGCGACCAGCTCGCAGTCGACCCCGGCGTCGGCGAGCAGGTCGCGGAGGTACGACGCGGGGCCCGTCTCGTCGCCCGGGGGCCGGCCGAGCGCGGTCTCGGGTGCGTTGCTGGTGTCGAACCGGATCAGGGCCCGGGTGACCTCGAGCACCTCGGCGTGCAGCGGGGTCATGCCCGCGCCCCCGGCTGGTCGGCGCGCTGGTCGGAGGACGGGGCGGAGGACGGGTCGGAGGACGGGTCGCGGGACGGGTCGGAGGACTGGTCGCGGGACGGGTCGACGAGCCGGTCGAGCAGCCAGGCGTAGACCTCGGCCTCGTAGGCGAGGTGTCCGAACCGCCCGGACGGGCCGGTGTGGGCCCCCGCCCCGGTCTCCACCCGGAAGAGGCAGCGGGGCGACCACGCGGGGTCGGTCTCGCGCAGCCGGGCCACCCACTTGGCCGGCTCGTGCACCATCACGCGGGGGTCGTGCACGGCGCCGGTGACCAGCAGGTCGGGACGGGAGCCGGCCGGCGGCGGGTTGTCGTACGGGCTGTACGCCAGCATCCAGTCGAAGTCTGCCCGGCGTCGTGGGTCGCCCCACTCGTCCCGCTCGGTGATCGTCAACGGGATGCTCGCGTCGAACATGGTGGTCACGACGTCGACGAACGGCACCTCGGCCACCACCGCACGCCAGCGGTCGGGCCGCTGGCTGAACACCGCGCCCTGGAGCAGTCCGCCGGCCGAGAGGCCTCGGGACGCGATCCTGGCCCCGTCGACGTACCGGCCGGCCAGCGCGTCGGCGACCGCGGCGAAGTCGGTGAACGAGTGCTGCTTGTGCACGAGCCGGCCGTCGAGCCACCAGCGGCGTCCGCCCTCGCCCCCGCCCCGCACATGAGCGTGGGCGAAGACCACGCCGCGGGCGAGCAGGCTCGGCAGGGCCGGGTCCCAGTCCGGCTCGAAGGTGGCCTCGTAGGCGCCGTACCCGTAGAGCAGCAGCGGCGCGGTGCCGTCGAGCGGGGTGTCGCGGTGCCGGACCACGGTGACCGGGACCGACACGCCGCCCGCGGAGGGCACGTCGACGCGAGAGGTCAGGTAGCGCGCCGGGTCGTGGCCCGGGGCCTCCTGGCGGTGCACCTCGGTGGGCGTGCCGGTGGCCAGGTCGACGTCGGACCACACCGCGGGCTGGACGTGCGCGTGGTCGACCACGGTGACCGCGTCGACGTCGTACGACGTGTTGCGGGCCAGCCGCACGGCGCCGCCCGGGAACCGGGTGCGCAGGACCAGCCCCTCGCCGGCCGGGTCGTCGGCGGGCACCAGCCGGAGCCGGTGCTCCGCCTCCGTCCGCAGGCTCAGGACCAGGTGGCCCGCGAAGGCGTCCACCCGCTCGAGGCGCTCGGCCGGGTCCTCGGGCCGGACGGTCCGCCAGACGGTGTGGTCCTGGTCGGCGTCCGGGACCGGTGCCGAGACCAGCCGGAACTCGACCGCGTCGTCGTTGGTGACCAGCAGCAGCGGGCCGCCGCGCAGGTGCTCGGCACGGTAGACCACGCCCGCCCGGCGCCCGCCCACCGACCGCGGCACCGACTCCGGGTCCCGGGCGTCGACCGCCCACACCTCGCCGGTGTCGCGGCTCTCGGAGGTGACCAGCACGACCTCGCCGCTGCGGGCGGTGCGGACGGTGAGAGCGAACCGCTCGTCCGGCTCCTCCAGGACCAGCACGTCGTCGGCCACGGGCGTGCCGACCCGGTGCCGCCAGACCTGGTGCGGCCGGTAGGCCCGGTCGTGGACGGTGTAGAAGAAGAACACCGAGTCGGCGCTCCAGGCACCGCCGTAATAGCTGCGCGGCACCACCTCGTCGAGGTCGGCCCCGGTGCGCAGGTCGCGGAACCGGAGCTCGTAGACCTCCTCGCCGGTCCGGTCCGCCGACCAGGCCAGCAGGTCCTCGTCCGGGCTGACCAGGGTCACCCCGAGCTCGAAGTACGTCGAGTCGCCCGCGAGGGCGGCGACGTCGAGGACCACCTGGGTACCGCCGATTCCGTCGTGATTTGCGGTTCGATGTGGCGGTTTCTGTTGCAAATCGGTCTCATTGCCATGGATTTCCCTAAGAACATCGGCGTAGTCACTCCCGCTCGCGGCCCTCGTGTAGTAGGAAAACCTCGAACGGCGCCACCGCGGCGACGTGTCGGCCCGGGGGAGCCGCGCGACCATCTCCGACCGCAGGGTCGAGACCAGGGAGTGCAGATGAGCACACGCAGAGTCGTAGAAGGCCCGCTCGGCCCCGAGGTGCCCCAGGAGGCCGGCACCGCCCGCCGACATCCAGTGGTAGGGGTCCGGACGGGACACCCCGTGCTCGGTGTGCTCGAAGGGCTCGCGGGCCGCGCTCGGCGGCTGGGTCGGCGTCACGGCTCGCAACGTACTGCAGCACGGCTCGCCGGCGCTGGTGCGCTGCTGCTGGCGTGCCTCACCCCGGCAGTCGGATTGGGGGGCGGTGCGACGGCACCCGCCGCCGCCGCCGACAAGACCACGTTCACCGTCGGCATGATCAACGAGGTCGACTCCTTCAGCCCGTTCCTGGGCATCGAGGCGACGTCGTACGAGGCGTGGGCCCTGACCTACGACTTCATGGTCGGCTACGCCATGGAGGACATGTCCCCGGCGCCCGCACTGGCCAAGGAGTGGACCACGTCGGACGACGGGCTGACGTGGACCTTCGACATCCGCGACGACGTGACGTGGTCGGACGGCAAGCCGCTCACGGCACGTGACATCGCCTACACCTACAACCGCGTCCTCGACGGCGGTCCCGAGGCCGTGACGTGGAGCTCCTACCTCAAGGGCGTCACCAAGGTCACCGCCCCGGACGCGACCCACGTCGTGCTGACCGTCGGCAAGCCGAACGCCGTCCTGCCGCTGCTGCCGATCCCGATCATCCCGGAGCACGTCTGGAAGGACGTCAGCGAGAAGCAGGTGAAGACCTACCCCGCGGAGCCGACGGACGGGCAGCCGGTCGTCGGGTCGGGCCCGTTCCAGCTCGCCGAGGGCACGGCGGGCGGATCGACCTACCGGTTCGTGGCCAACAAGAACTACTGGGCGGGACCGCCCCACGTCGACGAGGTCGTGATCCGGGTCTTCAAGAACGAGGACACGATGGTGCAGGCGCTGATCAAGGGTGAGATCGACTTCGCCGAGGACATCTCGCCGCTGCAGGTCAAGGCGCTGAAGGACGAGGAGGGGATCACCGCGCAGAACGGCGAGTCGCCCAGCTTCGACGAGATCGCGTTCAACTCGGGGTCCGTCGACACCGAGACCGGGAAGCCGATCGGGGACCCGAACCCGGCGGTGCTCGACCCCAAGTTCCGGCACGCTCTCGGCTACGCGCTCGACCTCGACCAGATCGTGCGCAAGGTCTACCAGGGCGCTGCGCTGCCCGGCGACACGATCATCCCGCCGGCCTACCCCGACTACCGCTGGGAACCCGGGGACGAGGCCTTCACCTTCGACCTCGAGAAGGCCGGTCAGCTGCTCGACGAGGCCGGCTACAAGAAGGGCTCCGACGGGCTGCGCACGATGCCGGACGGCAAGCCCATCGGCACCCTGCGCCTCGCGGCCCGCACCGACGCCTCTCTCGACGCCTCCGTCAACACGATGGAGTACTTCAAGGAGTGGCTGGCCGACCTCGGCATCAAGGCCGAGGTGCAGGCCTTCGAGTCGAACCGGCTCACCGAGATCATCCTGGACGGCAACTTCGACGCCTTCCAGTGGAACTGGTACGTCGAGCCCGACCCGGACTCGATGCTCAGCAACATGACCTGCGACCAGCGCGGCGGCTGGTCCGACTCGTGGTACTGCAACGACCGCTACGACGCGCTCTACGAGCAGCAGCACAACGAGATGGACCAGGCCGCGCGTGAGGACCAGGTCAAGGAGATGCAGCGGATCCTGTTCGAGGACTCGCCGTACCTGGTCACGGCGTACACCGCCATCGGTGAGGCCGTGCGGACCGACAAGTTCGCCTGCTTCCAGTCGCAGCCCGACCCGGGTGGCGTGTGGCTCGTGCAGTACGGCGGGCACAACTACTCCTCGGTCCGCCCGGCCAGCCAGGCCGGCGACTGCGACGGGGTGGAGAGCGCCCTGAAACCGACGTCGGCAGCCGAGGACAGCGGTGCGAGCAACGGATTCTGGATCGGCGTCGGTGCGGCCGCCGTCGTCCTGATCGGCGTCGGGGGAGTGGTGATGCTGCGCCGCCGGGCCACCGTCGGTGAGCGCGAGTGAGCCTGGCGACCACCCCCACCACCGCGGTCGACAGCGCGGAGCCGCGGCCCCGGCGGCGGGGCTACGGACGCTATGTCCTGTCCAAGGTGGCCGGGGCGGTCGGGAGCCTGCTGTTCATGCTGGTGGTGAGCTTCTTCCTGTTCCGGGTGCTGCCGGGCGACCCGGCGCGCACCCTGGGACGGGGGCGGTTCACCAACCCCGAGCAGATCGAGGAGTTCAACCGCACCTACGGGCTGAACGAGTCGCTGCCGCGGCAGTTCCTCACCTACCTGCAGAACACCTTCTCCGGTGACCTCGGTATCTCCCTGAAGTACCGGGTCCCGGTGTCCGACCTCCTCCTGGACCGGATGTGGCCGACGCTGCTGCTCGTCGGCACCTCCACGATCCTTGCCACCGTGATCGGGGTGTGGCTCGGCATCCGGGGTGCCTGGAACCGCGGCTCGACCTTCGACAAGGCGTCGACGGGTGCGTCCCTCACCCTCTACTCCATGCCGGAGTGGTGGCTGGGGCTCCTGCTCATCGCGGTCTTCGCGGTCGGCTGGGGCCCGATCCCCGGGATCTTCCCGACGGGCGGGCTGCACTCGACCGACGTCGATCCCAGCTCCCTCGCCGGGGTCCTGGACACGGCGTGGCACCTGACCCTGCCGGTGATCACGTTGACGCTGGCCTACCTGGCCGACTACGCGCTGATCATGCGCAGCTCCCTGCTCGACGAGCTCGGTGAGGACTACCTGACCACGGCCCGCGCCAAGGGCCTGCGCGACATCGTGGTCCGCAACCGGCACGCCGTTCCCAACGCGCTGCTGCCGACCACGACGGTGATCGCGCTGAGCATGGGCTTCATCGTCTCCGGGGCGATCACGGTCGAGACCGTGTTCTCCATCCCGGGGCTGGGCCTGCTCGGGGTCGAGGCGCTCGAGGTGCCGGACTACTGGGTGCTGCAGGGCACCTTCCTGGTCGCGGCAGCTGGCGTGATCCTCGCCAACCTCGCCGCCAACCTGCTGTACGGCATCCTCGACCCGCGGGTGCGCACGTGAGCGCCGCCGGGGGCGACGGGGGCGGCGGGGCGCTCCGCCCGCCGGCCACGTTGTCAGCCCGGCAGCTGGCGCGCCGCCGGCGCCGCGACGCGCTCGGCCGCAACTGGCGCATCTTCCGGGGCAACCGCTCGGGCCTGCTCGGCCTGGCCATCCTGGCGAGCTTCGTGCTCGTCGCGATCGCCGCACCCCTGCTCGCCTCGCCGGAGGGTCTCGACGTCACCAAGGCGACCGGCGGCGTGCTGGAGCCGCCGTCCTCGGAGTACTGGCTGGGCACCGACGACCAGGGCCGCTCGGTGCTCACCCTGCTGATCTGGGGTGCCCGGATCTCGCTGTTCGTCGGTCTCGCCGCGACCCTCATCTCGATGGTCATCGGCACGCTGGTCGGGCTGACGTCTGGCTACTTCGGCGGCTGGGCCGGGGGGGCGCTGTTCCGGGTCACCGAGTGGTTCCTCGCCATTCCGTTCCTGCCGTTCGCGATCGTGCTGGCGACGGTGCTGGGGCGGTCGCTGCTGAACATCATCATCGTGATCGGCGTGACGTCGTGGCCCAGCACGGCGCTACTGATCCGCAGCCAGACGCTGTCGATCAAGGAGCGGCCGTACCTCGAGCGGGCCCGGGTGCTCGGTGCCGGACGCTGGCACCAGATGAGCAGGCACGTGCTCCCCAATCTGATGCCCATGGTGTTCGCCAACACGACTCTGACGGTGGCGATCGCGATCCTGACCGAGACGACGCTGAGCTTCCTCGGTCTCGGGGACCCGACCAGGGTCTCCTGGGGGTCGATGCTGGACGACGCGTTCGCGGTGGGCGCGATCACGACCGGGGCCTGGTGGTTCATCGTGCCGCCCGGCGTGTGCGTGGTCCTGGTCGTGCTCGCCTTCACCCTGATCGGCCAGGCGCTCGAGGAAGTCCTGAACCCCCGCCTGAAGGACCGCTGATGCCCGACCTGCTCACCATGCGCGACGTCTCGGTGACCTACCGCACCGAGGGTGGCGACGTACCCGCGGTCCGCGGGGTCGACCTGGCCCTCTCCAGGGGCGAGATCGTGGGGCTCGCCGGGGAGTCGGGCTGCGGCAAGTCCACCCTGGCCAGCACGATCCTGCGGCTCCAGCCCCCGAGCGCGACGGTCACCGGGCAGGTGCTCTTCGAGGGCGAGGACGTCCTGACCATGAGCTGGGGTGACCTGCGTGCCCTGCGCTGGGCGGGGGCCTCGATGGTGTTCCAGGGCGCGCTGCACTCGCTGAACCCCGTCCGGCGGATCGGCGACCAGATCGCGGAGCCGATCCGGGTGCACAGCCCGGAGACCCCGGACCGCGAGGTGGAGGCGCGGGTCGGCGAGCTGCTGGAGCAGGTCGGCCTTCCGCCCACGCGCGCCCGCGCCTACCCGCACCAGCTCTCAGGAGGGCAGCGCCAGCGCGTGATGATCGCGATGGCGCTGGCCTGTCGCCCCCGACTGATCGTGGCGGACGAGCCGACCACCGCGCTGGACGTGATGGTGCAGGCCCAGGTGCTGGACGTACTCTCGGCTCTGGTGCACGAGCTGGGGGTCGGCATGCTGATGATCAGTCACGACCTGTCCGTGCTGGCCGACCTGTGCGACCGGATCGTGGTCATGTACGGCGGTCGCGTGGTCGAGACCGGCCCGGCCGAGGGGGTCTTCGGGGGCGCCCTGCACCCGTACGCCGGTGCGCTGTCCGCGGCGTTCCCGCGGGTGGGGGACCCGCGCGCCCGGTTCGCGCCCTCGGGGCTCCCCGGTGACCCGCCCGACCCAGCCCAGCTGCCCCCGGGCTGCGCGTTCGCCCCGCGGTGCCCGCGCGCGATCGAGGAGTGCACCCGGGCAGTGCCCGAGCTCCGGTCCTTCGGTGCGGACCGGTCGGCCGCCTGCATCCGGGTGGCGTCGTGACCGGGCTGCTGCTCCAGGCGCGCGGCGTCCGTGTCGACTTCGTCACCCGGGGCGGTGAGGTGGCCCGGGCCCTCGACGGGGCCGACCTGCGGGTCGGTGCCGGAGAGGTCGTGGCGCTGGTGGGGGAGTCCGGGTCGGGCAAGACCACCCTGGCCCGCGTGCTGGTCGGCCTGCAGCAGCCCGACAGCGGCGACGTGCTCCTCGACGGCACCCCGCTGGGCCGACGTCCCCGCGACCTGAAGCCGTTCCGGCGACGGGTGCAGATGGTGCTGCAGGACCCGGCGGGAGCGCTGAACCCCCGGCAGACGGTCTACGACTCGGTCGCCGAGGGGCTGCGCCTGCACGGCCTCTCCACCCGCGACCCCGACGGCCGCTCCGAGGAGAGGCAGGTCGCGGACGCGCTCGCCAGTGCCGGGCTGCGGCCGCCGGAGCGGCTGTTCCTGCGCTACCCCCACGAGCTCTCCGGCGGGCAGCGGCAGCGGGTCCTCATCGCCGGTGCCCTCGCGCTGCGGCCGGAGCTGCTGATCGCCGACGAGCCGGTCTCGAGCCTGGACGCCTCGATCCGCGGCGAGATCCTCGCGCTGCTGCTCAAGCTCCGGTCCGACCTCGGGCTCGGCGTCCTCGTGGTCACCCACGACCTCGGCCTGGCCTGGAACATCGCGGACCGCACCGCGGTGATGTACCTCGGCCGGATCGTCGAGGCCGGGCCGACCGAGGACGTGCTCGCCGACCCCCAGCACCCGTACACGCGGGCCCTGCTCTCGGTGGTCCCGGAGATGGAGGGGCTGGAGGCGGTCGTGCTCGAGGGCGAGATCCCCGACCCGACCCGGATCCCGGCCGGCTGCCGGTTCCACCCGCGCTGCCCGGCGCTCGCGTCCGGAGAGGCCGCCGAGGCAGGCGTCGACGACGACTGCCGGCGCACCCCGCTCGCGGTGCTCCCCGACCACCGCGGCCACAACGTCGCCTGCCACCTGGTGGCGGCCCGGATCCCGGCCAGGGACGGGCAGTGACCAGCGGGTCGGGCGGCCTGGAGGCCGCGCTCCCGCGTGAGATGTACGTCGACCCCGCGACCTTCGCCGTCGAGCGGGACCGGGTGCTGTACGGCGAGTGGTTCTGCGTCGGGCGCCTGTCCGACCTCGGGCTCCACGAGCCGCGCCGGGTCGCGGTGGTGGACGTGGTCGGCGAGTCGGTGCTGGTCACCAGCGACGAGCAGGGCGCCCTGCACGCGGCGTACAACGTCTGCCGGCACCGGGGCTCCCAGCTGTTCATGGCCGAGCCCGGCGCCGAGCCGACCTGCGCGGCGGCCGGCTCGCTGCGCTGCCCCTACCACTCCTGGACCTACGGGCTCGACGGCTCGCTGCTGCGCGCCCCGCACGCCGACCTCGAGGAGACCGACCGCCCGGCGTTCGCGCTGAAGCCCGTGGCAGTGGACGAATGGGCCGGCTTCGTGTTCGTGCACCTGGGCACCCCGGCGACGACGCTCGCGGAGGCGGTGGCGCGGCCGACGCTGACCCTCGCGAACTACGCGATGGGGGACCTGGTCAGCGGGCTGCGCTTCACCTACGAGGTGGCGGCCAACTACAAGGTCGTCGCCGAGAACTACAACGAGTGCTACCACTGCGGGCCGGTGCACCCCGAGCTCACCCGGCTGGTGCCGGCGTTCGGGGCCGGCGGCACGGACATCGACTGGGACAACGGGGTGCCACACCGCGAGGGCGCCTGGACGTTCACGATGACCGGCACCACCACCCGGGCTCCGCTGCCGGCGCTCGACGAGGCCGAGCAGACCCGGCACAAGGGCGAGCTCGTGCACCCCAACCTGATGCTGTCGGCGTCGGCCGACCACGTGGCGGCGTTCGTGCTGCTGCCGCAGTCGGTCGACCGCACCCGGATCGAGTGCCTGCTGCTGTTCCATTCGTCTGCGGTGGCCGATCCCGGCTTCGACCCGTCGGACGCCGGCGACCTGTGGGACCTGGTCAACAAGCAGGACTGGGCGATCTGCGAGTCCGTGCAGCGCGGCATGTCGTCGCGGTCCTACACGCACGGCTGGTTCGCGCCGATGGAGGACGACTCCGCCGACATCCGCCGGTGGCTGCTGCCCAGGTTGGACGGCGAGGCCGGTGGTTTCGAGGCTCAGGTGCAGGGCGCCGTCGCACCTCGACCACCGGAGTCCTCCGATGACTGAGCGCCACGACTTCGTCGTCGTCGGCCTCGGCGCCCTCGGCTCGGCGACCGCGCACCAGCTGGCCCGCCGGCGGCACTCGGTGCTGGGGCTGGAGCGGTTCGAGCTCGGCCACCACCGCGGTGCCAGCCACGACACCAGCCGGATCCTGCGGCACAGCTACCACACACCGGAGTACGTCCGGCTCACCCGGGACGCGTACGACGACTGGGCGCGGCTGTCGTCCGCGGCCGGCCGCGAGCTGGTCACCGTGGTCGGCGGACTCGACCTGTTCCCGGCCGACCCGGCGATCCCGATGGTCGACTACACCGACTCCCTGACCGAGGTCGGCATCGACTTCGACCTGCTCGACGTGGACGCGATCGGCGAGCGGTGGCCGCAGTTCGCGCTGCCCGCCGGCACCGTGGGCCTCTACCAGCGGCGCGGGGCGATCGTGCCGGCCGGACCGGGCACCGCGGTCCTCCAGGACCTCGCGCGCCGGCACGGTGCGGTGCTCCGGGACCACGCCGAGGTCACCGCCGTCACCGGCACCTCGGTCACGCTGGCCGACGGCACGACGTACGCCGCGGGCGGCGTGGTGCTGTGCGCGGACGCGTGGACCGACCGGCTGCTGGCGCCGCTCGGCATCGACCTGCCCCTCACCGTCACGCTGGAGCAGGCGACGTACTTCGCGCCCGAACGGCCGGAGGACTTCGCCCCGGAGCGGATGCCGCTGTGGATCTGGATGGACGAGCCGTCCTTCTACGGCTTCCCCTGCTACGGCGAGCCGACCGTCAAGGCGGCCCAGGACTGCGGCGGCCCGGCGGTCGACCCCGACGCCCGGGGCACCGACCCCGACCCCACGATGCTCGACCTGCTCGCCGGGCACGTGGGCCGGATGCTGCCCGGAGCCGGCCGGCCGGTGCGGTCGCTGCGCTGCCAGTACACCCTGACCCCCGACCGGGACTTCGTGATGGACCGGGTGCCCGGGCACCCGTCGCTGGTGGTCGGCCTCGGCGCCGGGCACGGGTTCAAGTTCGCCCCCACCTTCGGGCGGCTGCTCGCCGACCTGGCGACGGGGGAGCGGGACACCGTCTCGCCGACGTTCGCGCTCGACCGGCCGGCGCTGACCGACCCGTCGTACGCCGTGCACTGGCTGGTCTGACTGCCCGCCCCCACCGCCCGCTGCCAGATCCGGATAGTCCCAAACGTTCGAGGGCCCGACACACCGGTGCCGACCCCTCGAAGGTTTGGGAGTATCCGGGCAGTCAGACGCGGGCCAGTACGGCGGCCAGGGGATCGGGCGCCCGGTCCGGCTCGAGAGCGTCGACCAGCAGCCCGGCGTACCGCGCCTTGCGGCCGGACTTCGAGCCGAGGAACCGCCGGACCAGCTGGGTGCGGGTCCAGCCCTGCTGGGCCGGCATCTGGGCGAGGAGCCGCAGCGACCGCAGCTCCCCGGCCGCCTCGATGACCGCCTCGACGGCGTCGATCCCGAGCGCCCGGATCAGCTCGTCCTCCAGGTCCGCCGAGCAGCGGTGGAAGCCCAGCGCCGCCAGGCCGTCCGGCTCGAGCGCGAAGCCCAGCCCGGCGGCCGCCAGACCGTGCCGCACCTTGTCCTCCTCGCCGGCGTCGTAGAGCCCGGCCAGCCGGAGCCCCATCCCCTGCGGCCCGTACCGCTGCGCGAACGCCCGGGTGTTGGTGATCCCGCCCATCGGCACCACCTCGACGCCCTCGGCGGCGAGGTCCCGCCCACCGCGCACCGCGAGCGTGTGCAGGGCCACCCGGTCGCTGTGCCCCTCGACGAGGACGACGGTGCGGGGTGTGGACACCCGACCATCAGAGTGGGTGGCCGGTCCGCCGGTCAACGGGTTTCGGCCCCCTCGGCCTGCACCCGGGGCGGCAGCGACTCCTGCCAGGTCCGGGTGGAGACCACCTCGGCGTCGCGGGTCGCCACCGTCTCGATCGCCACCTCCACCCCGGTGCCGGTGATCGCCACGTCCATCGTCGAGCGCACCTGCACCGTCGCCTCCGGCCAGGCCAGGTCGAAGGTGGTGACGGCGTGCGCGTGCTGGGCGAAGGTACGCCGGTCGACGGAGACCTCGCCGTAGTAGTCCTCGCGGACCCGCCCGTCGTACGGCGCGTCGTACTCCGAGACCGTGTGCGTGCGGGCGTACGTCGTGCGGCGCAGCACGTCGTCGCGGATCTCCCAGGTGGTGTCGCCGACCTCCTCCGAGCTGTGCTCCGCGCCCGCGGTGAACGTGGGTGCCGGGAAGTCGCCGACCAGCTCGGGCAGCTCGACCTCGCCGGCGTGCACGGTGAGGGTCACGGGCGCCGGCGGGGCGACGGTGTTCGGCCAGTCCGAGCCGGCCACGCTGACCCGCAACCGGTGGCCGGGGACCCAGGCGTAGGCACAGGCATCGAGGTCGAGCTCGACGTCGTACTCCCGGCCCGGCTCGAGCGGCACCGGGGCCCCGTGGACGCCGTCGCGGAACGCGAGGTCGACGGTGCCCCGGGCGACCAGTGCCGAGGTGCCGTCGGGGAAGACGTCGCAGAGCTTGACCGAGAGGGACGCGGTCGGGGCGTCCGCGCTGACCCGCAGCCGCACGCGCGGCTGGCCGACCACCGGGCCCTCCGGCGGCTCCGCGTGCCAGGTCAGCGAGCGGGCGTCGTCGAGCCGCTGGTCGCCGGACTGGCCCCAGGGCAGGTGGCCGGCGCAGTCGATCCAGGCGGTCGTGCCGGTGTCGGGCGCCACGGCCAGGGAACGCGGACCGGCGAGGTCGACCAGGGCCGGGCCGGTGGGCGGCACGGACGGCAGCCGCACCCACCGGCCCTCGTGCAGGTCGAGGTCGGGCTCGGGACGCGTGGAGGAGCGGACGAAGACGTCGCAGTGCGAGTCGTAGGACCGGTCGTCGGGCCCGTCGCGCAGCCAGCGGTCGAACCACGCCGCCATCTCGACGTCGAGGTCGATCCGCGGGCCGGGCATCGCGGTGCGCGGGTCGGCGTGTGCCCAGGGCCCGGCGAGCAACCGGTGCGGAACGTCGTGGGCAGCGAGCGCGGCGACGGTCCGGAAGGAGTTGTTGCGGTAGCCGTCGGCCCAGCCGGCGACCAGCATGGTCGGGACCGTCAACCGCTCGTAGCCGGCGCCGTCGGCCCCGAGCCGCACCGACCCGCCCTGCCAGTAGGCGCCGTGCCGGTCCTCGCGCAGCCACCGCAGCACCCACGGCTCGTTGGTGTCGAGGCGGCGCTTCCACTCCTCGGCCCAGCCCTCGCCCCAGACCGCGGGCACCGGCGGCAGCACGCACATCGGGGTCATGTAGTGGCAGTAGTCGACCAGGTCGACCAGCTTGAGCGCCGCCCCCCGCCAGTGCACGTCGTCGGTCCACCGGTCGTCACTGGCGTAGATCGCGAACACCGCACCGAGCTCCGGGGCGTCCTCGCAGGCGACCTGCAGCGAGTTGAACCCGGAGTACGACGTCCCGAACATGCCGACCCGGCCGTTGCACCACTCCTGCCCGGCCAGCCAGGCGACCACCTCGACCAGGTCCGTCTGCTCCTCGGGCGGGTACTCGTCGGTGGCGTCCCCGGAGGAGGAACCGGTGCCCCGGAGGTCGAGCCGGCAGACGGCGAACCCGAACCGGTCCCGCAGCACCTCGTAGCCGGGTGCGTACGACGAGGTGAGGTCGTCCTTGCGGTACGGCAGCGCCTCGAGCAGGCACGGTTGCGGCCCGGCGGCCGGGTCGGGCAGGTAGAGCGTGGCCGCCAGCGTGACCCCGTCCCGGACCGGGATCCCCACCTCGCGGGCGGTCATCGTCCCGCTCGCAGCAGGGCGAGCACCTCGGGGGAGTGCAGCGACTCGCTCATGTTGCCGTCCCGGCCGACCGTGGTGGCCGCGGTGAGCATGGAGTTCAGGACCGCCTCCTCGGCGGCCTCGACCACCGCCGGGAACAGCGGGTCGAGCCCTCGTCCGGTCAGCGGTACGCCGTCCGGTCGCTGGTCGCGGTCGAGCCGCAGCCCCGTGCCGAAGCCGAGGAAGATCTCGCCACTGCCGTGGTGGGCGACCGAGCCGGCCCGGCCCAGGCCGAGGCCGATCCGCCGGGCCAGGCGAGCACACGAGGCGCCGTCCACCGGTGCGTCGGTGACCACCAGCCCGATGCAGGAGCCGGCCGGCGTCGGCGGCTCGGCGGGGGCCGGCGGCAGCATCCGGCCGATGGGGACGCCCGCCACGGTCAGCTGCTCGCGGACGCCGAAGTTGGTCAGCAGCAGCACCGCCACGGTGTGACCGTCGTCCGTCGTTCGGGAGGCGGTGCCGATGCCGCCCTTGAAGCCGAGGCAGGACATCCCGGTCCCGGCCCCGACCGCCCCTTCCCCGGGCGGGGTCGCGCCGCCCCGGGACGCGAGGGCCGCCGCGTGGGCGGTGCGCACGTCGAGGGTGGTGACGTGCATCCGGCGGCAGTCGTTGAGCCAGGAGTCGTCACACTCGCCGACGACCGGGATCACCACCTCGGTGGCGACCTCGGGGTGGGCGTCGAGGGCGATCTCGCAGGCGGCGTCGTACACGCGCCCGAGCTGGAGGGTCGAGGTGAGGTACACCGGCGTCTCCGCCGCCGCCCACTCGGTCGCGGTGAGGAACCCGGTGCACTCGCCGGCGCCGTTGAGCACCGCGCCGCCGGCGGGCACCGGCCGGAGGTACGCGTCCTCCGCGAGCACCAGGCAGCTGACCCCGGTGCGGGCCACGAGCGGGTCGTCGCGGTGGACGGTGGCATGGCCGAGCCCGACCCCGGCCACGTCCAGCACCGAGTTGGTCGGTCCGGTGGGCAGCGCCCCGATCTCGATCCCCAGGTCACGTGCGCGTGGCATGGGCTCATCCTGCCGGAGGTCGGCCGGTCGGGGTGGGATGCTGGCGCCGTGCTCACGCCCGTGGTCTGGTCGCCCGAGACGCGACGTCACCTGCCCCGTCACGAGGTCTGGGTCGGCGTGCCGACCCCGGGCACCGAGGTCCCCGAACGGGTGGACGTCATCCTCGACGCGCTGGCCGGGCACCCGCTCCAGGAGGCGGCACCCCACGACGACACGGTGCTCGAGCGGATCCACGACGGCGCCCTGCTCGGGTTCCTCCGCACGGCGGCCGATAAGTGGGCCGCGGCGCCGTACGAGGAGCTGGTTGGGCAGGACCGGGTGGTGCCCTACTTCTTCCCGACCGCGGCGCTGCTCGCCGGGATGGAGCCGTCGCCGCCGGCGGCTCTGCACGCGCGGGCGGGGCAGTTCTGCTACGACACGATGACGCTGCTCGGGCCCGGCACCTGGCAGGCGGCCCGGGCCGCCGTCGACGTCGCGCTGACCGCGGTCGACCTGCTCGCGGCGGGTGCCCCGTCGGCGTACGCGCTGTGCCGGCCGCCCGGGCACCACGTCACCCCCCTCGGTTACGGCGGTTCGTGCTACCTCAACAACGCGGCCGTGGCCGCCGAGGCGCTGCGGGACGCGGGACACGAGCGGGTGGCGGTCGTGGACGTCGACGCCCACCACGGCAACGGGACCCAGGCCGTCTTCTGGGAGCGACCCGACGTGCTCTACGGCTCCCTGCACGTCGACCCGGCCGCCGGGTGGTTCCCGCACCTGTTCGGCCACGCCGGCGAGACCGGCTCCGGCGCCGGGGCCGGCGCCACCCGCAACCTGCCGCTGGCCGAGGGGACCGGTGACGGGCCCTGGGTGGAGGCGGTGGCCGACCTGGCCGACTGGGTGGCCGACGCCGGGTGCACCGCCCTGGTGGTCTCGCTCGGCGTGGACGCCGCCGGCGACGACCCCGAGAGCCCGCTCCAGGTCACGGCCGAGGGGTTCCGGGAGGCCGGCCGCGAGCTCGGCGGCCTCGGGCTCCCGTCCGTGCTCGTGCAGGAAGGCGGCTACCACCTGGCCACGATGGGTGGACTGGTCGCCGCCTTCCTGGCCGGCCACGCGGACCCCTGAGCGGCGCTCAGCCGATGTCGCGTCCCCGGTAGACCAGCCAGCCAGCCGTCGCCAGGACCGCGGCAAGCAGGGTCAGGACGAGCGCCGGGTCCGGGTCGAAGGACGCCAGCGGCATCATCGGCGCGTGGTGGTACGGCGACAGCTCGAGGACCCAGTCCGGGAGACCGAGCAGCTCGGCGACCGTGTCGAGGGTGACGCTGACGACCACCAGTCCCCAGCCGAGCAGCGCCCACTGGCTGCGCCAGGCGAAGAGCGCCAGGGCGCCGGCCACCACCACCCACACGGCCGGCGCCTGGGACAGCGGCGAGGCGACCAGCCCCGCGAACGAGTGGTCCGTGTCGTTCCCCACCCCGACCGCCAGGCCGACCCCGGTGACGAGGAGCAGCCAGGTCGCGCCGCCGACCGCCACGATGCCCGCGGCCAGGAACGTCCGCGAGCGGGACGTCGCCGTCGCGAGGACCTCCTCCGTGCGGCCGTCGTGCTCGTCGTTCCCGGCGTGCCCCACGACCGCCACGCCGAAGCAGGTCACCACCACGGCGAGGACCGAGACCACGGCGCTCAGCAACGTGTCGCGGAAGGCGCCCGCGCCGCCGACCCGCTCCAGCATGTCGCGGATCGCGGGGGAGTCGAACGCGTCGAAGCTCGGCGCGATCGCCCCGAACACGAGGCCGCACAGGGCGACCGCCAGTGTCCAGACCACGGTCATCGGCGCGTGCAGGCGCAGGCTCAGGGTGATCGCGTCCGCGAGCCGCGGCGAGCCCGTCGCCGGACCCGGGCGGGGCTGGACGACCCCGGAGCCGAGGTCGCGGTGCCGCCGGAGCGCCTGCGCACCGGCGACCAGCAGTGCCGTGAGCCCGAGGTGGAGGAGGAGCACCCACCAGCGGGTGTCGCCGTACGCGCGCAGTCGCGTGTTCCAGCCGAACGGCGACAGCCAGCTCAGCCACGGGGCGTCGGTGGTGTCCCCGACCGCGCGCAGCACGAACAGCGCGCCGATCCCGGCCGCGGCGAGGGCGGCGCACGAGCGGGCGCTGGCCGAGACCTGGCAGGCCAGCGCGGTCAGGCCGGTGGCCACCAGGCCGGTGCCTGCCCACGACGCCCCGAACGCGACGGACCCGGCGAGCGGCAGCCCGCCGGCGACGTTGGCCAGGGCCACCAGCACGCCCAGCAGCAGGGAGACGGCACCGCCGAACACCACCGCCGCGTCGAGCGGTGCGCCAGCCGAGACCGCGGTGGCGCCCACGAGCTCCGCCTGGCCGTTCTCCTCGTCGCCGCGGGTGTGGCGGCGTACGACGAACAGCAGCATCACCGCGACCAGGACGGCGTAGGTCACGGTCAGCTTCGTCATCGCCAGCTCGCCGGTGCTGTGCACGTCGAGGATCGGTCCGTAGAGCGCCACGATCCCCGGGCTGGCGTTGATCGCCTTCGCAGCGTCCACGCGTTCGGCCTCGGTGGTGTAGAGGCTGGTGGTCGACGCCGCCGAGGCGAAGCAGACCAGGACGAGCACGGCGAGCCACACCGGCACGAGCACGCGGTCGCGCCGCGCGGCCAGCCGCACCAGGAGCGCCGTACCGGACCCTCCCGGGTGCAGGGCGACCGCGACCGTCATCGCCGCACTCCGTCCGGTGAGGTGCGGTAGACGTCGAGGAAGAGCTCCTCGAGGGTCGGCGGGGTGCTGCTCAGCGAGCGGACGCCCGCCGCGGTCAGTGCCTGCAGCACGGTGAGCATGGCGTCGGGCTCCACCGTGCACGTGAGGGTGTCGCCCTCCACCGCGAGGTTGTGCACGCCGGGAACCGTGGCGAGGTCGGGGACCGGTCCGGGGAGCTGGGCGCGGACCCGGGTCCGCCGCAGGTGCCGCAGCTCCTCCAGCGACCCGGTCTCGACCGCCCGGCCGTCGCGGATGATGGTGACCCGGTCCGCGAGCCGCTCGACCTCGCTCAGGATGTGGCTGGAGAGCAGGATCGTGGCGCCCTCGGCCACCTTCTCGGCGACGCACTCGTTGAACACCTGCTCCATCAGCGGGTCCAGGCCGGTGGTCGGCTCGTCCAGCGCCAGCAGCTCGACGGGTGCCGCGAAGGCCGCCACCAGGGCGACCTTCTGGCGGTTGCCCTTGGAGTAGGCACGTCCGCGCTTCGTGGGGTCGAGCCGGAACCGCTCGACCAGCTCCGCCCGCCGGGAGATCCGTGGGTCCGCGCCGCGCATCCGCAGCAGGAGGTCGACGGTCTCGCCGCCGCTCAGGTTGGGCCACAGCGCGACGTCGCCGGGCACGTAGGCGATCCGGCGGTGCAGCGGTACGGCGTCGCGCCACGGGTCCATGCCGAAGATGGACGCGACGCCGGCGTCGACCCGGATCAGCCCGAGCAGCGCCCGGAGGGTGGTCGACTTGCCGGCGCCGTTCGGCCCGAGGAAGCCGTGCACCTCGCCGCGCTCCGCGCGCAGGTCGAGGCCGTCCAGCGCCCGGGTGCTCCCGAAGGTCTTGACCAGGCCCTCGACGGTGATCGCACGCTCGCCCATGCTGCCAACGTACGCGCGACCCGTCCCGTCCGGGCCGGTCCGTTCGTCCCGTCCCTGGAGGACCGGAAGGCCCGTCCGCAGCTGACGGGGACGGGCCTCCCGGTTGGCTCAGCGCTCGACGTAGAAGAGCCGCTTGTTGAGGAACTCGTCGATGCCGAGCGGCCCCAGCTCCCGCCCGAAGCCGGAGCGCTTGGTGCCGCCGAAGGGCACGTCGGCGCCCTCGCCGGCCGGGGTGTTGACGTTGGCCATGCCGACGTCCAGCTGCTCCGCCACCGCGCGGGCGCGGTCCTCGTCGCCGCTGAAGACGGCGCCGCCGAGGCCGTAGTCGACGACGTTGGCGAGCTCGACCGCCTCCTGGTCGCTGGAGACCTTGTAGACCACCGCGACCGGCCCGAACAGCTCCTCCCGGTAGGCACGCATCTCCGGCGTCACGCCGGTGAGCACGGCCGGGCTGTAGAACGCGCCCGCGCCGTCGGCGAGCTCGCCGCCCACGTGCAGCACGGCGCCCTTGTCGACCGCGTCCTGGACCTGGGCGCGCAGCCCCTCGGCTGCCTTCCGCGACGCCATCGGGCTGTACGCCGCGTCCCCGTCGTCCTGACCCTTCCGCGGGACCATCTCCCCGGCCCGTTTCACCAGCGACGCCACGAAGTCGTCGTACACGCGGTCCATCACGATCATCCGCTTGTTGGAGTTGCAGGCCTGCCCCATGTTCTCCATCCGGGTCGCCCACGCGGTGTCGACGGCGGTCTCGACGTCGTCGGTGTCGAGGATGATGTAGGGGTCCGAGCCGCCGAGCTCGAGCACCACCTTCTTGAGGTTGCGGCCCGCCGCCTCGGCGACCGCCGTACCGGCCCGCTCCGAGCCGGTGAGCGAGACCGCGCGCACCCGCGGGTCCGCGATCATCGAGGCCACCTGCTCGTGGGTGGCGTAGAGGTTGGTGTAGACGCCCTTCGGGACACCCGCGTCGTCCATGATCTTCGCGATCGCGGCGGCGGAGCGTGGGCAGTTCTCGGCGTGCTTGAGCAGCACCGGGTTGCCGGCCACCAGGTTCGGGCCGACGAACCGGGCCACCTGGTAGTAGGGGTAGTTCCACGGCATGATCCCCAGCACCGGCCCGATCGGCAGCCGCTGGATCTTCGCCTTGCCCTCGTGGCCGGGGAGGTCGGTCGACGCGAGCAGCGCCGGCCCCTGGTCCGCGTAGTAGTCGAAGATGTCCTTGCAGAACTCGGCCTCACCGCTGCCCGACGACAGCCGCTTGCCCATCTCCTCCAGGATGATCACGCCGAGCTCCTCGGCGCGCTCGGCGAACAGGTCGGCGACCCGCTTGACGATCGCCGCCCGCTCCTCGATGGGCGTCGCCTTCCACGTGGCGAACGCCGTGCTCGCGTCGGCGAGCGCCTGCTCGACCTCCTCGTCGGTCGCGAACGGGAAGGTCTCCATCACCTCGCCGGTGGCCGGGTCGGTCACCTGGTACGTCGGCGTGGTGGTCGTCTGGACGGTCATCGGTGCGCCTTTCTCGTGGTTCCCTCGGGTCGGCTCTCACTCTGCCCGAAGAGCGGCGTCCGCGCATCGCCCGGTGACGCATCGGATGTCCGGCCGGGCCATCCCGAACGGGCGCGTCAGACCAGCCCGCAGGAGTCATTGACCCATCTTCTCCGGCGGTCCTTCGATGGAGGTCTCCGACCAAGAGGAGGCCCAGATGGCCAAGTACCTGCTCAAGGTGTCGTACTCGGTGGACGGACTGAAGGGTGTCATGAAGGGTGGCGGGACGGCGCGTGTGAAGGCCGTGGAGACGGCGCTCGCGGGCGTCGGTGGATCGCTCGAGTCGTTCTACTTCGCGTTCGGCGGCGACGACGTCTACGTCATCGCCGAGGTGCCGGACCACACCGCAGCGATCGCGATGGCCGCGGCTGTCGGCACCTCGGGGGCGGTCAGCAGCTACGAGACCGTGGTCCTGCTGTCGCCGTCCGATGTCGACAAGGCGATGGAGGTGGCCGTGAACTACGCCCCGCCCGGGACGTAGCCCGCGACGGTACGACACGTTGCCCCGGGTCCGGGTGGATCCGGGGCTTCACCCTGTCATCACCCTCACCCGCGCGGACGGTCCGGACGACCAGACCACCGGCTCGACGCGGAATTGACCGGGCCGGAACGGGTACCTGACGACGCACGCGTCCGAGGAGGAAGTCACATGGTGCTCGACCTGCGCAGCCTCAGCCAGTGGGTGCTGACCCTGCTGATCCGGGGCGCTCGCCGTCCGCATCCTTCGTCGGGTCGCCCCCGGCCACGCGGCTGACCAGGCGGGCGAGGTCCGAGCCCGCGACCACGTCGCGAAGCTCGGCGACTCGATGCCGCACCAGCGGCACGGTCCGGTCCTGATTGACGTCCTGGCCCGGCTGCGCCTCACTCCCGACGGTGGTCCCGGCACCGGCCCCTGACCGGCTTCCGGCGTTAGTGGCCACCGTCAGCCGTCGTCCAGGTCGGTGCGGAGGTCGCGGAGGATGCGGGTGAGGGTGCGGGAGACCTGCATCTGGGTGACGCCGATGTCGTCGCCGATCTCTTGCTGGGTGCGGTCCTCGCAGTAGCGCAGGTAGAGGATGCGGCGGTCGCGGTCGCTGAGCTTGCGGAGGGCGGGGGCGAGCAGGAGCCGGGCTTCGCTGGCGTGGGCGTCGGTGTCGTCGTCGGGGAGGAGGTCGGAGAGGTGGGAGGCGCCGTCGGCGTTGACGGGTTGGTCGAGGGAGGTGGGGGAGAAGGACCCGTAGGCGGAGCCGGCGTCGGCGACCTCGTGGGGGGTGACGTCGAGCTCCTCGGCGAGCTCCTGGCCGTTGGGTTCGCGGCCGAGGTCTTGGGAGAGC
>NZ_SDKM01000005.1 GCF_004519545.1 Nocardioides guangzhouensis
CTCGCTGGCGCTCGCTCCTCAACCACCGAGGAAACGGCGACGCGGCCGGTCTGCTTCGACGCGGGCGACGGGTACGTCGAGACCCCGGTCCTGTGGCGACCGGACCTGACCGCCGGCACCACCCTGACCGGCCCGGTGATCCTCGAGGAGTTCGGCTCGACGGTCCCGATCCACCCGGGCTTCACCGCCCGCGTCGACGACTACCGCAACGTGATCGTGGAGAGGACGGACGCATGAGCGGCCGCGTGGTTCCTGAGGAGCGAGTGCAGCGAGCGTCTCGAAGGGCGCCCACCCAGTTCCCCTTCGGCTCGCTGACCGGCGACGCCGGCGCGAGCGCCGACCCGGTGCTGGTCGAGATCGTCCAGGGCAGCCTGGCCAGCGTCGAGATGGAGGTCGAGACCGCGATCGCGCGCACCAGCCGCAGCCCGATGATCCGCGATGCGCACGACTTCCGGGCCGGCATCCACGACCGGCTGCTGCGCAAGCTCACCGGCCGGTCCTACTCCGCGCTCGTGCACCCGGTCGCCCGCGACTTCCCGATCGAGGAGATGCAGGAGGGCGACGTCTTCTTCCACAACGACGTCTACCGCTCCGAGGGCGGCATCGGCCACCTCCCGGACCTCTGCGTCACCGTGCCGGTCTTCTCCGGCCCGGCCGACCAGCGCCGGGTGGTCGCGTTCGTCCAGGCGTTCGGCCACCACGACGACATCGGCGGCGCGGTCCCCGGCTCGATGCCGAGCCACGCGACCAGTGTCTTCGAGGAGGGTCTGATGGTCCCCCCGATCAAGCTGTGGGACCGCGGCGTGCCGAACCGGTCCGCGCTGGCGATCATGACCCGCAACTCGCGGATGCCGGAGTCGCTGGCCGCCGACCTCGACGCCGAGTGCTCGGCCTGCCTCATGGGCGCGCGCCGGCTCGGCGAGCTCTTCGACCGGTACGGCGTCGAGACCGTCGAGTCCTGCTTCGACGCGATCATCGACCGCACCACCACGACGTACCGCCGCGAGATCCTGTCCAAGATCCCGGTCGGCTCGTGGACCTGGGAGGACTACGCCGAGCACGACGGCGTCGACGACCCGAAGCTGCACACCCAGCGGATCACGCTGACCCGCACTGCGGAGGACGACCCCGAGGGCGAGCGCCTGATCCTCGACTTCGACGGCACCAGCGCCCAGGCCAAGGGGCCGATCAACCACTGTGGCGACTACTCCGACGGCGTCTTCCTCAAGAAGTGGCTGGCGCCGATCCTGCGCAACCTCGCCGACACCCCCGAGCGGATGGCGGAGCTCGACGTGAACGAGGGCATCGTGCCGCTGATCGAGATGCGGTTCCCCGAGCCGGGCACGCTGCTGACGCCGGTCTTCCCAGCGCCGACCAACGCCCGCACGTTCGTGATCCTGCGGCTGCTCGGGGTGCTCGCCGGTGTGGTCGCGAAGGCGGTCGACGGGCGGATGCCGGCCGACCAGGAGACGATCCGCTACACCGGCGTCTACGGCGAGGACCGCGAGGGCCGCCCGTACCTCATGCGCGAGGTGCTCGGCGGCGGCTCCGGCGGCCGCTACTACGCCGACGGCGAGGACACCATCCACGTGGTGCCCGACAGCCGCAACCTGCCGACCGAGTTCACCGAGTCGCGGTTCCCCTTCCTGGTCGAGTCGCTGTCGCTGGCGGTGGACTCCGGGGGAGCGGGCCGGTTCCGCGGCGGCCTCGGCTACGAGAAGCACATCCGGATGCTCAAGGACGGCCACTTCATGTCGATCGCCGACCGGTCGATCCTGGCCTGCTGGGGCGTCAAGGGCGGCCAGGCCGGCAAGCCGTTCCAGGTCACCATCGACCCGGGCGGGCCGAACGAGCGCGAGGTCGACGCCCTCGCCGACGCCGAGCCGGTGACCGCCGGTGAGGTGATCCGGATCCGTACGACGGGTGGCGGCGGCTGGGGCGACCCGCTGGTCCGCGACCCGGAGCTGGTGGTCCGGGACGTGGTGTGGCGGAAGGTGTCGCCGGAGGCGGCGCTGGCCGACTACGGCGTGGTGCTGACCGGCTCGCTCGACGACGACTCGCTGGGCTTCGACGCCGACGCGACCCGCTCCGAGCGGGCCTCGCGGCCGGCCCCGTCCGATGCATTCTTCGACCGCGGTCCGGGCTACGCACGACTGGCCGACGGCGCTCCCCACGCCGAGGTCGACCTGGTCTCGTGAGGACCGCGGTCCTCGGCGGGACCGGCAAGACCGGCCGGGCCGTGGCTGCGGCGTTGGAGCGGCGGGGCCACGAGGTGGTCCCGCTCGGGCGGGCGGCGTGGGCGGACCTGCCGGCCGCGCTGGTCGGCTGCGAGGCGGCGTACCTCGTCGCGCCGAACATGCACCCCGACGAATCCGGCTACGCCCGCACCGCGGTCTCCGCGCTCCGGGCGACAGGGGTGCCGCGGGTGGCGCTGCACTCGGTGGTCGCGCCGTACGCCCCGGCGATGCCGCACCACCTCGGGAAGGCGGCCGCGGAGGACGTCGTACGCCGGTCGGGGCTGGCGTGGACGGTCCTCCAGCCGGGCGCCTACCTGCAGAACCTCGACCTCTCCCGGACCGTCCGGATCGCCTACCGCGCGGACGCGCCGTTCGGGTTCGCGGACCTCGCCGACGTCGCGGAGGCAGCCGCGGTGGTGCTGACCGAGCCGGGGCACGAGGGCGCGACGTACGAGCTCGCCAGCCGGCGGGCCACTGTCGCCGACCTGGCCGCCGAGGCCGGGGTCGACGTCGAGGTGGTCAGCCCGGCGCGCTGGGCGGCCACCGACGGCGCCGCCCTCGACGCGCGGGTGCGCGACTGGCTGCTCGCGATGTTCGCCTACTACGACGCCCACGGCCTGCCCGCCGGCACCCTCCCGCTGCGCACCCTGCTCGGCCGCTGACAACCGACCCCGCTCCCGCTGTAACGCGGTGTTCGTGTCGGTTAGCACGTGTTCGAACCCGCACTAAGTGACAGGAACACCGCGTTACAAGCGACGCGGCGCGTCGACATCCCGGGGTGGCGGCGGTACGACGTCCGGTGTGACGATCGGGCCATGAGGTTCGAGGACTCGATCGCGATCGCGGCGCCGGCCGCGACGGTGTGGGCGGTCTACAGCGACGTCGAGCGCTGGCCGGAGTGGACCGAGTCGGTCACCTCGGTGGAGCTGCTCGACCCGGGTCCGCTGCGGATCGGGTCCCGCGCCCGGATCCGGCAGCCGCGGCTCCCGGTGGCGGAGTGGACGGTCACCGACATCGACGAGGGCCGCTCGTTCACCTGGGTCGCCCGCGGCCCCGGCGTGCGCTCGACCGGCACGCACGTGGTCGAGCCGGACGGCGACGGCGCCCGGGCCACCGCGATCCTGGACCAGGGCGGCCCGCTCGGCCCGGTGGTCGGATTCCTGACCAGGGGCCTGACCAGGCGCTACCTGGCGATGGAAGCGGCCGGGCTCAAGGCGCGGGCGGAGCGGGGCTGAACCTGTAACGCGGTGTTCTTGTCACTTAGTGAGGGTTCGAACACGTACTAACCGACACGAACACCGCGTTACAGCTGGGCGGCGGGTCGGTTCAGGGCTCGATCAGCCCGGCGCGGACGGCGTACCGGGTCAGCTCGGTCCGGTCCCGCATGCCGAGCTTGGCGAGGATGTTGGCCCGGTGCCGCTCGACGGTCTTCACCGCAATCGTGAGGTCCTGCGCGATCTCCTTCGACGACCGGCCCTCGGCGATCAGCTTGATCACCTCGTCCTCGCGCGCGGTCAGCACCGACGTCGGCACCCGCTCACCGCGGCGCAGCCGGTCGAGGTAGTCGCGCACCAGCGTGCTGACCGCGTTCGGGTAGAGGAACGTCTCGCCGCGCATCGCCGCCCGGCAGGCCGCGACCAGGTCCTCGTCGGCGACCGACTTGAGGACGTAGCCACAGGCGCCGGCCTTGAGCGCCCCGAAGAAGTACTGCTCGTTGTCGTGCATCGACAGCATCAGGATCCGCGGCGGGTTCCGCCGCCGGGCGACCTCGGCCGCGGCCTGCAGGCCGGTCATCCGCGGCATCGCGATGTCGAGGATCGCCAGGTCCACCTCCGTCTCGCGCACCCGCTGCACCGCCTCGGCACCGTCGCCGGCCTCCGCGACCACGGTGAGGTCGGGCTCCTGCTCCAGGATCAGGCGTACGCCGCGGCGCACCAGCGCGTGGTCGTCGGCCAGCAGGATCCGGATCGGCGTGGTCACCGCACCGTCCCGACCGCCGGCACCCGCAGCCGCACCGTGGTCCCGCGCCGGGGCTGGCTGGTGACGGTCAGCTCGGCGTCGACCAGCGCCGCCCGCTCGCGCATGCCGAGCAGCCCGGACCCCTCGGTGAGCGGCGCGAACCCGCGGCCGTCGTCGCGGATCTCCAGCACCACCGCGGCGTCCTGCCGGGTCAGCGACAGCTCGACCGACCGGGGGTCGGCGTGCCGGGCCGCGTTGGTCAGCGCCTCCTGCGCCACCCGGTAGACCACCAGCTCCGCGTCGGGCGTCAGCGGCGGCAGCCCGGGCCCGAACGACCGCCGCACCGGCGCCGTGCTGTGCTGCGCGAAGTCGGTGGCCAGCGCGGCCAGGGCGCTGGTCAGGCCGAGGTCCTCCAGCACGCCCGGGCGGAGCCGCCGCGCCACCCGTCGTACGTCGTCCAGGCCGGTCCGCGCGCTCTCCCGGAGGAGGGCCAGCTCCTCGACCAGCTCGGCAGGCGCCCGGTCCTGCACCTGCCTGAGCCCGAGCAGCACCACGGTCAGGCTCTGCCCCACCTCGTCGTGCAGCTCCTGCGCGATCCGGTGCCGCTCCGCCTCCTGCGCGGCCAGCGCCTTCGCGTTGCCGGCCCGCTGCTCGGCCTCCAGCCGGTCGAGCAGCCGGTTCACCGCCCGGGCGATGCCGCGGACCGGCCCCGACCCCTCCTCGGGGAGGCTGCCCGGCTGCAGGTGGTCGACCTCCTCCAGCTCGCGGATCACCCGGTCCAGCGGCGCCAGGCTGCGACGGATCAGCAGCGCGTTCGTGACCAGCATGACCGCGAGCCCGACCGACACCACGGCCACCTCGGACAGCAGCGGCCGCGACGAGACGCTCGCCGGCGACAGCACCAGCACGAGCGTGCCGACCAGGAAGACCGCCCCGTTGATGAGGCAGATCTTCCAGTAGAGGGGCAGGTCAGCGGGCACGCGCACGCCCACACCCTCACCCATCCCTCGCGCGCGTGTCCACGCGGACGGCCGGTGCGGCGTCGAGATGGGTGGCGGACCCCATTCAGGACGGGGCGAGCCTCGCGAAGACTCGAGGCATGCCCGTTCTGCCGCCCGCCCCGGCGCTGCGCGACCCCACCGACGCAGCGCTGGGCGCGGGCGGACCAGAGGACGGCACGTGGGTGTTCTGGGCGGTGCTCCTGCTGCCCTCGCTCGCATTGCTGGTCGGGGTGTCGGTACGTCGCGTGGGGCGCGACGAGCTCGTCCTGGTGGTCCGGCGGGGGACGGTGGCCCGGTCCCGTGCGGCGGGCGTCGCCACCCGGCTCCCGGGGCTCGAGCGCTTCGTGCGCGTGCCGACACACCGTCAGGTCCTGCCGCTGGTCGTGCGCGGCCGGACCCGGGACGGCATCGAGGTGCTGGCCCTGGCGGACCTCACCCTGGCGGTCGAGGGGGTCCCCGCCGGCACGCCGTACGTCGACCCGGCGACGGCTGCTGCCGCCGTCGCGGAGGACGTGCTCGCGGAAGCCGTCGGGGGGTTCGCCGTGGACACGCTGGTCGCCGCGCTCGGGGACCTCGAGGCCGGGCTGCCGGACGTCATCACCCGCAAGCTGACGTCGGGCAGTCGTGCCACCGGCCTGCTGGTCACCGAGGTCGAGGCCCAGCTCACTCCACGCCTGGCCCGTTGCCTGGGTGACGGACCGGACGGGCGCCGCGACGGTCGGGCCGCCGACCCCGACCCGCTTCCGCACTGCGAGCCGGAGCGGGCGCCGGCACCCGAGCCCGCGCCCGGACCCGACGGGCGGCCGTGACCCCCGAGGACCTCAACGTCGTGCTGCTCGCCACGACGGGCGTGCTGCTGGCCGCGGTGGCCGCGGTGCGCCTGCTCGCCGGTGCGGGGCTGCCGACCCTGCTGATCTACCTGGCGCTCGGTGTTGCCATCGGCGAGGCCGGGCTCGGGTTGGAGTTCGAGAGCGTCGACCTCACCCAGATCCTCGGCAGCGTCGCGCTCGCGATGATCCTCGCCGAGGGCGGGTTCACCACCGACCTGCGCGTCGTACGCCCGGTGGCGGCGCTGGCCGGCGTCCTGGCCACCTTCGGCGTCTTCCTGTCGGTCGCGATCACCGGCGGGCTGGTCTACCTGCTGCTCGACGTCGACGTGCGCACCGCGATCCTGCTGGGCGCGGTGGCGTCGTCGACGGACGCGGCCGCGGTGTTCGCAGTGCTGCGACGGCTGCCGGTACGCGGCCGGCTGCGGGCCGCGGTCGAGGCCGAGTCCGGCTTCAACGACCCGCCGGTGATCATCATCGTCACCGTCGTCACCTCCAGCGCCTGGGCCGAGGCCGGGGTCGACGGGATGGCGAGCCAGATCGGCTACCAGCTCGCCGCCGGGGCGGTGCTCGGGCTGCTGGTGGCCAAGGCCGGGGAGAAGGTGCTGGCCCGCAGCGCGCTGCCGTCGTCGGGGCTCTACCCGCTGGCCACGCTGGCCATCGCGTTCCTCGCGTACGCCGTCGCTGGCGTCGCCGGCGCCAGCCCGTTCCTCGCGATCTACGTGGCCGGCCTGGCGCTCGGCAACGCGGCGCTGCCGCACCGCGGCACCACCACCGGGTTCGTCGAGTCGATGGCCTGGCTCGCGCAGATCGGGCTGTTCATCCTGCTCGGCCTGCTGGCCAGCCCGTCCCGGCTCCCCGAGGCGCTGCCGACCGCGCTGGTGGTCGGGGCGGTGCTCACCTTCGTCGCCCGGCCGCTCTCGGTGGCGCTCTGCGCGACGCCGTTCCGGGTGCCGTGGCGCGAGCAGGCGTTCATCAGCTGGGCCGGGCTGCGCGGCGCCGTGCCCATCGTGCTGGCCACCATCCCGATGGCGGTCGGCCTGCCCGGCGCGGACCGGATCTTCGACGTGGTCTTCCTGCTGGTCGTGATCTTCACGCTGGTCCAGGGCCCGACCCTGCCCTGGGCCGCCCGCCGCCTCGGCGTCTCCGAGGAGACCTCGCCCCGCGACGTACCCATCGAGTCCGCGCCGCTCGAGGAGCTCGACGCCACCCTCATGCAGGTCACCGTCCCGGCCGAGTCGCGGCTCGCCGGCGTCGAGGTGGCCGAGCTCCGGCTGCCCCCCGGCGCCGGGGTGTCCCTCGTCCTGCGCGCCGGCGAGATCTTCGTGCCCGGCCCCACCACCGTCCTGCGCGCCGGCGACCACCTCCTGGTCGCGGCCGCGCGCGAGCACCGGCCCACGATCGAACGGCGCCTCCGCGCGGTCAGCGACTGCGGTCGCCTGGCCGGCTGGTACGCCGCCCTCCCGGGAGGAACCGCTCCGTGATCGCCTGTGCCGCCGTGGGGATCTTCCTGGTCACCTACGCCTTCATCGCCACCGAGAAGGTGCACCGGGTCGCCGCGGTTCTCGGCGGCGTCGCCGCGATGACGGTGATCGGTTTGGTCGACGCCGACACCGCCTTCTTCGACCAGCACACCGGCATCGACTGGAACGTCGTCTTCCTGCTGTTCGGGATGATGGTGATCGTCGGGATCCTCAAGCACACGGGGCTGTTCGAGTTCCTCGCCCTCTGGGCCGCGCGGACGTCGGGTGGTCGGCCGTCGAAGCTGCTCGCCCTGCTGGTGCTGGTCACCGCGGGCGTCTCGCCGGTCCTCGACAACGTGACCACGGTGCTGCTGGTCGCGCCGGTGACGCTCTCGGTCTGCGCCAGGCTGGGGCTGCCCGCGGCGCCGTACCTCATCGCGCTGGTGCTGGCGTCGAACATCGGTGGCACCGCCACCCTGATCGGCGACCCGCCGAACATCATCATCGCCAGCCGCGGCGGGCTGACCTTCAACGACTTCCTCGTGCACTCGCTGCCCCTCACGGTGGTCCTGGTGGCCGGGCTGGTCGTGATGCTGCGCTGGCTGTTCCGCAACGACCTGCACGCGCCGGGCACCAGCGGCGGGGACCTCGCGCCGGACGACGTGCACGACCTCGACCCGCGCGGCGCGATCGTCGACCAGGCTCGGCTGGTCCGCTGCCTCGTCGTGCTCGCGGTGGTGATGGTCTTCTTCGGCCTGCACCACGCGCTGCACCTCGACCCGTCGATCGTCGCGATGCTCGGTGCCGGCGCCATGGTGGTGGTCTCGCGGGCCACCCCCGAGGAGTTCCTCGCCGAGATCGAGTGGACCACGCTGGCGTTCTTCATGGGGCTCTTCGTCGTGGTCGGGGCCCTGGTGGAGGTGGGCGTGATCGGGTCGCTCGGGCGGCTCGCCGCCGACACGATGGGCGACCACGAGTTCCTCGCCGCCACCGTGCTGCTGTTCGGGTCGGCGATCGTCGGCGGGTTCGTCGACAACATCCCGTACACCGCGGCGACCGTCCCGATCGTCGAGGACCTGGTGCTGGCCTCGCCGAACCCGGGGTCGGGCAGCCCGCTGTGGTGGGCGTTCGTGTTCGGCGCGGACCTCGGCGGCAACACCACCGCGGTCGCCGCCGGCGCCAACGTGGTGGTGCTCGGGATCGCGGCCCGCGCCGGCCAGCCGATCAGCTTCTGGCAGTTCACCCGCCACGGCCTGGTCGTGACCTTCGCGTCCCTGGCCATCGCGTGGCTCTACGTGTGGCTGCGCTACTTCGCGCTCGCGTGACCGGCGGGGAGCAGAGCATGATGGCGGCATGCAGAGTGATGCCGCGACCGTCGAGGACTACCTGGACTCCCTCCCCGGGGCCCGCCGGGAGCCGATCGGGACGGTGCGCGACGTGGTCAACGCCCACCTGCCCGCGGGGTACGTCGAGCAGATGGACTGGGGGATGATCAGCTGGGTCGTCCCGCTCGCCGACTACCCGACGACGTACAACAAGTTGCCGCTCTGCTACGCCGCCCTGGCGTCGCAGAAGAACCACATGGCGCTCTACCTCATGGGGCTCTACACCGACGGGCCGGAGGAGTCGTGGTTCCGGCAGCAGTACGCCGAGCGGGGGATGAGGCTGGACATGGGCAGGTCGTGCGTCCGGTTCAAGCACCTCGACGACCTGCCGCTCGACGTGGTCGGCGAGGTGATCGGGAAGATCGAGCCCGGCGAGCTCATCGCCCGCCACGAGGCAGCGCGGGTCGGCCGATGACGCTCACCGACACCGACCTCGTGTACCTGCGGCGCTGCGTGGAGCTGGCCAGGGAAGCCCTGGACGAGGGTGACGAGCCGTTCGGCTCGCTCCTCGTCGACGGGGCCGGCGACGTCAGGTTCGAGGACCGCAACCGGGTCAAGGACGGGGACGAGACCCGGCATCCCGAGCTCGAGATCGCCCGCTGGTCGGCCGCGAACCTCACCGCCGGGGAGCGGGCCGAGGCCACCGTCTACACCTCCGGTGAGCACTGCCCGATGTGCGCGGCCGCACACGGCTGGATGGGCCTCGGCCGGATCGTGTACGCCGTCTCCTCGGCGCAGCTGGCCGCCTGGCGGTCGGCCTGGGACCTGCCCGACGGGCCGGTGCTGCCGCTGCCGATCAACGCGGTCGCGCCCGGCGTACCCGTCGACGGGCCGGCACCCGAGCTGCAGGACGAGATCCGGCGGCTCCACAAGCGCAACGCGGGTCGTGCTTGACGGTCCCCGCCGACCCGGCAGGATGTCGCCCCATGGAGCGACCCGCGATTGCCGCTGCCCTCGGCCTCGACCCGCACCCGGAGGGCGGCTGGTACCGCCAGACCTGGGTCGCCCCCGAGACCGTCGTGCTCTCCGGGGGTCGCGCCCGGCCGACCGCCACCTGCATCCTGTTCGCGCTGGCCGCGGGTGAGTCGTCGGCCTGGCACCGGCTGACCTCCGAGGAGATGTGGCTGGCGCACTCGGGGACCGTCGACCTCGTGCTCGGCGGCAGCGGCCCGATGCCCGAGGAGGGCGACGCCCTCACGCTCGGCACCGACCTCGGTGCCGACCAGCATCCCCAGCTGCTGGTGCGGGCCGGCGTCTGGCAGCGCACCCGCCCGGTCACCGCCGACGCCCTGGTCAGCTGCGTCGTCTCGCCCGGGTTCGACTTCGAGGACTTCGAGCAGCTCTGACGGGCGGGTCGTCGGCCGGCAAAGTCGACCCATCCGCTAGTCAATCCGCAGCTGTAACGCGGTGTTCATGTCGCTTCCCACGCGTTCGAACACGTGGGAAGTGACACGAACACCGCGTTACACGTGTTCGGGGATGGCGTTCGTCGGTCCGGGGCGTGTCAGGCTGGACGGATGAGGCCGGCCCTGGTCGCGGCGCTGATGGCTTCGCTGGTGGCCACCGTGGCCTGCGACGGGGACGGGTCGCGGGCGGAGCGGCGGCCGCCCGGTTCGTCGGCCGGTACGACGGCCGCCAGCGGCACCTCGTCCCCGGCCACCCCGGCGCCCACGCCCGAGGCGCCCACCCTCGCCCCGCGGCCGCGGGTGGACCCGGACGCGTTCGACCCTGCCGCGGCCCGGCGAACCGTCGTCCGGCTGGCCGGTGGCATCGGACCGCGGCACGCCACCAGCCCGGCGTACCGCTCGGCCGCGGACTGGGTGGCCGGTCGACTCCGCGCTCACGGCCGGGTCGTACGGCGCGCGCCGGTCGCCGTCCCGGGCGGTGACTCGTGGGGCGTGCCAGTCGGCCCCGGCCGCTCGTTCAACGTGGTCGCGAGCCCGCCCGGCCTCGACCCGACCGAGCCGCACCTCGTGGTCGGCGCGCACCTCGACACGGTGCCGCAGTCGCCGGGCGCCGAGGACAATGCCAGCGGCGTCGCCGTGCTGCTCGAGGTCGCACGGGTGCTCGGCGAGGCACGGACCCGGCTTCCCGTGGTGCTGGTGGCGTTCGGCGCCGAGGAGCCGCGCGGGCCGTCGGACGCCGACCACCACTTCGGCTCGCGGGCGTACGTCGCGTCCCTGGCGGTCGGGGAGCGCCGCGCGGTCCGGGGCATGGTGTCGCTGGACCGGGTCGGCGTCGGGGCCGTGGTGCCGGTCTGCTCTGCCGGCGGCACCGGGACCGGAGCCCGGGCCCGGGTGCTGGCCGCCGCCCGTGCCGTCGGGGTCCCGGCGATCGCCTGCGAGAACCGGTCCAGCGACCACTGGTCGTTCGCGCGGGCCGGGATGCCCGGGGTGCGCATCGGCAGCACGCCGTACGCCGGCTACCACTCGCCGGGCGACCTGCCCGCGGTCGTCGACCCGCGGCAGCTGGGCCGGACCGGTCGCGTCGTGCTGGCCTGGCTGCGGTGAACGGGCGAGGCCGTCACCGGAGCGCGAAGGGTCCGGTGCTGTGCCGCCACACGTCGGCCAGCACGTCCGGGCCGGGCACCGGCCGGGGGGAGAACCCGGCGTCCATCCGGTACGGCGCGAGGGTCACCGCCACCAGCCGGTCGCCCCAGAACGTCGCCTCGAGCAGCACTCCCTCCATGGTCTGCTCCATGAAGTCCATGTCGAAGACCAGGTTGCCCAGCGAGTGGGCGAGCACCGCGTCCCCCACCCGGTCCAGGCCCTGCACCCAGTGCGGGTGACCGCCGACCACGAGGTCGGCGCCGGCCGCCACGACCCGCCGTCCGACGGCGCGCTGCACCGGCCCCGCGACATGGGTGTACTGCGTGCCCCAGTGCGGCAGCACCACGACCACGTCGACCCGTCGGTCGAGGTCGCGCACCAGCCCGAGCAGGTGCCGCAGGTCGCCGCGGTCCAGCGGCCCGGTGCGGGGCGGCATCCGGACCGACAGCGCTCCCGCGACACCGGGCGCCGCCGCGGGCGTCTCGCCGATCGCGTTGAACCCGAGGAACCCGAACCTGACCCCGTTGCGGACCAGCACGGCCGCCCGGCCGGCCGCCCGCCGGTCACGGCCGGCCCCGAACGCCCGCACCCCGCTGCCCCCGAACGCCGCGATCGTGGCGAGCAGAGCCCGCTCGCCGAAGTCGCCGGTGTGGTTGTTGGCCAACGACAGCGCGTCCAGGCCGAGGTCGCGGAGCCCGTCGAGCACGCCGGGCGCGCCGAAGGAGTCACCGCCCTGGGTGGGCGCCCCGGCGACCGACAGGGTGCTCTCGAGGTTCGCGACGGCCAGGTCCGCCTGCCCCAGCCGGCGGGCCAGCGGTCGGAGCGCCCGGGTCGGGTCCCCGGGGTGTGCGGCCGTCACCCCGCGGGCCAGCATCACGTCGCCCCCGACCGTCAGCCGGGTGACCGTGGGAGGCGATGGCCCGGCCACGCGCAGCGGGTACGCCGCGGGCCGGCGCAGCGGGTCCACGCCGGCCACCACGGCGGCCCGGACCCACGGCCGCATCGCCGAGCCCGGGACCAGCGCCAGGGCGCGCGGGTCGCGGGCGACCGTCCGGAGCGCCCGTCGCGCGGCGGCTGGGGTGCCGCGGCCGTCGACGAGCCGGAGCCGGGCCGTGCTGCCGTCGAGCACCCGCCAGGTCCGGACCTCGCCCCGGACCACGCGTCGCGCCAGCGCGACCGGCAGCCGTGACGGCGTCAGTGTCGCGTGGCCGGCCAGGACCAGCGGCTCGGTGGTGTCCCTCTGGTGCGCGCCCGGCCGCACGTCGCGCGGCCCGGGCACGAGGGATTCGCTGGGAGGCGGCGGCTCGGGCCCCGCCTCGGAGGCGGTCTCCCCGGAGCAGGCCGCGGCAGGCCCGGCCAGCAGCAGCGCGGCCAGCCGGCTGCCCCAGCGTGGATGCCGACGTGGGGACGGCCCGTCCATGTCCCGAATCTACGGGTCAAGGCCGGTCTGGTCCCGCCCGACCGGGGCACCCCGTTCGGGTCTGGGCGGGGCACCGCGGGCGGTGGAGGATGGGCGGATGGCGAGACGCCTCGCGGCCGTCCTCGCCGTCGTCTCGATCCTGGTGCTCGGGTGCAGCACCGAGGACGGCGATCGCCCCGCCCGACAACGAACCGAACCACTCGGCGACGACGCCCACGCGAGCGGAGGCCCGCCGCCGACCGGGGTCGTGGTGCCGAAGACGCCCCTCCCCGCCCCCGAGGACCCGGCCACGTCGACAGAGGGCCGTCCCTACCGCGGCTACCCGGACGCGGTCGCGGTCCTCGGCGGTTCCGACGCCACGGGGCGTGGTTCCGACCCCGCCCGACCCGGGATCGACGTCCGTGAGAACTCCTGGGCGACCGGGAGCAACCCGCAGGTGGCCAGCGTCTTCCTGCGCCTGGTCGCGCGGCACCCCGACGCGGACGGCCACGCGATCGACCTCGCGCGGGACCGAGCCACCCTGGACGACCTGCACGGCCAGGCGCGGAGCCTGGTCGCGCTCCAGCCGCCCGACCCGCTGGTGGTCCTGCAGCCGATCGGCGAGGGTCTCGACTGCCCGGCGTCGCGTGCCGACCTCGACCGGTTCGAGGAGCAGCTGCGGGCCACGCTCGACGAGATCGACGACGGCCTGCCGACCTCACGGATCTTCGTGGTCACCCGGTTCGGCAGCTCGCGCCCGTACGTCGGGTCCACCGGCCCGGCGCGGCGGGTCACGGTCCCCGGCACCGGCCGGTGCGTGACGGCCGACGCCCACGGGCGGGTCCTGCCCCGCGGCGTCGCCCGGCGCGGGGCAGCCGAGCGGGCCTACGGGCGGCGCCTGGCCCGCAGCTGCGCCGCCGTCCCGCGCTGTGCTGACGACCGGGGTGCGCTCACCGCGACGCGGGTGCGACCGTCGTACGTGGATGCACGGCGCGGCTGTCTCTCCGTCCGCGGGGAGGCCGCCGAGGCCGCGGTCGCGTGGCGCTCGATGCGGGCGGCCGGGCTGCTGCCGGCCCGGCGGTGAAAGTGCCGCACGCCAACCCTTGATCGCCGCGCCACGCGGGCGGACGATGGTTCAGAGAGGTCGCGTCGCCGCGACCGGTGAGAACGATGAGCACCGTCGACGTCCTGCGTCGCTCCGTGGAGCACACGCACGAGAACCTCGCCGCCCGACTCGAGGGCGCGCGGACGACGGCACCCGCGCCCGGACAGCCGCGCAAGCCCTACGAGGACATCGACACCTTCCTCGCCATCGCCAGCAAGCACCTCGGTGCGGTCGACGCCGTCCTCCTGCCGGCCGTGCGCCGGAACGTGAAGGAGGGCGGCCACCTCGTCCACGACTACGTGCACGCCGAGAAGGAGCTCGAGATCGCGCTGGCGCACGTGAAGGCACGGGCGTACGGCTCGACGTACGAGGCGAAGCACGCGTGGCCGGAGGTCTGGTCCGACGTGGGCACCAGCCTGGCCGGGCACCGCGGCGCCGAGCTGGCGCTGGCCGGCGCGCTCACCGACGCCCTCGCCCCGGCGGAGCTGGACGACGTGACCGAGCGGCTCCAGAACGCCGAGGCGGGAGCCCCGACGCGGCCCCACCCCTACGCCCCGCACACCGGCCTGGCCGGGAGCGTCAGTCGCCGGGTCATGCACGCGGTGGACGCGTTCTGGGACACTGCCGAGGGCCGGATGGCGCCCGAGCCGGAGCCGCCGCGGCACAAGAAGCCCGGCCTGCTCGCGCAGTACCTCCTCGCCGACCCGCGATTCGACGAGGACGAGCCGCCGGAGTAGCCGCCGGCGTTGGCAAGAACTGCCAGCGACCGGCCGCTGAGTTGGCCGTTGTTGCTGGTGCCCGCGCCCTGCCCGCCCACTAGGTTCGTCAGCCATGAGGGTCCTGCTCGCGCTCGGCGGAAACGCCATGACGAACGCCGACGGCCGCGCGCGGCCGGAGGACCAGATCGCTGCCGCCGAGGTGGCGATGGAGGCGGTCGCCGACCTGGTGGCCGAGGGCGTCGACGTCGTGGTCACCCACGGCAACGGCCCGCAGGTCGGCAACCTGCTGGTCAAGAACGAGCTGGCCGCGGCCGTCGTACCCCCGGTCCCGCTGGACTGGTGCGGCGCCCAGACCCAGGCCACCCTCGGCTTCGTCCTCATGAACGCGCTCGACGCCGCCCTGACCCGCCGCGGGATCGACCGGCGCAGTGCCGCGACGGTCACCCGCACCCGCGTCGACCGTGACGACCCCGGCTTCACGAAGCCGACCAAGCCGATCGGCCGGTTCCTGCCCGCCGACGAGGCCGCGGTGCTCGTCGAGCACGGCGAGACCTGGGAGGACCGCGGCGAGAAGGGCTGGCGGCGCGTGGTCGCCTCGCCCGAGCCGCTCGAGGTGATCGACGCCCCGGCCGTCCAGGCGCTGGTGGAGGCCGGCTTCGTGGTGGTCGCGAACGGCGGCGGCGGGATCCCCGTCGTACGTCGCGAGGACGGGTCGCTCGAAGGCGTCGAGGCGGTCATCGACAAGGACCTCGGGGCCGCACTGCTGGCCCGCACCGTCGACGCCGACGTGCTCGTGATCGCCACCGACGTACCCAACGCCGTGCTCCGCTACGGCACCCCCGACGCCGAGGCGATCGGCACCGTGAGCGCCGCCGGGCTGCGTTCGCTGGCCGCCGAGGGCCACTTCGCCAGCGGCTCGATGGGACCGAAGGTCGACGCCGCCTGCCGGTTCGTCGAGCACGGCGGCTCCCGCTCGGTGATCACCGACCTCGCCCACATCGTCGACGCCGTGACCGGGGACAACGCCGGCACCGTCGTCCAGAACTGAACGAAGAACCGAAAGGAACGCCATGCCCAGCGCGATCGAAGTACGCAAGGTCCCGATCCACTCCGTCGCCGACGCCTCCGAGCTCGCCAAGCTCATCGACGACGGCGTGATGGCCGCCGACCGCGTCATCGCGATCATCGGCAAGACCGAGGGCAACGGCGGCGTCAACGACTACACCCGGATCATCGCCGACCGGGCGTTCCGCGAGGTGCTGGTCGAGAAGGGCGCGCCCGCCGACCAGGTCAAGCAGGTCCCGATCGTGTGGTCCGGCGGCACCGACGGCGTGATCAGCCCGCACGCCACGATCTTCGCCACCACCGACGCCGAGCCCACCGACGAGCCGCGGCTCACCGTCGGCTTCGCGATGAGCGAGCAGCTGCTGCCCGAGGAGATCGGCCGCACCCCGATGATCTCCAAGGTCGCCGACGCGGTGAAGGTCGCGATGGAGCGGGCCGGCATCACCGACCCGGCCGACGTGCACTACGTGCAGACCAAGACCCCGCTGCTGACCATCCACACCATCCGCGACGCGAAGTCGCGCGGCAAGACCGTGTGGACCGAGCACACCCACGAGTCGATGGACCTTTCCAACGGTGTCACCGCCCTCGGCATCGCGGTCGCGCTCGGCGAGATCGAGATGCCGACCGACGCGGACGTCATGCACGACCGCGACCTGTACTCCTCGGTCGCCTCCTGCTCCTCCGGCGTCGAGCTCGACCAGGCCCAGGTGGTGGTGGTCGGCAACGCGCCCGGCGTCGGCGGCCGGTACCGCATCGGCCACTCGGTGATGAAGGACGCCCTCGACCAGGACGGCCTCTGGGAGGCGATCCGCGACGCCGGCCTCGACCTGCCGGAGCGCCCCCACCACAGCGACCTCGACGGCCGGCTGGTGAACCTCTTCCTCAAGTGCGAGGCCTCCCAGGACGGCATGGTCCGCGGCCGCCGCAACGCGATGCTCGACGACTCCGACGTGCACTGGCACCGCCAGATCAAGTCGTGCGTCGGCGGCGTCACCGCGGCCGTCACCGGTGACCCCGCGGTCTTCGTGTCGGTCTCCGCCGCGCACCAGGGCCCCGAGGGCGGCGGCCCCGTCGCCGCGATCGTCGACCTCGGCTGACCGTCGTACGCCGAACGGCCAGGTCTTGCGTTCGGTGGTTGAGGAGGTCGCGCAGCGACCGTCTCGAAACCTCCACGTGTTGCGACGTTGGTTTCGAGAGGGGCCCAGAACGCCCTCCTCAACCAGCGGCTGCCGAGCCCTGCGAAATGGTGGCGTCAGCACACCCGCTCGCGCAGGCCGGCGGCCATCCCGGCGATGGTGAGCGCGTCGAACAGCCCGCCGGCGACCTCGGCAAGCCGGACATGCTTCACGGGGCCGAGGCGCAGACGCAGGTGCACGCGCGTGCGGACGTCCTCGGGGGTGAGCACGATCGCCCACGAGACGTCGGTGCCGCGGCGGCGCGAGGTGTAGACGAGGTACGACGGTGCCGCGGTCATCGCGACCGTGAACGTCTCGTCCCGCCCGCCGTAGTCGGGGATCACGTCGCCCACCTGCAGCCCGCCGTACGACGGGTCGAGGCGTCGTAGGGCCCGCCGTGAGGAGGGGAGGGCGCGTTCGAGACGGCGCGGGAGGTACCAGCCCGCCCGGCGCTTCCCGAGCTGCTCGAGCCACGGCCAGACCGCGGCCGGCCGCGCGTCGACCGAGAAGGCGCGGTCCATGACGACGTCCGCGTGCGGGACCAGGTCGTCGCCGGGCAGGCCGACAGCCACCTCCACGTCACGCGGCACGACCGACGGCAGCAGCCGGTCCACGAGCCCCATGCCTCGACGCTAGCGCGCAATTCGTGGCCGTTCGGCGCGCAAGACGGGCCGCACGGCGCACTCCGGGTCCTTGGTCTCGAGACGGTCGCTGCGCGACCTCCTCGACCGGCGGACCCGCCATCTCGTATGGCTCGGCCCGCCGTTGCGCACGGTTCGGCGGGGTGTCGGCGCGGGATGGTTAGGTTGGCCGCGATGACCACCACCAACCCCACGTTCCGGCTCGCCGCGTCCGCGCCCCAGGGCGTCGCCCCGGTCGAGCTCGACGAGCACCAGCGACGCGTGGTCGAGCACGAGGGCGGGCCGCTCCTGGTGCTGGCCGGACCCGGCACCGGCAAGACCACGACGCTGGTCGAGGCGATCGTCGACCGGATCGAGAAGCGCGGCGCGCAGCCCGACCAGGTGCTGGCGCTGACGTTCTCCCGCAAGGCCGCCGAGCAGCTGCGCGACCGGGTCACCGCGCGGATGGCCCGCACCACCTCGTCGACGCTCTGCTCGACCTTCCACTCCTTCGCCTACGGCCTGATCCGCGCCTACAGCCCGCCCGACCTCTACGAGGCGCCGCTGCGGCTGCTGTCCGCGCCCGAGCAGGACGTGGTGCTCCGCGAGCTGCTGCACCAGCACGAGGAGTCGGTCACCTGGCCGGGCTCGCTGTCCCGCGCGCTCGGCACCCGGGGGTTCGCCCGCGAGGTGCACGCGGTGCTCGGGCGGGCCCGCGAGAAGGGCCTGGACGGCACGGCGCTGCGAGCGCTCGGCGAGGCCAACGACCTCCCCGAGTTCATCGCGGCCGGCCGGTTCCTGGATCAGTACCTCACCAACCTCGACGCTCAGGGCGCCACCGACTACGCCGACCTGATCCGCCGGGCGACGATCGAGGCCGAGGCGCACCGCGACGAGCTGCGGCAGCGGTTCCGGCACGTGTTCGTGGATGAGTACCAGGACACCGACCCCGGACAGGTCGCGCTGCTCCGCGCGATCGCCGGGGACGGTCGCGACCTCACGGTGGTCGGGGACCCGCACCAGTCGATCTACGGCTTCCGCGGCGCCGACGTCCGCGGCATCCTCGACTTCCCGGCCGCGTTCCCGCGGGCCGACGGCCGCCCTGCCGACGTCATCGCGCTGCGTACGACGCGCCGGTTCGGCCCGCGCCTCCTCCTCGCCTCCCAGCGGGTCGCCCGTCGGCTGGCGCTGCCCGGCAGCATCCCGGAGGAGGCCCGCGAGGCGTTCCTCGAGCCGGTCGCCGAGGGTGGCGGGCTGGGGGAGGGCCGGGTCGTAGTCCGCACCTTCGACACCGAGCGGGCCGAGGCCGAGCACCTCGCCGACCTGCTGCGCCGGGCGCACCTCGAGGAGGGCATCCCCTGGGACGACATGGCCGTGCTGGTCCGCTCCGGCCGCGGCTCGATCCCGCCGCTGCGCCGGGCGCTCGGCGCCGCCGGCGTGCCTGTCGAGGTGGCCTCCGACGAGGTTCCGCTGGTCCGCGACCCGGCGGTGCTCCCGCTGCTCGACGCGCTGCGCGCGGTGGTCAACCTCGACAACGACGACGTCGAGCATGTCGACCACCTCGACTCAGGCCGGGCCGAGGCGCTGCTGCTGAGCCCGATCGGCGGCCTCGACGCGGGCGACGTACGCCGGCTCTCCCGGCAGCTGCGCGTCCGCGAGAAGGCCGCGTCCCGCACCGAGGACCGGGCGCCGCGCCCCTCCCGCGACCTGCTGCGTCGGGTGGTCACCGACGGCACCTTCCTCGACGGTCTCGAGGGTCCCGAGGTGGTCCGGGCCCGTGGCCTGGCCGCCCTGCTGCACGACGCGCGCGACGAGCTCGACCGCGGGGCGACCGCCGAGGAGCTGCTGTGGACGCTGTGGTCTCGCACCGGCTGGCCCGAGCGGCTGCGCCGGTCCGTCGGGCTCGGCGGCGGCGCGGCTCGGCGGGCGCACCGCGACCTGGACTCGATCTGCGCGCTGTTCGGGATCGCCGCTCGCGCCGAGGAGCAGCGCGACCACGTCGGGGTCCGCAACTTCCTCGCCTCGCTGGTCGCCCAGCAGATCCCCGCCGACACGCTCGCCGACCGCGGCGCCCGCGGCGCGGCGGTCCGACTGCTCACCGCGCACCGCTCCAAGGGCCTCGAGTGGCGGCTGGTCGTGGTCGCCCACGTCCAGCAGGACGGCTGGCCCGACCAGCGGCGCCGCTCCACCCTGCTCCAGGCCGACCGGATCGGGACGGACGGCGTGGTGCCGCCGGTCTCCGTGCGCGAGCTGCTGCTCGAGGAGCGCCGCCTGTTCTACGTCGCCGCCACCCGCGCCCGGCAGCGGCTCGTCGTCACCGCGGTCCAGGCCGCCGACGACGAGGGCGAGCAGCCGTCCCGGTTCCTCGGGGAGCTCGGCGTCCAGGTCGAGCACGTGGTCGGCCGGCCCGTCCGGCCGCTCTCGCTCGGCGGGCTGGTCGGCGAGCTGCGGCGTACCCTCGCCGACCCGGCCACCAGCGAGCCGCTCCGCGAGGCCGCCGCCCGACGGCTGGCCCGGCTGGCCCGCGAGTCCACCGGCACCCGCCCGCTAGTCCCCAGCGCCGACCCGTCGACCTGGTGGGGCACTCGCTCGGCCAGCCGGTCGGTCGAGCCGGTCCGCGACCCCGCCCAGCCGGTGCCGGTCTCCGCCAGCGTCCTCGAGTCGATGCAGGTCTGCCCCACCCAGTGGTTCCTCGAGCGCGAGGCCGGCGGCGTGGCCCGCGCCCACCAGTCCGCCAACCTCGGCGAGCTGCTGCACGCGCTCGCCGAGCGGGTCGCCTCCGGCGAGCTCGCCGCCGGACCCGACGACGTCGACGTGCTCATGGAGCACGTCGACCGGATCTGGGACCGCCTCGACTTCCGCACCCCGTGGTCGAAGGCCCGCGAGCACGAGCGGGTCCGGGCCGCGCTCGGCCGCTTCCTCGCCTGGCACCACGCCAACCCGCGTCGGCTGCTGGCCACCGAGGCGAAGTTCGAGACCGTGGTCGAGCTGCCGGACCGCGAGCGAGTGCGGCTCACCGGGTACGCCGACCGGCTCGAGCTCGACGCCGACGGCCGCGTCGTCGTGGTCGACCTCAAGTCCGGCCGCACCAAGCCGTCCACCAAGGCGGTCGAGGGGCACCTCCAGCTCGGCCTCTACCAGTACGCCGTCGACCACGGCGCCGTCGACGCGCTCACCGGCGAGCCCGCCGAGGCCGGGGGAGCCGAGCTGGTCCAGCTCGGGCTCACCGACTGCGGCGAGCGGGCGGTGGTCCAGCCGCAGGACCCGCAACCCGACGACGGCCCCCAGCGCGACGACCTGCGCGGTCGGCTCGGCCGCACCGCCGCCCTGCTACGGGCGGAGAGCTTCCCTGCGGTCGCGGGCCAGCACTGCCGCGACTGCTCCTTCGTCCCCATCTGCCCCATCAAGAGCGCAGGCTCGGTGACCGCCCAGTGACCACGACCCCGATCCGCATCGACACCCCCGATGACCTCGCCCGGGTCATGCGGACCCCCTACGCCCCCAGCGACCAGCAGTGGGCGGCCATCTCGGCGCCGTTGTCGCCGGCGGTCGTGATCGCCGGCGCCGGCTCGGGCAAGACCACGCTGATGGCGGCCCGCGTCGTCTACCTCGTGGTCACCGGTCAGGTCCGGCCCGACGAGGTGCTCGGACTGACCTTCACCACGAAGGCCGCCAGCGAGCTCCGGCAACGGATCCGCGCCGCGCTGCGCACCGCCGGCGCCCTCGACGAGGGCGACCCCGACGATGGTGAGGACATCCTCGAGCCGACGGTCGCGACGTACAACGCGTACGCCGCGTCCCTGCTCACCGACCACGGCCTCCGGATCGGCCACGAGCCCGACACCCGCGTGATCACCGACGCCGCCCGCTACCAGCTCGGCGCCCGCGCGATCGACCGCTACACCGGCGAGGTCCGCCACCTCACCGACCACCCCGAGACCGCGATCCAGAACCTCCTCGCCCTCGACGGCGCGATGAGCGAGCACCTCGTCGACGCCGCCGCCGTACGCCGCGTGGACGAGGAGGCGCGCCGCGGCTTCCTCCGCGCGCTCGAGGAGGAGACGAACGGCAAGAACCGCACGACGTACCGCGAGCCGGTCGAGAAGGCGATCAACGCGATCGACCGCCGTGCCGAGCTGCTCGGGCTGGTCGAGGCCTATCGCCGGCTCAAGCGCGACCTCGGCCTCATGGACTTCTCCGACCAGATCGAGCTCGGCGCCCGGCTGGCCAGCGAGCAGCCCGACGTCGGCGCGCTGGAGCGGTCGCGGTTCAAGGTCGTGCTGCTCGACGAGTACCAGGACACCTCCGTCGCGCAGGCGATCATGCTGTCCCGGCTGTTCGCCGGCCCCGACCCGGCGTCCGGGCGCGGCCACGCGGTGACCGCGGTGGGCGACCCCAACCAGGCGATCTACGGCTGGCGCGGCGCCTCGGTGAGCAACATCCTCCACTTCGACCAGACCTTCCCGGCCCGCGACGGCGGCCCGGTGCCGGTCCACCCGCTCACCGTCAACCGCCGCTCCGAACGCCGGATCCTGGCGGTCGCGAACCGGCTGGCAGCCCCGCTGCACGACAGGTTCCCGCAGGTCGAGCCGCTGGTGCCCAAGCCCGAGGCCGGCGAGGGGGTGGTCGAGACCCGGGTGTTCCAGACGCACGCCGACGAGCTTGCCTGGCTGGCCGAGGCGGTGACGGAGGCGCACGACGAGCTGTGGTCCGACATCGGCGTGCTCACCCGCGACAACGCGCACGCCGAGGACGTCTTCGACGTGCTCACCGGTGCCGGGATCCCGGTCGAGATCGTCGGCCTGTCCGGCCTGCTGCGGCTGCCCGAGGTCGCGGAGATCGTCGCGATCCTGCACCTGCTCCACGACGTCACCGCCAACGCCGCCCTGCTCACGCTGCTGACCGGCCCCCGCTGGGCGGTCGGGCCGCGCGACCTGCGGCTGCTGGCCCGCCGGGCCCGGGAGCTCGCGGGCCGTCAGGTCCGGGGGAACGGCGACTCGGTCGACGAGCTGCTGGTCACGATCGCCGACGGCATCGACCCCGCCGAGATCCCCTCGCTCGACGACGCGCTCGCCGACCCCGGCGACGCGGCGTACTCCCCGGAGGCGCTGGAGCGCTTCGCCCTGCTCTCGGCCGAGCTCCGGATGCTTCGCACGTACGTCGGGGAGCCGCTGCTCGACATCGTCCGCCGGATCATCGACACCACCGGCACCGACGTCGAGCTCGCCTCCGCGGTCAGCCCGGCGGCCGGCGCCCGGCGCGACAACCTCGACCTGTTCGTCAAGGCGGTTGCGGAGTTCCAGGCGGTCGACGGCGACGTCACGCTGCCGGCGCTGCTGGCCTACCTCACCGCCGAGGACGACCAGGGCAACGGCCTCGACGTGGCCACCCCGACCGAGGCGGACTCGGTCAAGCTGCTCACCGTGCACCGCTCCAAGGGCCTGGAGTGGTCCTCGGTGTTCCTGGTCGGCGTCTGCGAGACCCGGTTCCCGTCCAACCGGTCCCGCACCCTGTGGACGTCGTCCCCGTCGATCCTGCCGGCGGCGCTGCGCGGCGACGCCCACGACCTGCCCCAGCTGGCCGGCTACAACAAGGCCGCGCTCGACGCCTACCGCGCCGACACGCGAGCCCACGACGCCGAGGAGGAGCTGCGCCTGGGGTACGTCGCGTTCACCCGAGCCGCGCACCGGCTCGCGGTCAGCTCCTACCTCTGGAGCCCCCGGGCCACCCCGTTCGGCCCCTCGTCCTACCAGCGCGAGGTCCGCGACTGGCTCGAGGAGGCCGGAGAACCGGTGGAGGCGTGGGCCGAGAAACCGCAGAAGGGTGACCCCAACCCCTACGACGCCGTCGACCCGTCCCGACCGTGGCCGGCCACCGGCACCGGCATCGAGGCGGCGCTGCGGATCGAGGCAGCCCGCCGGGTGGCCGAGGTCGACGCCGACGCGCCCGACGCCGGTCTCGACATGATCGAGGCAGCCGTGGTCGCCGACTGGGACGTCGAGCTCGACCGGCTGGTCGAGGAGGCCCGCCGCGACCGGTCCACCGAGATCGTGGTGCCGCTGCCCTCCAGCCTGTCCGCGACGTCGCTGGCCCGGCTGCGCGACGACCCGGAGGAGTTCGCGCGCGACCTGGCCCGGCCGATGCCGCGCCAACCCTCGCCGGCGGCCCGGTTCGGCACCCGCTTCCACGCCTGGGTCGAGGCCCGCTTCGGGCAGCAACAGCTGCTCGATCCCGACGAGCTGCCGGGGCGCGCGGACTCCGGGGTCGACGACGAGTCCGACCTGCGCGAGCTGATCGCGGCCTTCGAGGTGGGGCCGTTCGCGGACCGGGTCCCGCACACCGTCGAGCCGCCGTTCGCGCTGGTGCTGGCCGGACAGGTGGTGCGCGGCCGGATCGACGCGGTCTACGCCGAGCCCGATGGCAGCTACCTCCTCGTCGACTGGAAGACCAACCGCGCGGAGACCGCCGACCCGCTCCAGCTCGCCGTCTACCGGTTGGCGTGGGCGGAATTGGCCGGGGTGCCGGTCGACCGGGTGCGGGCAGCTTTCTACTACGTCCGCAGCGGCCGGCTGGTCGAGCACGACGGGCTCCCGGGCCGCGACGAGCTCGAGGGGCTGGTCGCTGCCGACGCCTGACGGGTCAGGCCTGGCTGGTGACCGCCTCGAGCGCGATCTCGACCATCGCGGAGAACGTCTCCTGCCGCTCGAGGGCGGTGGTCTCCTCGCCGGTCACCATGTGGTCGGAGACCGTGCAGATCGCGAGCGCGCGGCGGCCGTACTTCGCGGCCAGCGTGTAGAGCGCGCTCGCCTCCATCTCCACGCCCAGCACGCCGTGCTCGACCATCGGCTCCATGAGGTCGGGACGCGGCGTGTAGAACTGGTCGCCGCTGAAGATCAGCCCGGTCCACGCGGTCACGTCGTCGCGCGCCTGCGCCGCGTCGTACGCCGCCCGGAGCAGGCCGAAGTCGGCCACCGGCGCGTAGTCGAGCCCGTGGAAACGCACCCGGTTCATCCCGGAGTCGGTGCAGGCGCCCGAGGCCAGGATCACGTCGCGCACGCCGACCTTCTCCACCAGGGCGCCGCACGAGCCGACCCGCACGACCGACTGCACGTCGTACTGGTCGAAGAGCTCGTTGGCGTAGATCGCGAACGACGGCTGGCCCATCCCCGATCCCTGCACACTGATCCGGTGGCCCCGCCAGGTGCCGGTGAACCCGAGCATCCCGCGCACCTCGTTGTAGCCGGTGGCGGCGTCGAGGAAGGTCTCGGCGATCCACTTCGCGCGCAGCGGGTCGCCGGGCATCAGGACGTGGGGGGCGATCGCGCCGGGCTCGGCGCCGATGTGGGTGCTCACTCGGGGTCCCCGGCGCAGCGGGAGCGGAGCGAGTGGTCCGTTGGGGTGTTCATGTCGGCATCGTATGTAGCCTGCCCACGTGAGCACCGACGCCGCACCCGAACCCCTGTCCCTGCCCGACCTCGACGGCGACTGGTCCGCCTGGCTGACCGACCGCTGCGACACCGCGCTGACCCGGGCCGGAAACCTCCGGGACGAGCTGGTGGCCGGGCCCGCGGACCCGCTGGACGTGTGGAACCGGCTGGGCACCGAGCTGGCCAACGGCGTGCACGCCGCGCACCTGATGAGCCAGGTCCACCCCGACGCCGACCTCCGCGAGGAGGCCGAGAAGCACGTCGTGGCCGCGGAGAAGTTCCGCACCGAGCTGATGCTCGACGCCGGTGTGTACGCCGCGCTGGTGGCGGTGGACCCGGCCGGCCTGGACGAGGGCGCGCGGCGGGTGATCGACCACTCCCTGCGCGACTTCCGCCGGGCCGGTGTCGACCGGGACGAGCCGACCCGGTCGCGGCTGCGCGAGATCAACGAGCGCGAGACCGACCTCGAGCAGACGTTCGCGCGCGGCATCCGGGAGGGCCGGCGCAGCACCCAGGTGCCGGTCGCCGCGCTGGACGGCCTGCCCGCGGACTGGGTGGACGAGCACCCGGCGGTCGGCGACGAGGTCACGGTCACCACGGAGTACCCCGACACCAACCCGTTCCTGACCTTCTCCACCGACCGCGAGGCCCGGCACGCGGTGTCCACCTCGTTCCTGAACGTCGCCTGGCCGGACAACGCCGAGGTGCTCGCCGAGCTGCTGACGGTGCGCCACGAGCACGCGACGCTGCTCGGTTACCCCGACTGGCCGTCGTACGACGCCGAGGTGAAGATGATCGGGGAGGGCCCTGCGATCGGTGCCTTCATCGACGAGATCGCGGCCGTCGCCCGCGACGCGGGAGAGCGCGACCTGGCGGTGCTGCTGGAGCAGGCGCACCGCGAGGACCCGGCGATCGAGCGCGTGGACATGGCCGACTGGCGCTACTACGCCGAGCTGGTGCGCCGCGAGAAGTTCGAGCTGGACGCGCAGGAGGTCCGCTCGTACTTCGACTTCGGCAAGGTCCGGCAGGGTCTCCTCGACGTGACCGGCCGGCTCTTCGGGCTGCACTACGAGCGGGTGCACGAGGCGCCGGCCTGGCACCCCGACGTCGCGACGTACGACGTGAGCCTGGACGGGGCGCCGTTGGGTCGCATCCACCTCGACCTGCACCCCCGCGAGGGAAAGTTCAACCATGCCGCGCAGTTCGACCTGGTGCCAGGCATCGCGGGCGTGCAGCTGCCGGAGGGCGTCCTGGTGTGCAACTTCCCCCGTGGCCTGATGAGCCACCAGGACGTGGTGACGCTCTTCCACGAGTTCGGCCACCTGGTCCACCACGTGCTGGCCGGCCGGCACCGCTGGGTCCGGTTCTCGGGCGTCGCCACCGAGTGGGACTTCGTCGAGGCGCCCAGCCAGATGCTCGAGGAGTGGGCGTGGGACGCCGACGTGCTGCGGGGCTTCGCGACCGACGAGACCGGCGAGCCGATCCCCGTCGCGCTGGTGGAGCGGATGCGCGCAGCCGACGAGTTCGGCAAGGGGTACCTCGCCAGCGCGCAGATGTTCTACGCCGCGGTGTCCTACCACCTGCACCGGGAGCGTCCCGCCGACATCGACGCCCGGGTGCGCGAGCTGTGGCAGCAGTACAACCTCATCGCCCCGCTGGAGGACGCCCACTTCTTCACCGCGTTCGGCCACCTGACCGGCTACTCCTCGGCGTACTACACCTACATGTGGAGCCTGGTCATCGCGAAGGACCTGTTCGGGGCGTTCGACCCGGGCGACCTGTTCGCCACCGGTGTCGCGCACCGCTACCGCGACCGGATCCTGGCGCCGGGCGGCAGCCGGGACGCCGCCGACCTGGTCGAGGACTTCCTCGGCCGGCCGTACGACGCCGCCGCCTTCCGGGCGTGGCTCGAGCGGAGCCCGGCGCTGTGAGCTTCCCGCACCTCGACCTGGCGGCGAACGCGCACGACCGGGCCGGCGTGCGTCGTGTCGACGCCGACTGGCTGGCGGCGCGGTGGGCGGACCCGGAGACCCGGGTACTGGTGGTCGCCGGCACCCGGCTGCGCCCGGTGGACGGGGCACCCGACTGGCGGCCGTCCGCGGAGGTGCCCGACGGCACCCGGGTGCTGCTCGGGGAGCGCGGCGGGCGGACCTGGTTCGCGGTCCTCGTCGACCCGGCCGAGGCGCCGGGGGAGCGGGGCGACTGGGTCGGCCTGCGGGCGGTCCTGCCGCGGTTCGCGGCCGGCGTGGTCGAGGAGGCGCCGCTGCTGTTCCACGCGATCGGGATGGCCGAGTGGCACTGGGCAACCCGGCACTGCCCGCGGTGCGGCGGCCGGTTGGAGCCCCGGTCGGCCGGCCACGAGCTGCGCTGTCCCGACTGCGGCAAGGCGCAGTTCCCGCGCACCGACCCCGCGGTGATCATGGCGGTCACGCACGGCGACGCGGACGACGAGGCGATCCTGCTCGGGCGCCAGCACAGCTGGCCCGAGGGCCGCTACTCCACGCTGGCCGGCTTCTGCGAGCCGGGGGAGACGCTCGAGGACGCCGTACGCCGCGAGGTGATGGAGGAGGTCGGGGTCCCGGTCGGCGAGGTGACCTACTTCGGCAACCAGCCCTGGCCGCTCCCCGCCAGCCTGATGCTCGGCTTCACCGCCCGCGCCCTCACCCGCGACGTCCACGTGGACGGCGAGGAGATCGAGACCGCTCGCTGGTTCACCCGCGCCGAGATGAAGGCCGCCCTCGACGACGGCAGCGTGATGATCCCCGCCGGCGTCTCGATCTCGTCGTCACTCCTCGAGCACTGGTACGGCGCGCGCCTGGTCAGCCCCGGCTGGTGACCCGGCACATCTTGTGCCGACTCACCCGGGCTGTTGGACGGTGACCCGGCACATCTTGTGCCGACTCACCCGGGCTGTTGGACGGTGACCCGGCACGTCTTGTGCCGACTCACCGGAGACCGGAAGCCCTGCCTGTGGATGACGCGAGCAGTGATCGTAGAATGACGACACCCTGTTCAGCGTGCCCATCAGTCGATCCCGGTCCCAAGGCAGGCCCCTACCCTCGCTCGCCCTGCCACCACCGATCGACGTACTCCCGCTTCGGGGGCTGGATCCACGACTGCCGTTCACGACGGAGATGGCTCGGCAGGCCGGCATCCCGCCGTGGGCGCTAACGGCGATGTGCGAGCGGCACGAGCTGGTGCGTCTGTTCAAGAGTGTCTACCTGGTCGCCGGCACGCCGGACAGCCCAGACCTGCGCATCTCAGCGGTGCGCTTGGTCGCGCCACCCGAGGCGGTGGTGTGCGACACCACGGCGGCGTGGGTACGCGGCATCGACGTCGAGCCGCCGGGCGGGCACCTCTCCGTTCGCCCGGCCTCGGTCTTCAAGGAGGCTGGCCACGACCGGATGCGGATACCGGGCGTGCGCAGCGGCGAACGGCACTTCGACGAGGGCGACATCGTCGAGATCGCCGGTTTGCGCGTCACGACGGCGGTGCGCACCGCGTGGGACTTGGGGCGTCTCCAGCCCCGCTACCGAGCCATGGGAGGCCTCGACGCGATGCTTCGCCTGGGGGAGTTCTCGAAGGACGAACTGCTGGCCGGCATCGAGCGGTTCCGCGGCCAGCGAGGCGTGGTCCAGCTTCGTGACCTCGCTCCTCGCGTGGACCCCCGGGCTGAGTCGTTGCCGGAGTCGATGCTCCGGCTCCACTGGGAGGAGCAGCCAGGTCTCGGTCGGCCCGTGCCCCAGTTGCCTGTGTTCGACGACGGTGGGATCGAGCGATACCGGCTGGACCTGGCAGACCCGATCCGTCGCGTTGCGGCCGAGTACGACGGGGTCGCGTTCCACGCCCACCGGGCCCGGGAGGACGGCGTGCGCAGGGAGTGGATCACCGAGACCCGCGACATCCACATTGAGGTATTCACGGACGTCGACCTGTTCGGGCGAGACGCCGACCCGGCACGCCGGCTCCGGCAGATGTACGCCGACCACGCGCGCTGACCCGGCACAGGACGTGCCGACTCGGCAGGCCCGGCAGACGACGACCCGGCACAGGATGTGCCGACTCGGCAGGTCTGACAGAGGGTGACCCGGCACAGGATGTGCCGGGTCAGTGGGTGGGGCAGCGGGAGAGGGGGTCAGGAGGCGAGCGCGGCGAGCTTGTCCCTGACCTGGGCCAGGCTCGGGTTGGTCTGCGCGGTGCCGTCGGCGTAGACCAGCGTGGGCACGGTCTGGTTGCCGTTGTTGGCGGACTCCACGATCTGCGCTGCCTCGGGCTGCTGCTCGATGTCGACGATGTCGTACGCGATGCCCTCGCGGTCGAGCTGGCTCTTCAGGCGGTGGCAGTAACCGCACCACGGAGTGGTGTACATGGTGACGGCGGTCCGGCTTCCGATCGCAGTGTCGATACCGATGTCGGTGGTCACGTGGTTGTCCCCTCGGGCATCTAGAGTTCAGGTCTCGACGGTACCAACCATCTGCAGAAGGCAACTATTCCTGATGACCCCCCGCCCGGACGCCCTCCTCGACGCGCTCGACCCCGAGCAGAGGCAGGTGGCCGAGGCCCTCCGAGGCCCGGTCCGCGTGCTCGCCGGCGCCGGCACCGGCAAGACCCGGGCGATCACGCACCGGATCGCGCACGGGGTGGCCACCGGGGTCTACCAGCCGACCGAGGTGCTGGCGGTGACCTTCACCACCCGCGCGGCCGGCGAGATGCGCGGACGGCTGCGCCAGCTCGGGGCGCCGGGCGTGCAGGCGCGCACCTTCCACGCCGCCGCCCTGCGCCAGCTGCGCTACTTCTGGCCGCACCTGCACGGCGCCGAGCTGCCCACGCTCACCGAGTCCAAGATCCCGCTGCTCGCCGCCGCCACCCGCCGGCAGCGGCTCCAGGCCGACCAGGGGCAGCTGCGGGACCTCGCCTCCGAGGTGGAGTGGGCCAAGGTGAGCAACGTCCGCCCCGACGAGTACGCCGCCCTCGCCGCCTCCCGCGGACGCGACGTCAACGGGCTCGACGCGGAGACCGTGGCCCGGGTCCTCGCCGCCTACGAGGACGTCAAGCGCGGCCAGGGCCGGATGGACATGGAGGACGTGCTGCTGCTGACCGCGGCGATGCTCGCCGAGGACGAGCGGATCGCCGCCCAGATCCGCCGCCAGTACAAGTTCTTCACCGTCGACGAGTACCAGGACGTCTCGCCGCTGCAGGCCGCGCTGCTCGACCTGTGGCTCGGCGGGCGCGACGAGATCTGCGTCGTCGGCGACCCGGCCCAGACGATCTACAGCTTCGCCGGCGCCAACGCCGCCTACCTCCGCGACTTCCCGAGGAAGTACGCCGGCACCACCTCGATCGACCTGGTCCGCAACTACCGCTCGACGCCGCAGGTGGTGGCCGCCGCCAACACGCTGCTGGCCGGCTCGTCGTCCCGCGGGGTCGAGCTCGCCGCACAGCGCCCGGCCGGCCCGGCGGTCACGCACCGCGAGCACCCCGACGAGGTCGAGGAGGCCGAGGCGGTCGCCGCCGAGGTGCTGGCGCTGCGGCGCTCCGGCGTCCCGCTCTCGGAGATCGCGGTGCTGTTCCGGATCAACGCCCAGTCCGAGGCGTTCGAGGACGCGCTGGCGGCCCGCGGCATCGGCTACGTCATCCGCGGCGCGGCCCGGTTCTTCGACCGGGCCGAGGTGCGCCAGGCGGTCACCCTGCTCCGCGGCGCCGCCCGCTCCGGGCAGGGCGGCGACGACCTGGTCGCCGAGGTGCGGGCCACCCTGGCTGGCATGGGCTGGACGGCCGAGGCACCCACCGGCCGGGGCACCGCCCGCGACCGCTGGGAGTCTCTCCAGGCGCTGGTCGCCCAGGCCGAGGCGTTCGTGGCCGACCCCGCGATGGGCTCCACGCTCGGCGGGTTCGTCGACGACCTCGACAAGCGCGCCGCCGAGCAGCACGCCCCGGTCGCGGACGGCGTCACCCTGGCCACCCTGCACGCTGCCAAGGGCCTCGAGTGGGACGCGGTCTTCGTGTGCGGCGTTCAGGAGGGCTCGGTGCCGATCACCTTCGCCTCCACCCCGGCAGAGGTCGAGGAGGAGCGTCGCCTGCTCTACGTCGGGCTGACCCGGGCCCGCGAGCACCTCGCGATCTCGTGGAGCCTGGCCCGCAACCCCGGCGGCCGCCGTACCCGCAAGCCGTCCCGGTTCCTCGCCGGCATCGCCCCGGAGACGCTCACCGCCGCGTCGGCGCCCACCAAGGCACGCGGCAAGGCCGCCCGGTGCCGGTCGTGCGGCCGCCCCCTCGCGACCGCGAGCGAGCGCAAGGTGGGTCGCTGCGGCGACTGCCCCGCGACGTACGACGAGGACCTGTTCGCGCGGCTCAAGGAGTGGCGCCTGGCCCGGGCCACCGAGGACCAGGTCCCGGCGTACGTCGTGTTCACCGACAAGACCCTCGAGGCGATCGCCGAGGTCAAGCCGGCGAGCACGGCGGAGCTGGAGCGGATCAGCGGCATCGGCCCCGCCAAGATCGAGCGGTACGCCGACGACGTGCTCGCTCTCGTGGGTGCCTGACAAGGGGGCTGGCCACGCGTCCCGAGGGCGGGTGGCCGCCAGATCACGAGAAATTCCGGGAAATACCCACAAAATCGATTGCCCCTTACAGGGCGGGTCCGCTACTTTTCTCTAACTCGAAGGCACGCGCACAGGACCTTGGCACCGTCCGCGCACGATTTCACCGAAGGAGGTGGGCACAGATGAACAGCATCCAGATCATTCGCACGGCTGCGAACCAGCCGCGTCTCGTCATGCCCGCCTACGGCTTCGGTGCTGTCGCGTGCGCTGACGACGTGAAGGTTCGTACGCACGTGTCCGCTCTCAAGGGAGCCACCCCGGGGACCAGTGTCTGGAGTCCACCGACGAGTTGAGTGCAACTCATCGGCAGCCTCCAGGCCGCGGAACCCGAAACCCGGGATCCGCGGCCTTTTTGTTTCACCAGCCGCACCCCACACCGATCAACACCAACGATCAGGTCACTGAGGAGGTGACACAACATGACCATCAGCGTTCTGGAGGCCGTCGAGAAGACCACCCTCGGTGACCTGCACGCTGCGGCCGACCAGGTCGACGAGGAGCAGCTTCCCTGTCGGGTCAACGACCCCGAGCTCTTCTTCGCCGAGCTGCCTGCCGACGTCGAGTTCGCCAAGGCCCTCTGCACGGACTGCCCCGTTCGACAGATGTGCCTCGCCGGAGCCCTCGAGCGTCGGGAGCCGTGGGGCGTCTGGGGCGGAGAGCTCTTCCTTCAGGGAGTGGTGATCCCCCGCAAGCGCCCTCGGGGCCGACCCCGCAAGAACGACGCCGCCTGACCGGCCGGCGCCTGACCCGAAAGCAGAACAGCACGCCATGAACCTTCACCAGAACCGGAGCAAGAACATGAATCTCATGAACGAGAACCTGGCCCGAGCCCAAATGGCCGAGCGCCTGGGAGAGGCGCAGCAGCTGCGGCGTGGACGCGAGCTCGTCCGTGGACGCCGCACGAGCCGTCGGGCTCAGCAGGCGGCTCTCCAGGCCCGCCTGTCCCTGGCCAACTGACCGAGGAACACCCACCCACGTGAATCTATTCAAGAACCGGAGCAAGAACATGAATCTCATCAACGAGAACCTGGCCCGCGAGCATACGAGCTCGCGCCTGCGAGAGGCGCAGCAGCTGCGGCGCGGCCGTGAGCTCGAGCTCAGCCGTCGCGTCGGCCGCAAGGCCCGTCAGGCCCGCCTCGCCCTGGCCCGCTCCCTGTGAGCGCGCCGGCCGTGACGCCCAGCCGGGTCGGTGGCCCCATCCGGGGCCGCCGGCCCGGCTGGCGCGTTACGGTGGCCGGGTGGCATCAACCTGTGACTACTGCGGCCGCCGGTCCGAGGGCGACCAGATGCCGCTGACCTGGACCACGGCGGTCGAGAACGGCCGCAAGCGGGTCTTCTGCGAGACCTGCTCCCGGGAGAACCTGCGGGCGATGGAGTCCAAGCTCGACAGCGAGTGGTGGTAGGTCCCCGCTCCTGACGGGCAGGCCCCACGCACCCGTCAGCCCGCGAACCGCACGCCCCACGAGCAGCCGCACGCCGGATGCGCCGGCCACGGCGTCAGCGGCAGCATGAGGCCCGGGTCGACCTGCAGCGTCGCCGACCAGGACCGCGGTCGCCGACCGTCGATCCAGCCGACCAGGTCCCGGACCGCCCAGGCCAGCGCCAGCTCGAGCAGGTCGTGGGGGACCGGATCGGGGAAGCCGACCCGCGGTCGGCCCACCTCGGCGTACTGCTGGAGCACCAGGGACCGCCGGGGGTCCACCTCGGTGTGGTGCGCATCCACGCAGCGCACGCACGAGGTCTGCCCCGGAACCACGAACGGACCGACCCGCACCACGCCGTCGACCAGTGTCACGAGCAGGTGCGGCCGGTCGGCGCGCATCCAGGTGTCGGTGAGAGCCCGGTCGGGCTCGGTGCGGGCGACCAGCAGCACCGGACCGCCGTCACCCTCCGCGACCCCGGCCTCCGCGAGCAGCGCCCGGCAGCGGGCCGCGCTGCGCGGTGCCCGCTGGTGCAGGACCCGGACCGGCGCCCGGGCACGGGCCCGGAGCAGGTCGCCGGCGGAGGTGCCGTGCTCGGCGAAGGTGGCGGCCACGGTCTCGGCGGTACGCCGGTCCCGCGCCGCCCCGACCGCGGACAGCAGGTCGTCGCCGTCGACGACCAACCCGCGGTCGAGCAGGTCGGAGCAGAGCCGAGCCACTCGCGGCGACAAGGCCGACGGGTGCGGCGGCGGGCTCCCCGCGAGCAGGCCGTCGAGCACGGTCCGGACCTCCGCGGTGTCGGGTGCGACCAGCGCGATCCGCGCCTCCAGCCCGACCTGGAGCTGGCCGTCGGCGCGCCGGCACACCCGGGCCCCGGGCCGCAGCAGTGGCCGGGCGGGGTAGGCGGGGTGCGGGCGGCTCATGGCGCCGACCCTCGCACAGGAGCGTCCGGCGACGCGGCCGTCGTCCACAGGCCCCGCGAGACACGCGACGGCGCGGTCCCCGGTGGGACCGCGCCGTCGCGAGATGGATCGTGGGCTGCTCAGGCCTTGCCGAGGATCCGGTTGAGGTTGGTGCTGCAGACCGGGCAGGTGGCCTTGGCCATCCGGGTGCCCTTGTCGTTCACCTTGACCTCGCCCGTTGCCTCACGCTTGGCCTTGCACTTCACGCAGTAGAACTCGCCGCTCCAGGTCTCCGCCATGACGGCCTCCTTGCCTGATTCATCTGTATCGGTCGTCGCGACGGGGGTTCAGGGAAGCCCGCCGGGGTCGGATGTCGTTCCCTCCGACCACCACGACCCTACGGCACGCTCACGCGAGGGTGTGGGAGGCGCCCCCGCACGCTCAGGCGTGGCGCACGCCGCACCGGGACGGCCTGCCGGCACCCTGACCCGTCGGTAGGGTGCCCGGCATGGCCCCCGACGACCGTCCGGATCCCACCCTGACCCACCCTGCCCTGACCCACCTGCGTCTCGAACGTCCGGCACCCGGTGTGGTCCGCCTCGTGCTCGACAACCCCGAGCAGCGCAACGCGATGTCGGAGGAGATGACCGCGTCCTGGGTGCGCGCGGTGGACGCTCTCGCCGACGACCGCGACGTACGCGTGGTCGTGGTGACGGGCGAGGGCAGTGCGTTCTGCTCGGGCGGCAACACCTCCTGGATCGCCAGCGAGCCCGACGCAACCGTCGACCACCTGCGCGACCGGATGATGCCGTTCTACCGGGCCTGGCTGTCGATCCGCCGGCTCGAGGTGCCCACCATCGCTGCGGTCAACGGCCCGGCCATCGGGGCCGGGCTCTGCCTGGCGCTGGCCTGCGACCTCCGGTACGCCGTCGCCAGCGCGAAGCTCGGCGCCCCGTTCGTGCGGCTGGGCATGCACGCCGGGATGGGCGGCACCTGGCTGCTGCCGGACGTGGTCGGCGAGGCGGCGGCCCGCGACCTGCTGCTCACCGGCCGGGTGGTCGACGCCGACGAGGCGCTGCGGCTGGGGCTGGTCTCCCGGGTGGCGCCGGCAGGGGACCTGGACGCGATGGTCGCCGAGGCGGCCGAGGGCATCGCGGCGAACGCGCCGATCGCGACCCGCTACACCAAGGTCGCCCTGGCCAGGGGCCACGCCGACCTCGAGGCCTGCCTGCAGTGGGAGGCGCTCGCGCAACCGGTCACGCTGGCCACCGCCGATCTCCAGGAGGGGATCCGGGCGGCCGCCGAGAAGCGGGCGCCGCGGTTCACCGGCCGGTGAGCCAGGCGGCCGTCCGACCCGGGACCGGGCAGGAGAAGAGGCCCCCTGTCGGCATCCCCACGCTTGCCTTCCCCTTGCGAACGTGGAGGTGCCCGCCGAAGCGGACGACCGGGGGCCTCATCGGCGCCCAACCTAGGAGGGTTTCCCGGAGGCGTCAACGGAGCTCCGTCCACCCCTGTGGACAAGGCTGTGGACAACCCTGTGGAGGTGGCGCGGTTGACTGTGGACCACGTCGGGATGAGGCTGTGGACACCCCGCCCGCGACCCGCCGTACCCCGGGGCTGAGCAGGCACGATGCCGCCCGGCCGGGTGTGGAGAAAAGAAACTCCGGAGGAAATCGTGGCTGACGGGACCGAGGGCGGGTACGCCGCCGGGCCGGTCGCCGCGCTACGCCGGATCGCGTTCCTGCTCGAGCGGGCCCGCGAGGACACCTTCAAGGTCAAGGCGTTCCGCAGCGCCGCCGCCACGGTGCTCCCGATGCCCGCGGCCGACCTGGCCGCCCACGTCGAGGCCGGCACGCTCACCGACCTGCCCGGGATCGGCAAGAGCTCGGCCCGGGTGATCACCGAGGCCTGGCACGGGCGGATGCCCGAGCGGCTGGCCCGGCTGGAGCGCGAGCAGGCCGGGCCGCTGGCCCCCGGCGGGGCCGACCTGCTGGCCCGGATCCGGGGAGACCTGCACTCCCACTCCGACTGGTCCGACGGCGGGTCGCCGATCGAGGAGATGGCGTTCACCGCGATCGAGCTCGGCCGCGACTACCTGGTGCTCACCGACCACTCGCCGAGGCTGAAGGTGGCCCGCGGGCTGAGTGCCGAGCGGCTGGCGCGACAGCTCGACGTCGTCGACGCGGTCAACACGCACCTGGACGGGTCGTTCCGGCTGCTCAAGGGCATCGAGGTCGACATCCTCGACGACGGCAGCCTCGACCAGACCGACGCGATGCTGGCCCGGCTCGACGTCCGCGTCGCGAGCGTGCACTCCAAGCTCGCGATGGAGTCGCCGGCGATGACCAGGCGGATGGTGACGGCGGTGCGGAACCCGCGCACCAACGTCCTCGGCCACTGCACCGGCCGCCTGGTCACCGGCAACCGCGGCACCCGCAACCAGAGCCAGTTCGACCCACGCGCGGTGTTCGAGGCCTGCGCGGAGAACGACGTCGCGGTCGAGATCAACTCCCGGCCCGAGCGGCGCGACCCGCCCACGAAGCTGCTGGAGCTGGCCCGCGACACGGGCTGCCTGTTCTCGATCGACAGCGACGCGCACGCGCCCGGCCAGCTCGACTTCCTCGCGTACGGCGCGGAGCGGGCCGAGGCGGCCGGGATCGACCCCGACCGCATCGTCAACACCTGGCCCGCGGACCGCCTGCTGGCCTGGGCGAACCGATAGATTCCTTGGCATGGACCGCCCCGAGATCGAGGTACGCCGCTCGAAGCGGCGCCGCCGTACGGTCTCGGCGTACCGCGACGGCGACAAGGTCGTGGTCCTGATCCCGGCCACCATGACCCGGGCGCAGGAGTCGCAGTGGGTGGACACGATGGTGGCCCGGCTGGAGCGGTCGGAGAAGCGGAAGCGGCCGAACGACGCCCAGCTGGCGCGGAGGGCACGGGAGCTGTCCGACGCCTACCTCGGCGGGATGGCGAAGCCGGACAGCGTCCGCTGGGTCACCAACCAGAACGCCCGCTGGGGGTCGTGCACGCCCGGAGACCGATCGATCCGGCTGTCGTCGCGGCTGCAGGGGCTGCCGTCGTGGGTGGTCGACTACGTGCTGGTCCACGAGCTCGCGCACCTGCTGGAGCACGGCCACACGCCGGAGTTCTGGGCGTGGGTCGACAACTACCCGAGGGCCGAACGGGCCAAGGGCTACCTCCAGGGCTACTCCTCGGCCGCGCACCTCGAGCCGCCGCCGGGCTCGGAGGACGACGAGGACACCCCGGTCGACGACGTCGAGCGCTGACGACCCAGCGGGGTCAGCGGCTCCGCAGCCGGTCGCGGCCCAGCGCGACCAGCTCGACCAGGTCGGGCTCCGGCTCGGGCAGCGCGTCGGCCGGCCACCACCGTACGTCCAGCGACTCCGCGCTGACCGCGTGGTCGGCGCCCGGCGCGGCGACCGCGACGAACCGGACGTCGAGGTGGTGGACCCCGCCGCGCGGGTCGCAGAACGGCACCGGGTGCTCGCTGAGCTGCACCGGCACCGGGTCGAGGGAGAGCCCGGCCAGGCCGGACTCCTCCCGGGCCTCGCGGGCGGCGGCCTCCACGAGGGACCGGTCGCCGGCCTCGCAGTGCCCGCCGAGCTGGAACCAGCGCCGGGCCTTCGCGTGCAGCGTGAGGAGCGCCGCGTCCCCGTCCGCCGAGAGCACCAGGGTGCTCGCGGTGAGGTGGTCCGGATAGCACTCCCGGCGCATCCCGTCCCCGTGCGCGCGCAGGTGCGTGACGTAGCGGTCCCGGGCTGCGGCCTGGCCGGGCGTGGGCGGAACCCAGCCGGTCAGGGTCGCCAGCGCGTCGACGTGGAGCGGGTCGGCCGGTGCGCCGGCGCTCACTTCTCGGGGTCGGTGTCCGGGGTGGTCCCCGGGTCGGGGCCGTCGCCCCTGCCCTCGTCGAGCAGCTGGCGCAGCCCGGCCTCGAAGTCGTCGTCGCTGAGCTCCTCCGGCGAGCCGACGTCCTCACGGAAGCCGAGCGGGTCGTCGAGGTCGGCGGCGGTGGGCAGCAGGTCGGGGTGCAGCCACACGGCGTCGCGGGCCTCGATGCCCTGCCGGGTGCGCAGCGAGCCCCACAGCGTCGAGGCGTCGCGCAGCCGGCGTGGGCGCAGCTCGAGCCCGACCAGCGCGGCGAAGGTCTCCTCCGCGGGACCACCGGCGGCCCGGCGGCGGCGTACCGCCTCCTGCATCTTCGCGGCGGCGGGCATCCACTCGTGGGTGGCCTGGCCGACCACCTCGTCGACCCAGCCCTCGACCAGCGCGAGCGTGGTCTCCAGCCGGCTCAGCGCGGCCTCCTGTTCGGGCGTCTTGGCCGGCTCGAAGAGGCCGCCCTCCAGCGCCTTCTGCAGCGCGGCCGGGTCGGAGGGGTTGAGACCCTGGATCTGCTCCTCGATGCCCGCGGTGTCGATGGTGATGCCGCGGCCGTAGTCGGCGACCGCGGAGAGCAGGTGCTCCCGCAGCCACGGCACGTGCGCGAAGAGGCGCTGGTGGGCGGCCTCGCGGAGCGCGAGGTAGAGGAGCACGTCCTCCTCCGAGACGTCGAGGCCCTCCGCGAACGCGGCCACGTTGGTCGGCAGCAGCGCCGCCTTGCCGGCGGGTCCGAGCGGGAGGCCGATGTCGGAGGCGGTCAGCACCTCGGTGGCGAGCCCGCCGAGCGCGGAGCCGACCTGGCTGCCGAACATGGCGCCGCCCATCTGGCCGAGCATCCCGATCAGCGGTCCGGCCATGGCGCGGGCGTCCTCGGGGAGGGCGTTGCCCATCGCGCCCACGACGCTCTCGGCGACCGGCTCGACCAGGCGCCGCCAGACCTCGCGGGTGGATTCGACCCACTCGGCGCGGCTCCACGCCGCGGTGGAGGTGACGCCCGAGGAGAACGTGGTGGCCTCGTCCAGCCAGTGGTCGGCGAGACGGACGCTGTCGGCGACCTGGTCCTGCTGCCGCTGCGTGGGGGAGGGGTCGGGCTGCTGCGCGACGGCGCGGCGGGCGATGTCGCCGGCGAGCGTCCAGTTCACGGGGCCCTCGTGCGGCGTCATCATCGCCTGCACCTGGCTCATCAGTCCGGCCAGGTCGGGCATCTGGCCGCCGCCGAAGAACTGCTCGAAGGGCGTGCCCTTGAAGGGGTTGTCCGGCTGCTCACCGGGGTTGTCGCTCATGCCCCCAAACTACTCGGGGACCGGTGAGCCGGTCGATGCGGGCGAGCCGGCGGTTACGCTCCGTCCCATGACCGCTTCACCGTCGTCCGCCCCGTCGTCAGGGTCGTCCGCGCCCGACCCGCGGGTGCGCCTCGTCGCGCTGCGCGAGACCCCGCTGTCGGTGGACGAGGTGCTGGCCGCGCTGGACGACGACGCGTCGGGCGGCCTGACCCTGTTCGTGGGGCGGGTGCGCGACCACGACGGCGGCCGCGGCGTGACCGGTCTGGACTACTCGGCGCACCCGACGGCCGAGGCGACGCTGCGTGCGGTGTGCGACGAGGTCGCGGGGGAGTACGACGTGCTGGCGCTGGCCGCCGTTCACCGCACCGGCCCGCTGGCGATCGGCGACGCTGCCGTGATCGTGGCCGTGGCCGCCGCGCACCGTGGCGAGGCGTTCGTCGCGTCGCGGGCCCTCATCGACCGGCTCAAGGACCGGGTGCCGATCTGGAAGCACCAGGTCTTCGCCGACGGGGACGAGGAGTGGGTTGGCGCGCCCTGACCACGCACGCGCGCGAGTCGTGACACAGTGACCCTCATGGACATCCTGCTGTGGTTGGTGCCTCCGGTCGTCGTGACCGTGCTCGCCATGGTGCTCGTGACGTGGCTCGGGCGCCACGGACAGCGGGAGGTCGACCGCGACGTCGCCGTCCAGAAGCTCGCCCGGGCGCTCCGCAAGGAGCACCCCGGCCAGCGTCGACCCGGTCCGGCGACCTCGCGACCGCGTGACCGGAGCACCGGCATCGCGGTGCGGCCCTCCTCCCGCGCGAACGACCAGGCACCCCGCCGTACCCACGGCGACGACAAGCGCACGGCCTGACTCCGGTCCCTGTTGTGCCGGGTGTCATCCTTGGCCGCATGAGTCGGCGCTCCCTGGCGACCGCGATCGCGGTGCCGCTGCTGGTCGGGCTGTGGGTTGCTGCAGCCCTGCTGCCGGTTCCCTACGTCACCTACCACCCCGGGTCGACCACCGACATGCTCTCCGAGATGGGGGGCAAGGAGCGGATCCAGGTCACCGGCCACCCGGCCTACTACGACGACGAGAGCGGCGCGCTGCGGATGACCACGGTGTCGGTCACCCCGCCCCAGGAGGACGTCTCCATCTTCGAGGCGCTGACGGCCTGGGTGAGCAAGGAGGAGGCCGTCGAGCCGTACCTCGCGGTCTACGACAAGGGCGAGACCGACAAGCAGAGCGACACCGAGGGCGCGGTCGACATGGTCTCGTCCCAGGACGCCGCGATCGTGGTCGCGCTCGACCAGCTCGGCTACCACCTCACGCCGCACGTGCAGGTCAACGACGTGGTCGCCGGCGCCCCCGCCGACGGCAAGCTGCGCAAGGGCGACCGGATCCTGGAGGTCAACGGCGCCAAGGTCACCTCGACGAAGAACGTCGTCGACGCCGCCGACACCGGCAAGCCGATGACGGTCGTCGTACGCCGCGACGGCAAGCGCCGGACCGTGCAGGTCACGCCCAAACAGACCGCGGACGGCCCGCGCATCGGCGTCAGCGTCGGTCCCGCCTACGACTTCCCGTTCGACGTCTCCGTGCTCATCGACCCGCGCATCGGCGGGCCCAGTGCCGGCCTGATGTTCAGCCTGGCCATCTACGACACGCTCACCCCCGGCCCGCTGACCGGGGGCCACGACATCGCCGGCACCGGCGAGATCCGGACCGACGGCACGGTCGCGCCGATCGGCGGCATCGCGCAGAAGGTGGTCGGCGCCCGCGACGCCGGCGCCGAGCTGTTCCTGGTGCCGGACGCCAACTGTGCGGAGGCCCTCGGTGCCCCGCGCGGCGACATGCGGCTGGTCCGGGTCAAGACGATGCCCGACGCGCTCGCCTCGATCCAGAAGTTCGTCAAGGACCCGGACGCCGACCTGCCGTCCTGCGAGAAGGAGTGACCGTGGCCGACGACGTGACCTTGCCCGACCCGGGGGAGCTCCCCGACCCGGCCCTGGCCTCGGCCGTGCTCGAGATCGAGCAGCACATCGCGCAGGCCGGCTGGGACCAGCCGGCCCGGCTCTACGCGCTGGTGGCGACCGGAGAGCTGGTGGCGCGCGAGCCGGCCCTGGCCGCGCAGATGGGGCTCGACGAGTCCAGCGCCGCGGGGTCGTTCACGCCGATCGAGCAGGACCTCGCGGGCGACGTGCCCCTCGAGGCGGTGCTGGAGTCGATCATGTGGCCGGACCAGGTCGCCGGCTGCGCGGCCGTAGTGGAGCGGCTGGTGCTGCCGCCCAGCGCGGACGGCCACATCCCCGACGACGCGACCGCCGCGCAGGCGTTCGCCGAGGACCACCCGGACCGCCAGGAGGTGCGGATCGTGGCCGGCGCCACCCGTGCCGGCGCGGCGTACTGCGCGCTGCGGCTGCGGGCGCACGACGACGACCAGTCGGTGGTCGGTGGCGTGGACCTGGTGCCGGCGCTCGTCGACCTCCTGCGCGGGACGCTGGAGAGCTTCACCGACGAACCGGACGAGCACGACGAGGGGACCACGCCGTGAGTGGTGGCATGTACGACGACGAGCCCGAGGGCGGCGAGGAGCTCCGGGAGGAACCGCCGCGCCGGTCCCGGGCGCTGCTGATCACGGTCGTCATCCTGGTCGCGCTGTTCCTCGTCTTCACCGGCTTCGCGGCGTTCTGGACCGAGCGCCTCTGGTTCTCCTCCGTGGGCTACCAGGAGGTGTTCAACACCCTCCTGCGCACGAAGGTCGCGCTGTTCCTGGTGTTCGCGCTGCTGATGGCGCTCTCGGTCGGCGTCAACCTCCTGATCGCCTACCGCTTCCGCCCGATCTTCCGCCCGTCCTCGCCCGAGCAGGTCTCGCTCGACCGCTACCGCGAGGCGGTCACCCCGATCCGCGTGTGGCTGCTGGCCGGCACCTCCGTCGTGATCGGCCTGTTCGCCGGCGCCACGGCGTCCGGCAAGTGGCGCGAGTACCTCCTGTGGCGCAACGGCACGAGCTTCGGCAAGGAGGACCCGTACTTCCACCGCGACATCGGGTTCTACGTCTTCGACCTGCCCTGGCTGCACTACCTGGTCGACTTCCTGATGGCGGTCGCGGTGATCTCGCTGATCGCCGCAGCCGTCGTGCACTACCTGTACGGCGGGATCCGGCTGCAGTCGCGCCACGACCGGTTCTCCGGCCCGGCGGCCGCGCAGCTGTCGGTGCTCATGGGCGTCTTCGTGCTCGCCAAGGCCGCCGACTACTGGCTGGACCGGTTCGACCTGCTCAACGAGTCCGGCTCGCTGATCACCGGCGTCACCTACACCGACGACCACGCGGTGCTGCCGGCGCGCAACATCCTCATGTTCATCGCGCTGATCTGCGCGGTGCTGTTCCTGGCGAACCTGGTGCTGCGCACCTGGCTGCTGCCGTCGGTGGGGCTGGCGTTGCTGGTGCTGTCGTCGATCCTGCTCGGCCTGGTCTGGCCGGGGATCGTGCAGCAGTTCCAGGTCGAGCCCTCGCAGGCCGACAAGGAGTCGCCGTACATCGCCAAGAACATCCAGGCGACCCGGGCGGCGTACGACCTCGAGGATGCGGACGTGCGTCCGTACTCCGGCACCACCACGCTGGACGCCCAGCAGCAGGCCGAGGAGGTCCGCAACCTGCCCGGCATCCGGCTGGTCGACCCGGCGCTGATCCAGGCGACCTTCGAGCAGCGCCAGCAGGTCACCCGCTACTACACCGTGGTCGGGGCGCCCGACGTCGACCGCTACCGGATCAACGGCCTCGACCGCGACGTCGTGGTGGCGCTGCGCGAGCTCGACCAGGAAGGCCTCCCCGAGGACAGCAAGAACTGGTCGAACCTGCACACCGTCTACACCCACGGGTACGGCGTGATCGCGGCGTTCGGCAACCAGCGCGACCGCGACAACCGCGTGGTGACCAGCTCCGACGACCCGGTGTGGGCGGAGAAGGACATCCCGCCGCAGGGCGAGCTGACCGACCTGACCGCCGACGGCTACCGCGGGCAGGTCTACTTCGGCGAGAACTCCCCGGAGTACTCCATCGTCGGCAAGGCGTCCGCGAGCTCGCCCGACGTCGAGCTCGACCTGCCCAACGGCGACGACGAGTCCGGCAGCACGACGAACACCTACACCGGCGCGTCCGGCGTCGAGGTCGGCGGGCTGTGGCGCCAGCTGCTCTACGCGTGGAAGTTCGGCGAGCCCAACATCGTGCTGTCCGGCCGGGTCAACCAGAACTCCAAGATCCTCTACGACCGCGACCCGCGGAAGATGGTCGAGAAGGTCGCGCCGTGGCTGACCGTCGACCAGGATCCGTTCCCGGCGGTCGTCGACGGCAAGATCGTGTGGATGCTGGACGGCTACACCACCACCGACCAGTACCCCCTCGCCCAGCGCGGGTCGTTCGAGGAGATGACCTCGGACGCGCGTGCCTCCGGCAACGAGTTCCGGACCCTGCCGACCGACGAGATCAACTACATGCGCAACGCGGTCAAGGCGACCGTCGACGCGTACGACGGCACGGTCACCCTCTACGCCTGGGACGAGCAGGACCCGCTGCTCAAGGCCTGGCGCAGCGCGTTCCCGGGCACCGTCAAGGACAAGGCGGACATCCCCGAGGACCTCCTCCAGCACATGCGCTACCCGGAGGACCTGTTCAAGGTGCAGCGCTACCAGCTGGCCCGGTACCACGTCACCGACCCGAACGACTTCTACGAGTCCAACGACCGCTGGGAGGTGCCGGACGACCCGAACACCACCGGCAAGCTCCAGCCGCCGTACCGCCTGTCGGTGCGGACGCCGGGCGGCCCCGACGAGCCGGTGTTCTCGCTGACCTCGGTCTACGCGCCGTACCGTCGCAACAACCTGGCGGCGTTCGTCTCGGTCGACGCGGACGCGTCCAAGAGCGACTACGGCACGTTGCGGGTGCTCACGCTGCCCGGCAACACGCAGATCCCGGGCCCGGGCCAGATCGCCAACCAGTTCGGCTCCAACACCACGATCCAGAACGAGCTGGCCAAGCTGACCCGCAACGCCAACGTGCGGGTGCTCAACGGCAACCTGCTCACGCTGCCCGTGGGGGTCACCGACGACAGCTCCGACGGCGGCCTGCTCTACGTGCAGCCGCTGTACGCCGTCCGCAGCGGCACCAGCACCGCGAACTACCCGGTGCTGCAGTACGTCCTGGTATCGCTGGGCAACCGCAGCGGCATCGGTACGACGGTCGCCGAGGCGGTGGCCGACGTGCTCGGCACCTCGCTCGAGGAGACCCCGCCGACACTTCCGCCCAGCCCCGGCGGGGGCGGCACCCAGCCGCCGGGCAACAACCAGGGCGGCAGCCAGGAGGCCACCGTGGTGGACCTGCTCCGCCGGGCGGACGCGCAGTTCAAGGCGGCGCAGCAGGCGCTCCAGGACGGCGACCTCGGCAAGTACCAGACGCTGACCAAGCGCGCTGAGCGCCTCGTGGTCCGTGCCCTGGAGCTGGCCCAGCAGGACGGGACGACCCAGGGAGGCGGAGGCGGAGGCGGCTCGAGCTCGAACGGCTGAGCGCCGGTGGTCGGGGAGACCCCGGTGGTTGCGGAAGACGCGGGCGCCACCCCGGTGGTCGGGTCCCACGCACACGCCGCCCCGGTGGTTGAGGAAGGCGCGCAGCGCCTGTCTCCAAACCACCCCCGATTTGGATGCTCCGGACCCGCCCGGTAGTGTTCTCTTCACCGACGCGGGGTGGAGCAGCTCGGTAGCTCGCTGGGCTCATAACCCAGAGGTCGCAGGTTCAAATCCTGCCCCCGCTACAAATCAAGGGTGCGATCGCTCCCTTGGCCCTCAGCCTCCCAGGCTCGCTTGGGAGGCTTTCGGCGTTCTCAGGGACGCTCGCACGGCCCGCCGACGATGATCCTGCCCCAGCAGTTGCCCCGGCGATGCCCCGGCAGATGCGCGGTGCCACCCCGGCACAGGCCCCGCAGGCACGCTCACGACGAGACGCCGCGCCATGCACAGGTGCGCGGCACCTGTGCGGTGACTGCGCAGGATCCGCGACCCGGAACGGGTCAGGTGCACACGTGGCCACCCGGGCCACCGCGCCACGGAGCTGCACAATGTCCCCCCACCACCAGTACGCCGAGACCTGGATCCCGCGCGCCGACATGGCAGCGCTCATCCGCAAGAGCCCCGACACGGTCCGCCGCACGGCCGAGAAGCACCAGTTCACCACCCGGAAGGACGAGGCCGGCCGCACCCTCGTCAATGTCGCCGACTTCCTCGACCTCGGCCTCCTGCGCGTCGAGGACCCGACCCCCGGCGCCACCCCCGCAGAGTCCGTCGAGGTCCTCCGCGCCCGGGACGATCGCCGGCCTGCGGGAGAGGGCCGCCGAGCTCCAGGGCCGCCTGGGCCACGCCGACGCGCTGGTCGAGACGCTCCGGGACCAGCTCTCGATCAAGGACCGGCAGCTGGCCAAGCAGGGCGACCAGATCACCCAGCTCATCGCTCGTCTCGGCATGATCGGCGGTGCCGCGTGAACCTCTCCGTACGCACCACCAACCGTCACCTCCACGTCGCGGCAACCCCCGACCACGCAGTGCCCCCGACCGGCGACCCGACCCCGACCTCCGACGACGAGGCGCGACCGGCCGTTCTGCGCCTGTGCGCCGGCGAACTTTGTTCAATCCGCAAAGCCGAACGACTGCGACCGTCCCGGTGGCACCGAGGACGCCGTTCTGTCGCCCACGGACGATCCGATGCCGTCCATCCCTGGACGGCGCCCGCTCAGGCGCACCTCCTCAACGAAGAAAACCATGATTGGCCCCCTCCGGATCCGGCGTCGATGGCGTGGAATGCCATTGCCTGACTGTCGGCGACTGGTCCGCGTGAGGGTCGCCTCGGGCCGCGAACACCCCACAATCACGGCGATCGCGGGGCCTGCTGCCAACCACGAGGGCGGCGCAACGACGCCGTGCTGAGGGAGGTCTCGGCAGTCGGGGATCCTCTGTCCACTCATGGCCGCGGTGGCCCAGGACCTCGAGGACCAAGGCAGGGTCACAGCAGGACGGTGCGGTTGATTCAAATGCCGACGACGCCATGGGCAGTGCGACGTCGCGGACAGCGATGCGTGCCGGCCAGTGAATCGGCGAAGGTCCCTAGCGGTCGTGGCGTGAGAAACGCACCGGCACACTGACAGAGGCCAGGCTTTCGCAGTGCGGAGGCTGTCCGTCTTCACCCGGCAACATCATGGCCCCCAAGTCGTCCCATGACAGGCGACGCCATCGTTCCATCCGTTGCTGGGCGCCTTCGCGTCCGCGGTTCGGCTCGGGCTCGGGGTTGGGTTCAGGTGTGCGGTCCATGCGTCGGTACCGTCCGGCTCACTCCCAAGCTGCGCAATAGACCTACGCCCACGTCTCGGGAGGTGTCGCCAAGAAGTCCGCGGCGGTGATTACCGGGATTCCGAGTTCTGCTGCGCGCGCTGTCTGTGGCGAGGCGAAGCCGGGTCGGGGGACGATCAGGGCCGCGACGCTGCGTACTAGGTTCTTGGCCATCCGGCCGCCGTTCTCTGTGATGAAGTCCGTGAGCCCGTCGGAGACATCGCCGTTGCTGTCGACCACGTAGAAGCGCCTGGCGCCCATGTGGCTGGCCCGCACCACGTGCGCCGGGACGTACTCCTTCCCGGTGTGGGTGAGCTTGCCGTCCCATGCACGGGGCAGAATGCCCACATCGGGCAATGCGGGGGCGGCCCCTGGGTCGACGAAGGCAGCGTCGACGAAGGTCGCTTCCTGCTCGTGGCGCGCCGACTTCTTGCTTCCGGGGCCGAACCGGCCGCTCCACGGCCGGGGTGCGCAGCACGATGCTGCACCAACCCTGTCCACCGCGCATGCGTTCGGGGCAGTCAGCGTGGGGGCACGGTCGCAGGGCCAGCCGCTTGGCGTCCGGTTCCAGGGTGCTGGTGCGGTGGAAGGTTCTGGTGAAGAACGGCAGTGACTGCCGCGAGAGGTTCCGCTTCTGACTGGTGCTTTCTCGGGCGAGACGGAGGAGCGGTTCGTAGCCGACCTGGAGAGCCTCGAGAAGCTCATAGCAGGGTAGGGAACGCTCCGGGGACCCAGTTAGTTACGTTCTCGGTGATCCTTCTCGTCGTCGACCTCGTCTTTCGTGTGGTCGCCCACGTGAGCCGCCCTGACACCTGTCAGGGCGGCTCGCGTGCTGATCGGTCGGACGAGATCTCGCCACCGATAGTCGTTGACGCGTCCGATCGGGATCGCGGTCCCACCGCTACTCGTGGTTGGCGAAGTAGCGCTCGGCGGCGTCCGCCGACCAGGGGACCCCCTCGGGGCGGGTGGCGTTGTGCTGGGCGAAGTAGCGCTCGGCAGCGTCGGCGGACCAGGGGACCCCCTCGGGGCGGGTGGTGTTGCCGTCGGCAGTAGAGCCCGCGTCCGTCGGCTGTTCGGGCTGGATCCGCGGCGAGCCGGTGTCGGATGTGATGGTCAGCACCAACATCGCGGTTGCTGCGATCAGCGCCACGACGATGGCGACCCAGGAGAGCAGCTTGCGCACGGACCGTGGCGGCCGCTGGTGTGGAACATGGACGTAGCTCGGCGCCTGGACAGGTGACCGCTCGGTGGTGTGTGACATGACGACTCCTCGGTGTGGCTGCCGTGGCAGCGTTGGCTTGACACGAGGAGCGTGGGCGAACGCGGTGGCGAGGGGCCGGCGACGCCGTGGCAGATCCGTGGCGGCGGGGGAAGGCGGAGGCACTGGAGCCCGCTCAGGCGTCCGAACACCGCTCGACGTGCAGGTACTGACGGCACTCGTCCTCGCTGAACCCACGCGTGAGGCGGGCTTTCGCGATGTCGACCAGGTCGTCGAGGTCCAGCGCCCACACCCGGGCAACGTTCGCATCGTCGGTCGAGAGCAGCATGGAGCCGTCCGGGCTGAACGCCACGGTGTGGGCTTCGTGGTCGTCACTGTGGAGGACGAGGTCCTGCACCCCCGTCTCGGGGTCCCACAGGCGGATGGAGCCGTCTGCGTGGGCGGTGGCGAGACGCGTCCCGGAGGCATCGAAGGCGATGTCCAGGACATGGGCGGACGCGGTGAGGGTGGCGGCCCGCCTGCCCGTCCGCGCGTCCCAGACGTCGGCGATCCCCTCGACGGGCCGGCTGGTCGCGATCAGGCCACCTGTCGGGTCGAACTCGACGAACTCCGCGGAGGTTCCCACTCGGTTCACGACCTCACCGCGTCGCCAGTCCCAGATGGTCGCGGGCATCCGCGTGACCTCGACCGACTCGTACCCCCATCGAGTCGTTGCCAGGAAGCGCCCGTCGGCGCTGAAGCTGACGGACCTGGTGTGGTGCCCGCGAACCTCCTCCAATCTGGCCACCTCGGCACCGGAGCGGTCGACGACGACGACCCACCCCGGGCGGCCTACGGCGGCGAAGGAGATGGCGAGCCAGGCGCTGTCCCTGCTCCAGGTCATGTCATACACGAAGTCCTCGTCGCCCCACGGGACGGTGAACCGGTGCGCACCGGTCGAGACGTCCCTGACGCTGACACCCTGCGGTCCCAGGGTCGCCAGCAGTTGCCCGTCGTCGCTCAGGTCCAGCATCCAGTGCTGGGCGTCCCTCCCGCGAGACAGCCGTGGGATCGTGGACCGGCGCTCCCCGGACTCGACGCCGACGACGGACAGGGTGCCGTTGCCGTTGCTCACGACCAGGCCGCGGCTATCGGGCGTGAAGTCGGCGTTGCCCACCGCGTTCGCCCACTCTCCACCGCCCGTGATCGCGGCGTCCCAGACCGTCACCGAGGTGATCGCGCTGTCGCCCGTCATCAGCCGTTGCCCGTCGGGCGAGAACGCCACGCCACCCAAGCCACCGCCACGGCTGGTGTCCTGCGCCGAGAAGGTGAACAGCGCACGGAAGCCGTCCTCGGTGATCTCCGAGACTCGTGCCGTGCCGTCGTCACCGGCCGTGGCAAGGCGAGTGCCGTCCGGGCTCCAGTCGAGCTCCCAGACCAGCCCGGAGTGGCCGGGGACCGTGAACCCGGGCTCCCCGGTCGCTCCGTCCCAGAGACGGGCCGTCCCGTCCCTCTCTGCGGTGGCGATCCACCGGCCGTCCGGGCTCCACGCGAGATCGCGGACGGGGTCGCCGTCCCCCCACACCGCCCTGAACCGCACCTTCCCGGTGGTGGCGTCCGCGACCGTCGCCGTCGCGCCATCCCCGCCGAAGGCGACCCACTTCCCGTCCGGGCTGAGTGCGGTGCTGGATGGGTCGTCGGCCGGGATCTCGACGACGGTCCGCTTCGTCGCGAGGTCGACGACGCGCACCGCGTCCGGCCAGGCCGCGGCCAGCCGGGTCCCGTCCGAGCTGAACGACGGCCCCCACACGCCGACGTCCCGGTCGGCGCGGCCCCCCGGGGGCTGGAGCTCGAGCAGCTTCTTGCCCGTGTCCGGGGCCCACACACGAACCGCGCCGTCGTCGCCGGACGTGGCGAGCATGGAGCCGTCGTCGCTGAACGTCACGTCGTTGACGTCGTCGTCGTGTCCCCGGAACTTGCGGATCGACGCGCCGGTGCTCGCGTCCCGGATGTCGACGATGCCCGACTCCTCGGTGCCTTCGGTCACGAACGTAGCCCCGTCCGGACTCCAGTCCAGCCCGCCTCCGACGTCCGGGACGGTGAGGAGGACGCGGGACGCGGTCACGGCTCGGTGCAGGGCCTCGACGGCTTCGGGAAGCGCCTCCTCCCCGTGCGACCGCGTCTCGTCGACAGCGGCCAGGGCCAGTAGCATGCTGCGCTCCGAGTCGTCGGGAATGCTGGCCACCGCGGCCGCGGCGAGTTCGCGTGCCATAGCCACCCGACGTTCCTGCTCGGCCTGGCGTCGCTGGTCCAGCGCGATGAAACCGCCGACCAGCGCGACCACCAGGGCGACGGCGATAGCCGCACGCTGCCAGCGCAGCCGCCGGTTGGCCCGCACCTGCCGAGTGATCGCGTCCGCTGCCTCCTGCCGCTCGAGGTCGCGGGCGTCCTTGCTGGTCTCGAGAAACTCTCGTTCCGGTTCCGGCAGGTCGGCAGTCCCGAAGCCGGCGTTGTCCAAGGTGATCTCGAGACGGGCGCCGCGGTAGAGCGACCCCGGGTCGCGGCCCAGCTCGACCCAGGTCCGCGCGGCCTCGCGCAACCGGCCTAGGGCCATGATCGCCTCACGGTCCTCCTCGATCCAGGACCGCAGCCGCGGCCACTCGCGCAGCAGGGCCTCGTGGGCGAGCTCGACGGTCGGCACCCGGGTCCGGGGATCACGATCGAGCGTCAGGAGTCGCGCCTGCGCCCACTGGTCGATGACCGCCTCCACCCGCCGGTCGGCACCGAGGCCGGACAGCTCGGTGCGGGCGGCGCGCCGACGGGTGGCTTCCCCCTCGGTCGCCACGACGACGAGGCGCTCGAACATCCGGCGTACGGCGGCAAGGTCCCCGTCGTCGAGCGAGCTGTAGAGACGCTCGGCCCGCGAGGCGATGGCCCCGCCGACACCGCCCAGCTCCCGGTAAGCGGACAGCTCGAGACGTTTGGTGGGACTGCGCTCGGCCAGTTCGTACAGCGTGTATTGGAGTGCCGGCAGAGCGGCCGCCTCGTCGACGACCGCGCTGACCAGCTCGACCACTAGTGACTGCTCGACCCGCCCCCCGACGCGCTCGGCAGGTTCGACGACGGCCGCTTCGATGTCGGCCGGCGACATCGCCGTCGTCGTGACCGTCGCGTCGCTCACCACCATCCCCAGGGGCTGGAACGCGAGCGGTCGGTCGTAGTAGTCGGCGCGCAGGGTGGCGACCACCCGCAGGCGGCTGTCGGGGATCGACACCGCGTGCATCACGCCGTTGACGAAGGCGCGCTGGTCCTGGTCGCTCGCGAGGGTGAACAGCTCCTCCAGCTGGTCGACGACCAGGAGAAGCTGCCCGTCCCCCGGGATGAGGTGCCGGAGCACCCGGTCGACCCCCGCCTCGTCCTCGGCGAGCCGGTCCGCCAGCCCGGACGGGTCGGCGACCGCGACCCGGCGCAGGCACTCGGCGAGCTCCTTGAAGGGCGAGGAGCCTGGAAGCATCGTCGTGACGAACCACCGGTGTGACCCCGGGACGTCGCCGCGACGCACCCGCGGCAGCAACCCGGCCCGCACCACGCTGGACTTGCCGGTTCCGGAGCCGCCGACCACCAGCACGAGCCGACCCCGCGGACCGTCCCTCCGGAGACGGGTGACGATCTCGTCAACGAGGTCGTCACGGCCGAAGAAGTCCTCGGCATCCGCCTCCTCGAAGGCCCGGAGTCCCTTGTATGGGTTCAGCTGGGCAGTCTCCCTGACCGGCCGCCCGCCGGTGATCGCGGCGACGAGCAACGGGACCAGTTCCGCCATCGACGGTCGGTCAACCGTCGACAGCCCCCGGGCGAGGACCTCGAGGACGTGACCGCGGTCGCGCGCCAGGCACGCACGGACCAGCTCTGCGAAGTCGTGTACGTCGTCGCCGGGGGTCCGCGCCGGATCCCCGGGGGCGAGCGCGAAGTCGGACACATAGGGATCGCCGGCCGAGTCGAAGAGCACGCTGCCGGGAACGAGCTGGCCATGCACGATGCCGCTGGCGGCCGCGGCCACCAGCGCTCCGCCGATCCGCGTGACCAGGGCGGCGGTGGTGGCGTCGGTGAGCGGCCCGCGCTCCAGCCTGTCGGCCAGGGACCCGCCGTGCATCCGGCGCATGACGAGGTAGGCGGCTCCCGGCTCGCGCCAGTAGTCGTGGATCGACACGATCCCCGGGTGCCGGAGCGCGGCGAGCTGCTGGGTTCTCGCCTCGAACGCCCGCACGAACTCGGGGTGGTCGGCGACCTCGTCCCGGACGACCCGGATCGCGAAGTCGCGCTCGACACCGGGGAGGCGCGCCGCGTACACGGTGCCGCTGCGGCCGGTGCCCAGCCGCTGGCCGAGGCGATACCCCCGCAGGGGGCGTCCCGCGGGTTCGGAGAGCGCCAACCCCGGGTCGTGGCTGAGCACGCGTTGCTCGAGCGCGGCCAACGTGGGGGACGGTTCGACGCCGAGCTCGTCGACGAGCAGGTTGCGGTAGTCGCGGAACACGGCGAGCGCCTCCGCGTGACGGCCGGCCCGGTACAGCGCGATCATCAGCTGCGCCCGGAACGACTCCCGCAGCGAGTGCTCACGGGTCAGGGCCTCGATCTCCGGGATCATCGCCGCGGCTCGACCGCAGGCCAGCTCGGCATCGATGAGACGTTCCTGGGCGACCAGGCGCAGCTCCTGGAGACGCTGTGCCTCGGGACGTGCCCAGTCCTCGTCGGCGAACTCCGCGTAGGCATCTCCACGCCACAGGGCGAGCGCCTCCCGAAGTACCGATGACGCGGAGGTCGCATCGTCGCGCCCCAGCCGCGACCCTCCTTCGGCGACGGAGCGCTCGAAGCAGGTGACGTCGAACGCCTCGACCGGAACCCGGAGCAGGTACCCGGGCGCCTGGGTCACCACGAGGGATCCGGACTCCGCTCCATCGAGCAACCTGCGTGCGCGGGCGACGTAGCTGCGCAGGGTGGTGCTCGCCGCCGGAGTCGGGTCGCCGGCGAAGACCGCGTCGGCGAGCCGGTCGACGGACACGACGGAGTCCCGGTGGATCAGGAGCATCGCCAGCAGTCGTCGCTGGCGCGGCCCACCGATGCCCAGCTCGCCACGTTGCTCGTCCGTGACGGTGAGCCCACCCAGCGCGTGGAACCGGATCATCTGCACCTCGTTCGGTGTCGCCTGCCCATGTCACGGTGCCTCGAGCTTGTTGCATTCACGTGGCAACGTGACCAGCGCCCAGATGCCCTCCCGAGCGACGCTCCGGACCCATGAGGCAAGGTCCAGCGAGCCGGCAGGCTCCGTCCGACGATCGTCCCACCCCTACGACGCCGGCGACCACCTGCTCGACAGCGCGGACCAAAGGGGCCTCTGGCCTGGCGCGTGTCACCCGCAGGGTGGGGCGCTGGTCATGCGGGGATACTCCCACGCCCATCCGCTCTCGGCATGAGGGCCAGCCGAGCCGACCGTGCGGCGGTCCGGAGGGACGCCACCGGCCGGAACGTTGTTCAGCGCATCGCGAGTGTGGCCACCGAGATGCCCGCGTAGTGACTGAGGAACGCGAGCACGGTGAAGGCGTGGAACACCTCATGGAAGCCGAACCAGCGGGGCCACGGGTCGGGGCGCTGGAAGAAGTACACGACAGCCCCCGTGACGTAGAGCCCGGCGCCGGCCACGAGCAGGAACAAGGTCGCTCCGCCCGCGTCACCGCCGAGCCGCAACGCACCGCCGAACAGGTCGGGCACGAACACCAACACCCCAGCCGGCGGCAACGTACAGCGGCGGGGACAGCCACCGCGGCGCGTACGGCCAGACGAACCGGGCGGCGACGCCGAGCAGCGCAGTGGACCAGACGATGCTGAGCATCACCACGCTGTCGCTGACGTCGAGCAGGAGCGCGGCGTACGCCATGCACGAGCCGGCGACCAGCAAGAAGATGTTGCAGTGGTCCAGACGGCGCAGGACGAACCAGGCCTGCGGCGACCACGTCTTGCAGTGGTAGGCCGCCGAGACACCGAACAGCAGCAGCGCGGAGACGGTGAAGACTGCGGCCCCGGCCCGGGTCCGCGCATCGGGCGACAGCGCCACCAGAAGGACGCCGCCGGCCAGCGTCAACGGCAGGATCCCGAGGTGGAGCCAGCCCCGCAGGTGCAGCTTGGTTGCGGTGATCGACCCGCTGACCTTTTTCCCGAACCACCCGCCCGCATCGCCGCCGGTGGTGCGCGCCGGCGAGTGATGAGTTGTCGCGCCCGTGTCCGTCATACCTGTGACGGGACACCACGAGACGGGAAGATGGCGCGATGAGGTCGGACACACTGCTGGAGGAGCTGGGCGTGAACGGGCTGGGCGAGGTCGACGAGCCGGCGTTCTCGGGGCTGGCGGAGCGGCACCGGCGGGAGCTGCACGTGCACTGCTACCGGATGCTCGGGTCGTTCGAGGACGCCGAGGACACCGTGCAGGAGACGTTCCTGCGTGCCTGGCGGCGGCGGGACACGTTCGAGGGGCGGTCGACGTTCCGGGCCTGGTTGTACCGGATCGCCACCAACGCCTGCCTGGACCTGCTCGCCAAGCGTCGCCCGGAGCCCGCGACCGGTGGGGAGGTGCGGTGGCTCCAGCCCTACCCGGACCGGCTGCTCGACGAGCTGCCCACGGGCGACACGGACGACCCGGAGACGGTCGCGGTGGCCCGGGAGACGATCGAGCTGGCGTACGTCGTCGCGGTCCAGCACCTCGCGCCGCGGCCGCGCGCCGTGCTGATCCTGCGGGACGTGCTCGGCTGGCCGGCGAAGGACGTCGCGGAGCTCCTCGGGGACTCCGTGAACTCGGTCAACAGCGCGCTGCAACGGGCCCGCGCCGGCATGCGGCAGCACCTGCCCGCCGAGCGCCAGGACTGGACCGGCGGCGAGGACGACGCGGGGACACGCGAGCTGGTGCGTCGCTTCAGCGACCTCAGCGTGGCCTCCGACGTCGACGGCATCGCGGCGATGCTGCGCGACGACGTCCGGTGCTCGATGCCGCCGACGCCGGGCCTGTACGTCGGTCGTGACGCGGTGGTCAACGACTGGAAGGAGGACGGCTTCGAGTCCATGACGGGCCTGCGCGCCGTACCGACGTCCGTCAACCGGCAGCCCGCCGTCGCCTTCTACCAGTGGCACGAGCGGGAGGGCGCGTACCTGCCGCTGACCATCGACGCGCTGCGCATCAGCGGCGGGGCGATCACCGAGATCGTCACGTTCCACGCCGACCGGTTCCCGCGGCTCGGCCTGCCGGAGCGCCTGCCGGCGGACGGCACCGGGCAGGAACGCCATGAACAGCCTCAATGACACCGGGGTCGTCTCCGGTCCGGCTTCGGGCCGCCCCAGCCACCCCCACCGGTTCCGCCGGCTCGCCGTCACCGGCCTCATCGCCACCCTCGCAGCGATGGTGGCCACCACCCTTGCCGCTGCGCTGGCCGGGGCGGCTGGTGTCGACTTCGAGATCCCCGACGGCGGCGAGACCATCCCGTTGTCCGGGTTCGCCGTGGTCACCGGCTTCTTCTCGGTCGTGGGTGTCCTCATCGCCGGCGGGCTGCTTCGTTGGAGCGCCCACCCTGCCGAGCGATTCGTGTGGACGGCGGTGACGCTGACCCTGATCTCGTTGGTCCCGCCCCTGCTCTCCGGGGCAGACACCGCCACCATCGCCGCCCTCATGGGGCTGCACCTCGTCGCAGCGGCGGTGATGATCCCCGCCCTGACCCGGAGCCTGCGCACCCAGCCGTCGTGGTCAGGCCGACCCTGAGCCGGGCGGTGGCAGCTTGAGCGCGAGGACCGCCATGTCGTCGCGGTTCGGACCGGTGACGAAGTCCAGCACCAGCTCGCGTACGTGCTCGGCGACCATCTGCGCGGGCAGGTCTGCGGCCTTGGCCAGCTCCGACTCGAAGCCCTGCTCGCCGAGCATCCTGGCGCCGTCGCGGCGCTCGAGCACCCCGTCGGTGACGGCGACGAGCAGGTCTCCCTGCTCGAGCTCGAGGTACTCCTCGGTGTAGGTCACGCGCTCCTCGACCCCGAGCAGCATCTGCGGACGACCGACCTGTCGGACCTCGCCGTGCCGGACGAGGAACGGTGGCGGGTGCCCGGCGACCACCAGGCCGAGCCGGGCTCGTCTGCCGCGCACGGGTCCGATGACCCCGCAGGCGAGCGTGAGGAAGCGAGCCCGGGCGCCCTCGTCGAGGATCGCCGAGTTCAGCCGCTCGAGCGTGACGGCGATCGGGATCCCGGTCATGGCGAGCGCCCGGATCGTGTGCCGGGCCAGGCCGGTCACCGCGGCGGCCTCCGCCCCCGTGCCGCACACGTCGCCCACCACCCAGCACCACCGTCCGTCCCCGAGGGCGAACAGGTCGTAGAAGTCCCCGCCTGCCGTGGTGCTCTCGTCCGCCGGCTCGTACACGACCCCGACGTCCAGTCCCGGCGGGGCGGGGATCGACGGCGGCAGCAGGCTCCGCTGGAGGGCCTCGCCGGCCGCCTTCAGCTCACCGTGGGCACGGGCGTTGTCGATGGCCATCGCGGCGCGTCGTGCCAGGGAGTCGGCGATGCGGTATACCTCTCCGCGCAGGGGTGGGGCCCCCGGCCGGCCGAGCGTGAGCGTGCCGATGTCCCGGCCGCGAGCGGTCAACGGGAGCGTGTGCACCGGCCCCGGGAGGCTGTCGGCGCCAGCGGTCTCCAGGGTCGCGCGGAGCGCGTCCAGCGTGCCCTCGTCCTCGTGCCACACGTGGCGCAGGACCAGGTGTCCTCGTGCGTCCCGCAGGTGGATGGCGCACCAGGATGCGAGCTGGGGCACGACGACCTGCGCGGTCAGGGCCATCGTCATCTTCTCGTCGAGCGAGTCGGCAAGCAGGACACCCGCCTCGTCGACGAGGCCGAGCCAGTGCCGTCGTTCCTGCTCCGCGGCCCGCAACCGGGCGCGGTCCGTGGCCAGCGCGAGGGACCCGGCGAAGCGGTGCAGGAGAGCGGCCTGGGTCTGGTCGAGCCCGCCCGCTGCCTCGGTGGCGGCGCCGAGTGCGCCGACGGCCTGACCTTCGACGACCACAGGTACGACGACCAGCGACCGCAGCCCGGTGCCGGTCAGCAGCGGTACGGCGCCGTCGGCCAGGTCGTCCTCGACCACGGGAAGCCGCGGGTTGGACCGGTTCAGGGTGCCGGGCGCGTCGCGATCGAGCCGTCGGCCGTGCAACCGGGCGTCGAGGCCGCTGACGGCGACGACCTCGAGGTCGGAGTCGAAGTAGCGGGCGAGGAGGAGGTACGTCGCGTCCGCACCCACCCGGGCCCGACACCGTTCGACCACCAGGCTCAGGTAGTCGTCGAGGCCGAGCCGGGCGAGGGCGTCGTCCCCCAGGCCGCTCGGATCCCGGTCGCCCGGCGGAGCGGTCTCGACCGGTGTCGCGGGTGCCCGTTCCAGCAGGCTCCGCTGGATGGTCGGGACCAGCAGGAGCGCCGAGCCGACACCGCCGCGGACGGCGTGCCGCGTCACGAACACCCTCACGAGGGAGCCGTCCCTGGCCCGAACGGCAACCTCCCCGAGACGCTGCTCGGGCCCGCTGACCAACCCCTCCCACGTCTCGTCGAGCACCTCCTCGGGCGCCCAGCCGAGCAGGCGCCGGGCGTCGTCGTTCCAGCCCCGCACGACGCCGTGCTCGGACAGCTCCACCACGCCGACGAGCACCCCTGCGACCTCCGTGGCCACGGGTGCTGCGGGCAAGGGCCCCGGCCGACCACGGTCGATCTCCACCCACACCCGCTTTGCGGTGTCGGTGTAGTCGACGCCCCACGAGGACGCGAGGCTGGCCGTGATCAGGAGACCCCGACCGTGCTCCGCGTCGTCGGGCGGAGCGGCCGTACCCAGTGGCAGCATGCGGCCGGGATGCTGGTCCTGCACCTCCAGCCGCAGCCGGTCCTCGTCGAGTGTCAGTCGGACCTGGACGGTCGTGCCGGCGTGGACCACCGCGTTGGTGACCAGCTCGCTGGTCGCGAGGACGGCGCTCTCGACCAGGTCCGGCGCTCCCCACGCCTCGAGCTCGCTCTGCACCAACCAGCGAGCACGGCCCACCGAGTTCTCGTCGGGCCGGAGAGAGTAGAGGCTCTCCCTCGGCGTCACCGGCATCGGCCTCTCGTTCCTCCTGTCAACCCCGTGGTCATGGTGACAGACTGCGGACTGGTCGTGACAGCGCACCGGGAGGCCGAGATGGCCCGAACAGGGACAGTGACATTGCGGGGGAGCAGTGATCCGGCGAACGACGTACGCGCCGTGAGCGAGGAGACTCAGCTCCGACGCCTGCTCGACGCCCTGACCGCGATGCGTGACGGGAACTTCCGTCGCCGGCTCACGCCTGCCTCGGACGGGGTGCTCGGCGAGCTGGCGACCGTCTACAACGACATCGCGGACCGGCAGGAGCACCTTGCCAGGGAACTGGCCAGGGTACGGCGGGCTGCCGGCAAGCAGGGCCGGCACCAGGAACGGCTCCGGCCCGGGACCGGCGAGGGCAGCTGGGCCGACTCCGTGGAGGCCGCGAACGGGCTGGTCGCCGACCTGGTGCGGCCCACCGGTGAGCTCGCGCGCGTGGTGGCGGCCGTGGCGGCCGGGGACCTCGGGCAACGGATGGACCTGTCCGGAAGCGGGCAGACGCTGCGCGGCGAGCCGTTGCGGCTGGCCCGCAGCGTCAACCTCCTGGTGGACCGGCTGTCCTCGATCGCCGACGAGATCACGCGGGTCACTCGCGAGGTCGGTACGGAGGGCAAGCTCGGCGGCCAGGCGAAGGTCCGCAGCGCCGGCGGCTCCTGGCGCGACCTCATCGACGCGGTGAACACCATGTCCTCGCGGCTGTCGGCGCAGGTGCGCGACATCGCGCTGGTGACGACCGCGGTGGCCGACGGTGACCTGTCGCGCACGGTCACCGTCGAGGTGTCCGGCGAGATGGAGCAGCTGAAGGTGATCGTCGACAGGATGGTCGACCAGCTCTCGTCGTTCGCGGTCGAGGTCACCCGCGTGGCCCGCGAGGTGGGCACCGACGGACGCCTGGGTGGCCAGGCGGTCGTGCCGCGCGTGGCCGGGACCTGGCGCGACCTCACGGACTCCGTGAACATCATGGCCTCGAACCTCACCAGCCAGGTCCGCGGCATCTCGTCCGTGGCGCAGGCCGTGGCGCGCGGCGACCTGAGCCAGCAGATCACGGTCACGGCCAGCGGAGAGGTGGCCGAGCTCGCCCAGACCATGAACTCGATGACCGCGACCCTGCAGACCTTCGCCGACGAGGTGACCCGCGTGGCCCGTGAGGTCGGCACCGAGGGGATCCTCGGCGGCCAGGCGGCGGTCCCCGGCGTGTCCGGCACCTGGCGCGACCTCACCGACTCGGTGAACTTCATGGCCGACAACCTGACCAACCAGGTCCGCGACATCGCCCAGGTGACCACGGCCGTGGCCCGCGGCGACCTGAGCCAGAAGATCACCGTCGACGTGCGCGGCGAGCTCGCGGAGCTCAAGACCACGGTCAACACCATGGTGGACCAGCTGTCCGCGTTCGCCGACCAGGTGACCCGGGTCGCCCGTGAGGTGGGCTCGGAGGGGATCCTCGGTGGCCAGGCGGACGTGCCCGGGGTGGGCGGCACGTGGAAGGACCTCACCGACTCGGTGAACTCGATGGCGAACAACCTGACCAACCAGGTCCGCAACATCGCCCAGGTGACCACGGCCGTGGCCCGGGGCGACCTGAGCCAGAAGATCACCGTCGACGTGCGCGGAGAGCTCGCGGAGCTCAAGACCACCGTGAACACGATGGTGGACCAGCTGTCCTCGNGCGCGACCTCACCGACTCGGTGAACTTCATGGCCGACAACCTGACCAACCAGGTCCGCGACATCGCCCAGGTGACCACGGCCGTGGCCCGCGGCGACCTGAGCCAGAAGATCACCGTCGACGTGCGCGGCGAGCTCGCGGAGCTCAAGACCACGGTCAACACCATGGTGGACCAGCTGTCCGCGTTCGCCGACCAGGTGACCCGGGTCGCCCGTGAGGTGGGCTCGGAGGGGATCCTCGGTGGCCAGGCGGACGTGCCCGGGGTGGGCGGCACGTGGAAGGACCTCACCGACTCGGTGAACTCGATGGCGAACAACCTGACCAACCAGGTCCGCAACATCGCCCAGGTGACCACGGCCGTGGCCCGGGGCGACCTGAGCCAGAAGATCACCGTCGACGTGCGCGGAGAGCTCGCGGAGCTCAAGACCACCGTGAACACGATGGTGGACCAGCTGTCCTCGTTCGCGGACGAGGTGACCCGCGTGGCCCGCGAGGTCGGCAGCGAGGGCCAGCTCGGCGGGCAGGCCGCGGTCCCCGGTGTCTCCGGGACGTGGCGCGACCTCACGGACTCGGTGAACTTCATGGCGGGCACCCTGACCGCGCAGGTTCGCAACATCGCCGAGGTCACGACAGCCGTGGCCCGCGGCGACCTGACCCGCACCATCACGGTCGAGGCCCGGGGCGAGATCCTCGCCCTCAAGACGACCGTGAACACGATGGTGGACCAGCTGTCGTCGTTCGCGGACGAGGTGACCCGCGTGGCCCGCGAGGTGGGCACCGAGGGCCGGCTCGGCGGGCAGGCCGACGTGCACGACGTCTCGGGTACCTGGAAGGACCTCACCGAGAACGTCAACATGATGGCCGCGAACCTCACCTCCCAGGTGCGCAACATCGCCGAGGTGACAACCGCCGTCGCGAGCGGTGACCTGACCCGCAAGATCACCGTCGACGCGCGCGGCGAGATCCTCGAGCTCAAGAGCACCGTGAACACGATGGTCGACCAGCTGTCCGCGTTCGCGGACGAGGTGACCCGCGTTGCCCGGGAGGTCGGCACGGAGGGGGTACTGGGCGGGCAGGCCCGGGTGCCGGGGGTGGCCGGCACCTGGCGGGACCTGACCGACTCGGTGAACTCGATGGCCAGCAACCTCACGAACCAGGTGCGCAGCATCGCCACGGTCTCGACCGGCGTGGCCCGCGGCGACCTCAGCCAGAAGATCGCGATCGAAGCACGGGGCGAGGTGGCGGCACTCGCCTCGACGATCAACGCCATGGTGGACACCCTTCGGGCGTTCGCCGACGAGGTCACCCGCGTCGCCCGGGAAGTGGGCACCGAGGGGATCCTCGGCGGGCAGGCGCACGTCCGGGGCGTCGCCGGCACGTGGAAGGACCTCACCGACTCGGTGAACTCGATGGCGAACAACCTCACCAGCCAGGTGCGCAACATCGCCGAGGTGACCACCGCGGTCGCCAGCGGCGACCTGACCCGCACCATCACCGTCGAGGCGCGAGGCGAGATCCTCGAGCTCAAGACGACGGTGAACCGGATGGTCGACCAGCTGTCGTCGTTCGCCGACGAGGTGACCCGCGTGGCGCGCGAGGTGGGAACCGAGGGGAAGCTCGGTGGCCAGGCACAGGTGGCCGACGTGTCCGGCACCTGGCGACGGCTCACCGAGAACGTCAACCAGCTCGCCAGCACGCTCACCACCCAGCTGCGCGCGATCGCAGAGGTGTCCACCGCCGTGACCCAGGGCGACCTCAGCCAGCAGATCACCGTCGAGGCTCAGGGCGAGGTCGCCGAGCTGAAGGACAACCTCAACGAGATGATCGACAACCTCCGCGAGACCACGCGGACCAACGAGGAGCAGGACTGGCTGAAGACCAACCTCGCCCGGTTCACCGGGCACATGCAGGGAGGCCGGGACCTGCTCGACGTCATCCAGCTCATCGTCAACGAGCTCACGCCGCTGGTCGGCGCCCGACAGGGCTCCTTCTTCCTCGCCGACAACGTCGTGGACGGCGACGGCGCGGTGCGACGGATCGCGTCGTACGGCTACCGCGCCCGACGGTCGGTTCCCGACAGGTTCACCCTCGGCGAGGGGATCGTGGGGCAGGCGGCGGCGCAGCGGTCCCCGATCGTGCTCGGGAGCGTGCCTACCGACTACGTCCGGATCTCGTCGGGGCTGGGCGCGGCCACCCCGGTCAGCATCGTCGTGCTCCCGGTGCTCTTCGAGGACCAGGTGCTCGGCGTGGTCGAGCTGGCGTCGTTCGAGCCGTTCAGCGAGGTGCACATGCAGTTCCTCGGGCAGCTCATGGAGATCATCGGCGTCTCGCTGAACGCCATCATCGCCAGCTCGCGCACCGAGGAGCTCCTGGTGGAGTCGCAACGGCTCGCGGCCGAGCTGCAGGACAAGTCCGAGGAGCTGCAGACCCAGCAGGTGGAGCTCCAGCAGACCAACGCCGAGCTCGAGGAGAAGGCCCGACAGCTCGCTGCGCAGAACCGGGCGATCGAGATCAAGAACCTCGAGATCGAGGACGCCCGGCGAGGCCTGGAGGACCGCGCGGAGCAGCTCGCACTCTCCTCGCGGTACAAGTCGGAGTTCCTCGCCAACATGTCGCACGAGCTGCGCACCCCGTTGAACTCGCTGCTGATCCTCGCCCAATTGCTCAGTGACAACGTCGACGGCAACCTGAGCCCCCGCCAGGTGGAGTACTCGCGCACCATCCACGGCGCCGGCACCGACCTGCTGCAGCTCATCAACGACATCCTCGACCTGTCCAAGGTCGAGGCGGGCAAGATGGACGTCCACCCGGCCGAGGTCGCCGTGGCCGGGATCGTGGAGTACGTCGAGGCGACGTTCCGGCCACTCACCGCAGAGAAGGACCTCCGGTTCTCGGTGGACGTGGCGGCGGAGGTGCCCCGGACCCTGAGCTCCGACCAGCATCGCCTGCAGCAGGTGCTGCGCAACCTGCTCTCCAACGCGGTGAAGTTCACCTCGGCAGGTGACGTGCGGCTGGAGATCCGCCCTGCTCCGGGACACCGGTTCAGCACCCCGGGCCTCGACGCCGGTCAGGTGCTGGCGTTCGCCGTGTCCGACACCGGCATCGGCATCCCGCCGGACCAGCTCAAGGTGATCTTCGAGGCCTTCCAGCAGGCCGACGGCACGATCAGCCGCAAGTTCGGTGGCACCGGGCTGGGCCTGTCCATCAGCCGCGAGATCGCGCGGCTGCTCGGCGGCGAGATCCGGGTGGACAGCCAGCCGGGTCGGGGCAGCACGTTCACGCTGTACGTGCCGGTCCGGTGGGCCGAGCGGGAGGCCGTTCCGGCCGCGATCGAGCCGGCGGGTCACCGGGACGTGGAGGGGGGCACGCCGGGCGGGGAGATCGGTCGGGTCGAGGACGACGAGGGTCGGATCCAGAGGGACGACTCGGTGCTGCTGGTGTCGCTCCGCAGCAGGTCGCTCCGGGCGGCCGCGGTCGAGTACGGCCGGGAGGCGGGGTTCAAGGTGGTGACCACGGACGACGCCGCGCGAACGCTGGTGGCGGCCCGGACGTTGCAGCCGGCGGGGCTGGTGGTCGGCATGGACCTGCTCGCGGCCGACGGCGTCCCGCTGCTGCGGGTGCTCAAGGCCGATCCGGAGACCCGGCACGTCCCCACGGTCGTGGTGCACTCGGACGACGCGACCGACGACGTCCTGGTCGGGCGGCACGCCGGCGCCTGGGGTGTCGTGCAGCCGGCGACCCCGGAGCGGCTGGCGGCGGGCGTCGAGGACCTGAAGGCGTACCTCGCCCGCAAGACCCGTTCGCTCCTGGTGGTCAGCGGTGCCGGTGCCGACAACCCGCCCGTGGTGGTGGCGCTGTTCGGTGCCGTTCCCGACGTCGAGCTGCACGTGGTCACGAGCGTCGCCGAGGCCGTCGATGCCCTCGATGCGCGCAGCTACGACTGTGTCGTCGTGGAGCTCAAGCTCCCCGGCGGGAGCGGGTTCGACGTGATCAAGCGGATGCGCTCGCGGAAGGCTCTGCGCGGCATCCCGGTGGTGGTCAGCAACGGACGGGTGGTCAGCGCCAAGGACGAGAGCAGGCTGCGTCAGTACGCCCGCTCGATGGTCGTGACCTGCCCGCAGACCGACGAGCGGCTCGTCGACGACGTCGCCCTCTTCCTGAACCGGGCCGGGGTAGAGCTCGCCCCCGAGCCGGCGCTCGAGGCGCACAGCGTCGGCGGCGAACCGATGTTCGCCGGCAGGCGGATCCTCATCGTCGACGACGACGTCCGCAACGTGTTCGCGCTCACCAGTGCGCTGGAACAGTTCGGGATCGAGGTGTTCTACGCCGAGAACGGCGAGGAAGGGCTGCAGGCGCTCGACCGGGATCAGGACATCGACCTGGTGCTGATGGACGTGATGATGCCGGGGATGGACGGCTACACCGCGATGCGGGAGATCCGCCGGGTGCCGGCGTACCGCGACCTCCCGGTCATCGCGCTGACGGCGAAGGCCATGCCCGGCGACCGGGAGAACAGCCTGGCCGCGGGTGCCTCCGACTACGTCACCAAGCCGGTCGACATCGACCACCTCCTCTCCCGGCTCCGGACGTGGCTGTCGTGACCGAACGGGCGAGGATCCTGCTGGTCGACGACCGCGAGCAGAACCTGCTCGCGCTCGAGGCGGTGCTCAACTCGCTCGACCAGGTCCTGGTCAAGGCCTCGTCCGGGGAGGAGGCGCTGCGCGCGCTGCTCAAGGACGACTTCGCACTGATCCTCCTGGACGCGCAGATGCCGGGCATGGACGGCTTCGAGACCGCGTCACGGATCAAGGCGCGGACCCGCACCAGGGACGTCCCGATCATCTTCCTGACCGCCGTCGACACCGACCAGCAGCATGCCTACCGCGGCTACGCCGCTGGCGGCGCCGACTACATCTCGAAGCCGTTCGACCCGTGGGTGCTGCGCGCCAAGGTCCAGGTGTTCGTCGACCTCTGGCTGGCCGGGCGGCGCCTCGCCACCCAGACCGAGTTCCTGCGTCGACAGGTCGAGGGCGAGGTGGACGTCATCGGCGAGCTCGAGGATCGGCTCTCGCTGGTGGAGGAGTCGGTGGCGTCGCTGCTCGAGGACGCGGACGGTCACGGTCAACCGACGCTCGACCTGCTCGCGGCGAGGGTGCAGGCGATGCGCCAGGCCCTGGACGTCCTCGACAAGACGATGCCGGCCTCGGGCGCGACCCGCCGGGAGTTCGGCTGAGCGACCCCCTGGCGTGCGTCCTGACCTGGCCGGGCGGCGGCCCGCCGGGATTTCCCACTGCGGTCGAGCCGGATGGGTCACACGCCTGAGAGCTCTTCCCGGACCGCGACCGACGCGAGGGGGAAGGTCGGGTAGGGAGGGGGTTCCTGCCCGGGAGTGAGGGCCGTCCGGCCGTAGATCCAGTCGGTGTAGGTGTAGTCGTAGGTGTCGCGCTCGCGCAGCACCTGGTTGCGCTGCCGCCGGGGCACCCCGTCCAGGTGCCACAGCTCGCCCCACGACCGGGCCGTGGTGACGACCCGGTGGCAGTGCTCGGGCCGCACGGCGTCGTACGCCGCCAGCGCGGCGTCCCAGTCGACGCCGGAGCCGGTCGCGGTCCGGGCCGCGCCCTGGGCGGCGACGTGCTCGCCGAGCACCCAGCCGTCCTCGATGGCCATGACCGCGCCCTGTGCCATGTACTGCAGCGGCGGGTGCGCGGCGTCGCCCAGGAGCGCGATCCGCCCGTGCACCCATGTCTCGATCGGGTCGCGGTCGAACATGCGCCACCACTTGTCCCGCCACATGAGCGGGAGACCCTGCTGGACCTGGTCGCACATCCCGTCGAAGGCGTCGTCGAGCTCGTCCGGGGTGCCCCAGTCCTCCTCCCCGCGCAGCGCCTTGTCCGACTCGAAGACGGCGACCTGGTTGAACATCTCGCCGCCGCGCAGGGGGTACTGCACGAAGTGGCAGCGGGGTCCGACGTAGACCACGACCTCGGTCTCCGAGACGTCGTGGGAGCGGACGCTCTCGATGGGGACCGCGCCGCGGTACGCGACGTACGCCGAGCTGACCGGTTCGTCGTCGACCAGGAGCCGGCGGGCGACCGAGTGGAGGCCGTCGGCCGCGATGACCACCTCGGCCTCGTCGCTGGTGCCGTCGGCGAACGTCACCCGGGCACCCGGAACGCCGGTCGCGAGGGTGCGGTTCTCGTACGCCGTCGCGGCCAGTCCCGTGCGCAGGTCGACGCCGAGCCGCTCGGCCTCGCGGAGGATGGTGCGGTGGAGGTCGGAGCGGTGGATCACCATGTAGGGGAAACCGTAGGTGCGCTCGAGGTCGTCGAGGTCGAGGCGGGTCAGCTCGGACCCGTCGGTGGCGTCCTTCATCACCATCGCCTCGGGGAGGACACCGAGCGACTTCACTTCCTCCAGCAGCCCGTACTCGTGGAGGATGCGGGTGCAGTTCGGGGCGATCTGCAGGCCCGCGCCGACCTCGCCGAACTCGTGGGCCTTCTCGTAGAGCCGGACCCGGATGCCGCGGCGGGTCAGTGCAACCGCGGCCGACAGGCCGCCGATGCCGCCGCCGATGATGATGGCGTCGGGGGTGCCGACGCGGTCGTTGGTGCTCATGTCACGTCCTTCGGTTCACAGCCAGGGAGGGAGGTCGGGCGCGGGCGCTCCGCCGGCCGTGACGCCTGCGGTCGTGCGTCCGGCCAGGTAGCCGACGCGGTCGGCGAGGGCGCCCTCGATGCCGAGGACGCCGGCCCCGCGCTTCTCGTGGATGTCCGCCTCGAGGGCGGTCAGGAAGTCGTCCGGCAGGTCCGCGAAGGTGACCCCGACGGCCAGGTCGACGGCGTGCACCATCACCTCGCGGGCGCGCAGCCACGGGACCTCGGAGGCAGGCACCTCGCGACCCTGGGCCGTGTGCACGCGCGCCCGCCACTGGTCGTCGCCCAGCCTGTCGAGGTCGGCGGTCAGTGCGGCCGCCGCCTCGTGGAACCAGGTCCGCAACGCGGCCGGCGACCGGGTGGCGCCGCGCTCGATGTCGGCGTTGCGCTGCTCCGGCGAGGAGTACATCGGGGTCACCTCGTCGGTCGCGGCCCAGCGGGCCAGGTTGCGCAGCGCCTCGGCGTTGGCCGCCAGGTGGGCGACCAGGTGGGCGCGGTTCCAGCGGGGGAGCGCCGACGGCTCGCCGTACTGCTCGTCGGCGAGGACGTCGACGGCGCGCGCGCACAGAAGCGTGCCCTCCTCGACCCAGCGCCGGCTGTCGGCCAGCCTGCGCAGGCTCGTCGCGGTGGTCATGCCGGGTCCGAGACGACGAGGTTCTCGAGCCGACCGATGCCCTCGATCTCGGTGACCACGCGCTGGCCGGCCCGGAGGTAGACCTCCGGCTTGCGGGCGTGGCCGACGCCGCCGGGGGTGCCGGTGGCGATCAGGTCGCCCGGGTTGAGGCGGACCATCGTGGAGACGTACTCCACCAGGGCGACCGGGTCGAACAGCAGGTCGGCGGTGCTGTCCTTCTGCATGGGCTCGCCGTCGACCTCGCACGAGATGGACAGCGCGGGGCGTGCGCCGCCAGGCAGCTCGTCGGGCGTGACGAGGTAGGGCCCGACCGGGGTGGTGGAGTCCCAGTTCTTGCCCTGCAGCCACTCGCGGGTGCGGAACTGCCAGTCGCGGCAGGTGATGTCGTTGAGCACGGTGAAGCCGGCGATCGCGGCCTCGGCCTCGGCGCCGGTGGCACGCCGTACGGCTCGACCGACTACCAGGACGGCTTCCGCCGGCTGTGGGGCCTGGCCGGATGATCGCCCCCGTGCGCCCGGCGGTCGACGGTCGACGACGTCGGCCGCCGGGTGTTCCAGCCCGCGGGCATCCGCCCAGCGCGCGGGCCCGTCCGGGCCCCCGACCGCGGCCCGGGCTCGTCCGTGGGGGCTAGCAGGAACCGGTAGAAGTGCCTATGTCTACGGCCGCGGCGGACGAGCATGCTGGTTTTCGGGGGATGCGCGACACGTTCGCGTCTAGGACCAGCGCGGGCCCGGCCCACCGATGGCCAGGGTCGGGCCCGCGCCGTGTCGGCGACCCCCCCTCGACCCGACAAGGATCGGGGTGCGAGTTCAGGGTGCCACCCCGATGTCGGCGCCGGTCAACGGTCGCATGCTCGTGCCATGCCCGCCCCTGGGAGCACCGACACCGATCGCACCGAGCGCGACGCTGGGTTGGCCGCTCCGACCACGGAGGTGGACCCGATCTGTTGTCTGGAGGAGCGATGAAGCGTGTGATCGTCGACCACTTCGGGGGCCCCGAGGTGTTGAGGATGGTGGAGGAGGAGGATCCGCGACCGGGTCCGGGCGAGGTGCGCGTCAAGGTACTCGCGGCTGGGGTGTCGTTCACCGATTCACAGCTGCGCGCCGGCACCTACATCCCAGGCGGCCCGAAGCCGCCGTTCACGCCCGGCTACGAGCTCGTCGGTGTCGTCGAGGAGGTTGGGCCGGGTTGCTCGAGGCTGCGGCGGGGAGACCGCATCGGCGCGCTGACGGTGTGGGGCGCCGACGCGGACCGCGTCTGCGTGCCGGAGGCGGGCGCGGTCGAGGTCCCCGGGGATCTCGACCCGGCCGAGGTCCTGAGCCTCGTCTTCACCTACATGACCGCCTACCAGGTGCTTCACCGCATCGCGATGGCGAGACGCGGGGAGAGGGTGCTCGTGCACGGCGCGGCCGGCCGGGTGGGCACCGCGGCTCTCGAGCTCGGGGCGGTGGCCGGGCTTCGCATATTCGGGACCGCTGCGGCTCGCGACGGCGCCGCGGTCGAGCGGCTCGGTGCCGTGGCGATCGACTACCAGAACGAGGACTTCCTGGCTCGGGTGCGCGACCTGACGGGCGGCGAGGGTGTCGACGTCGTGGTCGACAGCCTGGGTGGGCCGCTGTCGCTGCGCTCCTTCCGCGCGCTGCGGCCCGGCGGAAGGCTCGTCGTGTTCGGCCGCTACAACACGCTCACGGACGGGCACAAGAACTGGCCGGCGGTGATCGAGTGGTACGCGGCGATAGCAGCGCTGTGGGTGTGGGCGAAGCTCTCGCCTCGCCGCTCCGCGATGCCCTACTCGATCCAGAAGTTCCGCGAGGCGGCGGAGAACCGACCCGGAGCAGTCGGCGGAGTGCCCCGCTACCCCGAGTGGTTCCGGGAGGACTTCGGCGTGCTGATCGAGCTGCTGCGTCGTGGCGAGATCCACCCGGTCGTGGCCGAGCGCCTGCCCTTGTCGGAGGCGCGACACGCACACGAGCTGTTGGAGAGTGCGGCGACCAAGGGGAAGCTCGTGCTCCAGCCGGATGCCATCGAGGATGCCGGATGACCTCACGTGACGGCGTGCGGGTCGACTAGGAATCGTCGTGTCCAGCGGAGCTCGGAACGGACCGCGGCAGCGCTACCTGCCCATCGCCGAGCACGGACTGATCGGCGACCTGCACACCGTGGCGCTCGTGGGCACCGAAGGCACGATCGACTGGTACTGCTGCCCGCGCTTCGACTCACCGAGCGTCTTCGCGGCGATCCTCGACGCCGATGACGGAGGTCTGTTCCGTATCTCGCCCGACGGTGACGGCTGGAGCTCCAAGCAGCTCTACCTGCCCGACACCAACATCCTCATCACGCGCTTCCTGACGCCCGGCGGAGTGGGTGAAGTCCAGGACTTCATGCCTCCGCGGCGCGCCGGTGAGGCGGCGCACCACCACCGCCTGGTCCGCCGGCTGGTCGCCGTGCGGGGAGACGTGCGCTTCGTCGTCGACGTCGCCCCTCGATTCGACTACGGGCGCGACCGCCACGAGGTCACGCTCGCCCCGCACGGCGCGATCTTCCGCTCTCCCCACCTGGGACTCAGCCTCTCGACTCGCTCCCTGCTCGAGATCGTCCACGGTGTCGACGTCCGCGCCCGCATCCAGCTGCGAGCCGGAGAGACGGCCACCTTCGTCCTCGACCTCGCGCAGCCCGGCGAGATGCCCGTGCCCTGCGTGGACGCCGACATCGCAGGCGAGTTCGACGCCACCGTGGCGTTCTGGCGGGACTGGCTGAGCTGCTCGAACTACACCGGACGCTGGCGCGAGATGGTGCACCGGTCGGCACTCACGCTCAAGCTGCTCACGTACGCGCCGACCGGGGCGATCGTGGCCGCCCCCACCACCAGCCTGCCGGAGGAGATCGGGGGCGCGCGCAACTGGGACTACCGCTACACGTGGATACGCGACGCGGCCTTCTCGCTCTATGCGCTGCTCAGGCTCGGGTTCACCGAGGAGGCGGCCGCCTTCATGGCGTGGCTGGAGGGACGCCTCCGCCCGGCGGTCGACCGCGAGTCGGGGCCGCTGCAGATCATGTACGGCATCGACGGGCGCGAAGACCTGCCCGAGCAGGAGCTCCCGAACCTGGAGGGCTACCGGGGCTCGGCGCCGGTGCGGATCGGCAACGGCGCGGCGACGCAGCTGCAGCTCGACATCTACGGGGAGCTCATGGACTCCGTCTACCTCTGCAACAAGTACGGGCGGCCCCTCTACCACGACGGGTGGATGGAGCTCACCCGTGACCTCGAGTGGTTGATGGACCACTGGGACCAGCCCGACGAGGGGATCTGGGAGACGCGCGGCGGCCGGCAGGACTACACCTACTCCCGGCTGATGAGCTGGGTCGCGGTCGAGCGCGCCATCCGGATCGCGCGGCAGCGCGGCCTGCCCGCCGATCTCCACCGCTGGATGGCGGTCCGCGACCGCATCTACAACCAGATCATGGAGCGCGGCTGGCACCCCGGGCGTCGGGCATTCGTGCAGCGCTACGACACCGACGTACTGGACGCCTCCCTGCTCCTCATGCCCCTGTGCAAGTTCATCGCTCCCACCGATCCGCGCTGGATCTCCACGCTCGATGCCATCTCCAGCGACCTGGTCGCCGACAGCCTCGTCTACCGCTACGATCTCGATGCGTCACCCGACGGCCTCACCGGCAAGGAGGCGACCTTCTCGATGTGCTCCTTCTGGTGGGTCGAGGCACTCGCTCGGGCGGGTCGCGTCGACGAGGCCCGGCTGGCCTTCGAGAAGATGCTCACCTACGCCAACCACGTCGGGCTGTACTCCGAGGAGATCGGCCCGACCGGTGAGCTGCTCGGCAACTTCCCCCAGGCCTTCACCCACCTGGCCCTGATCAGCGCCGCCTGCAACCTGGACCACCAGCTCGGGTGAGTCGCGGCCACCCCGAGCTCGCGACGCCTCGAGCGTCGCGTCCGCAGGACCTTCGCCGTGGCGCATGAAGTCGTGAGTCCCTAGTCGACGCCGGGACCAAGGTGCCAGCCTGCAGTCACGGACGAACCGGAGCGGGCGTAGGCGGCCCTCCCCTGGGCGTCGACGTCCGGGCCGCTGCCTCGTCCGCCGAGAGATCGAACTTGGGGTGGACATGGCTCTCCTGGCCGAGCACCTCGTCGGGCGTGGCGAGGAGCTGGGTGTGCTGGAAGGGGTCCTCGACGACCTCGTGCGAGGCATCCCTGGCGCCATCGAGCTCGTCGGTGAGCCGGGAATCGGCAAGACGCGGCTGATCTGCGAGCTCGCCGCCCGAGCGGAGCTGCGCGGATGCCTGGTCCTCTCCGGGTCCGCGTCGGAGCTCGAGCAGAACCTCCCCTTCTCCGTCTTCGTCGACGCGTTGGACGACTACGTCGATCGGCTGGACCCACAACGACTGGCGACCCTCGACGGCGACGTCCAGGCGGAGCTGGCACACGTGTTCCCGTCGCTGTCGGCGCTCGCGGGCACTCACAGGGTGGCCGCCCAGCACGAGCGGTACCGCAGCCACCGCGCCGTGCGCGAGCTGCTCCATCGGCTCGCGGCACGCAGGCCCCTCGTCCTCGTGCTCGACGACTTCCACTGGGCGGATTCAGCATCGGTGGAGCTCTTGATCGCCCTCCTGCGCCGGCCGCCAGCGGCAGCGGTCCTGATGACCTTGGCCACGCGCCCGCGCCAGATGCCGCACGCATTGGCGGGCGCCCTGGAGCATGCCGACCGCCAGGGGGTGCTCACCCGCATCATGCTCGGCGCGCTGAGCCTCGCCCAGGCGCGCGAGCTCCTGGGAGGTGCGCTCGACTCCACCGAAGCTGCCGCCCTCTACGAGGAGAGCGGCGGCAACCCGTTCTACCTGCAGGAGCTCGCCCGGGCTGTCACACGCACGGCCAGGGCGGCGTCCCACGCAGCCGGCCTGTCCATGGCCATCGGGATCCCGTCGGCGGTCGCCGCCGCGCTGACCGAGGAGCTGGCGATGTTGCCGCACGATGCACGTCTCGTTCTCGAAGGTGCCGCTGTCGCCGGCGACCCGTTCGAGCCCGAGCTCGCGGCGGCCGCCTCGGCGACGTCCGAGACGTCGACCCTGGACGCGATCGACGAGTTCCTGCGGCTCGACCTCGTTCGCACCACCGACGTGCCGCGGCGATTTCGCTTCCGGCACCCGCTCGTGCGACGGGCCGTCTACGAGGCGTCCCCCGCTGCATGGCGACTCGGCGCGCACGCACGGTGCGCCGAAGCCTGCACGGCGCGTGGAGCCACGGCCGGAGTCCGCGCGCACCACATCGAGCGGTCCGCGCGCGAAGGTGACCTCGGCGCAGTCGCGGTCCTGCGCGAGGCCGGCGAGGCGGCCGCCCGACTGGCGCCCGCAAGCGCCGAACGGTGGTTCGCGGCCGCCCTGCGGATCCTGCCGCAGACGGCCCCGGCAGAGGAGCGGGTCGGGCTGCTCCTGGCGCGCGCCGGTGCGTTGGCCGCGACGGGCCGTTTCGCCGACGCTCGCCGCGTGCTGCTCGAGGGCCGGACGACGATCCCGGACGAGTCGGTCGCGCCGCGCGACGCGCTGACGCTGGCGTGTGCCAGAGCCGAGGACCAGCTCGGCCGTTACGAGCAGGCCCACGTGCGTCTCGTGAGCGTTCTCCGCGGCCTGCCGGAGCCCGTCTCGGAGGAGACAGTTGCCCTGCTCATCGAGCTCGCGAAGAACGAGCTCTACCGATCCAACTACCGGTCGATGGGGGAGTGGGGCGAGCGCGCGGTCGCCGCCGCGCAGGAGGTCGGCGACCGCCCGCTGAAGGCCACGGCGCAGGCGATGACAGCGCTTGCCGATGCCATGACCGGGGCGGGTGGACGAGCTCGATCCCACCGTGCCGACGCCGCGGCACTCATCGAGAGCCTCTCCGACGACGAGCTCTCGCGCCGCGTCGACGCGGCGGCGTGGCTCGCAGCCGCCGAGGCCTACCTCGATCTGTTCGAGGCGGCCGACGCCCACGCCTCCCGTGCCCTCACCCTCGCCCGTGCCACCGGGCAGGGCGAGGCCATCCCGCTCCTGAACCAGCTGCTGGGCAGGATCTGGTACGTCCGCGCCAAGCTGACCGAAGCCAGCGAGCTCCTCGACGAGGCCATCGAGGCCTCCCGGCTGTCAGTCAACCCCCAGGCGCTCGTCGGGAACCTCTTCAACCGCTCCGTCATCGCGGTTGCCACCGGGGACCTGGACCTCGCCGTCGACACCGCGCAGGAGAGTGTCGAGCTCACTCGTGAGCTCGACCGGGGATTCGTGTCGGCCTGGGCGGCGGTACGGCTCGCGAACGCCCTGCTCGAGACCGCCGAACCGGCACAGGCCGTCGAGATGCTGCTCGGCTCGGCGGGGGGCGAGGAGCTGACGCTCATCCCGGGGGGCTGGAGGGCGTACTGCCTCGAGCTGCTGACGCGTTGTTGGCTCGCCCTCGGACGGCGAGACGACGCGAAGCGTGCGTCGACCTGCGCCGAGGCCATGGTGGCCACTGCCCCGCTCCCACTCGCTGCCGCCTGGGCAGAACGGGCTGCCGCAGCCGTCGCCCTGCACGACGGCGACACGGCAGGGGCCGTCGCGCTCGCGCTGTCGTCTGCCGCTGCCGCCGGCCAGGTCGAAGCCCCGATCGAGGCGGCGCTGTCCCGCACCCTGGCCGGCCGCGCTCTCGCCCGGGCCGGCCAGCGCGACCGCGCCATCGCCGAGCTGCAGCGCGCGGCCACGGAGCTCGACGCGTGCGGCGCGCTGCACTACCGGAACGCGGCGGAACGCGAGCTGGGCAGGCTCGGCCATCGCATCCACCGGCGAACCCGACCAGGCACGTCGAGCGGAGTCGGGATTGCATCGCTGACCGAGCGGGAGCTGCAGGTGGCACGCCTGGTCGTCGACCGCAAGACGAACCCGCAGATCGCGGCGGAGCTGTTCCTCAGCCAGAAGACGGTCGAGACCCACCTGCGTCACATCTTCGCCAAGATGGGTGTTCCCTCCCGGGTGGCGCTCGCCCGCGCCGTCCAGCGGGCCGACTCGGGCCCGGACGCGCACACGCGCTGACGACCTGGCCCGGACGGCGCCTGGAGGCCGGGTCGAGATCAGGGTGCGAGGTCAGGGCGTCGCCCCGATGTGTGCCCAGCCGGTCCCGCCCAGGCTTGACGCATGTTCGCGATGGCGCTCGTGGTCAGACCAGTCGCGGTGGCGGCCGCCTCCTGACCGCCTGGTCGTCGACGTACCACCTCATCGAGGAGCTTGCCATGATCACCGTCGACTCACTGTCCAAGAAGTACGGCGGCCGCACCGTCGTCGACAACATCAGCTTCACCGCTCGAGCCGGCCGTGTGACCGGCTTCCTGGGCCCGAACGGGGCCGGCAAGTCGACCTCGATGCGGATGATGGTCGGCCTGACCCGGCCCAACTCTGGCAACGCCACCATCTCCGGTCGCAGGTTCGCCGACCTCCCGAACCCGGGACTGGAGGTCGGTGTGATGCTGGACGCCTCGGCCCAGCACGCTGGACGCACCGGTCGTGAGGTCCTCACCCTCGCGCAGCAGATGATCGGGCTACCGACGCGGCGTGTCGAGGAGGCACTCGACCTGGTGAGCCTGACCGAGACCGACGCGAACCGACGGGTCGGCGGCTACTCGCTGGGGATGCGTCAACGACTCGGCATCGCGGTCGCCCTGATCGGCAGACCATCGGTGCTGATCCTCGACGAACCGGCCAACGGGCTCGATCCGGCCGGCATCCGGTGGATGCGCGACCTGCTCCGCGACTACGCGGACGACGGAGGGACCGTCCTGTTGTCGTCACACCTGCTCCACGAGATCGAGGTCATCGCCGACGACATCGTGATGATCGGGGGCGGCCGCATCGTCTCCCAGGGTTCGCTGGCGGAGCTGCTGCGCGCTGCGGGGAGCATCGTCCGGGCGCAGGACCCGGATGCTCTCGAGCGGGCCCTCAGCGGGTCCGGCTTCGTCACCACGCGTTCCGAGGACGGTTCCCTGCGATCCGACGCCGACCCCACGACCGTCGGACTGGTCGCGCGGGAGTCCTACCTGGCCCTCATCGAGCTGCGCACCGCCGAGGGCGGTCTCGAGGACGTGTTCCTCCAGCTCACCTCCGACACCGAACGAGAAGGGAGAGCAGCATGACCACCAAGGCCCTCGACCCTGTGCGGGTGCAGGCATCCGCGCGCCAGGTGTCCCTGTCGCGGGTGACCTACGTCGAGCTGGGCAAGATGTTCGACACCCGATCCGGTTTCTGGCTGATGTCGAGCATCGTCATCGCTGCCCTGCTGTCCACGGTGGCGACGATCCTGTTCGCGCCCGACGCGGAGCTGACCTTCTACACGTTCGCCGAGGCGATCGGGTTCCCGATGACCGTCATCCTGCCGATCATCGCCCTCCTGTCGATCACGAGCGAGTGGACCCAACGCAGCGGTCTGACGACGTTCACGCTGGTGCCCCACCGGAACTGGGTCATCCTGGCCAAGGTCATCGCCTCGGTGGCCGTGGGAGTCGTGTCGATGCTCGTCGCCCTCGCCATCGGAGTCGTCGGCAACCTGGTCGGAACCGCGATCACCCGCACGGACCGGGTGTGGGACGTCTCCGTCGCCCACTTCCTGCTCATCGTGCTGGGGAGCCTCTTGTGCCTGCTGACCGGCACCACGTTCGGCATCCTGTTCCGGAGCACGCCGGTGGCGCTGGTGGCCTACTTCGTCTACTCACTCGTGCTGCCCACCCTGTTCGGGATCCTGGCGTCCAGCCAGGAGCGGTTCCTGGAGCTGCAGCCGTGGGTGGACGCCAGCAACGCGCAGGCCCCGCTCTTCGACGGGTCCATCGCGGGTGACCAGTGGGCGCACCTCGCGGCCACCGCCGTCGCCTGGCTCCTCCTGCCGGCGCTCGTCGGCCTCCGACTGATCGCGAGGTCGGAGGTGAGGTGAGCGGTGCAGCCCATCCGTACGCCGGAGGGCGCGAGCCCCGTTCCCGGCAGGGCTCACGCACCGTGAGGTCGCGAGGTGACGGTCCGCCGGTTCAGGCCACGACCATGGCGCCCATGCCGACGGCCATCGCCCAGGAGGCAATCCGTGCAGCCGGGGCGGACGCGTCGGAGGGCAGGCGCCGGCGCGAGACCGCCCAGGCGCCGACCAGGAGGAGGGTCACGGCGCCGAGGACGAGCTGGTGGTCCTCGTGGCCCGGGATCGCGGCATGCATCCCGGCGTGCAGCCCGTGCTCCCCCGGTTCCGGCGCGCCGTGCCCCGAGGCGGCGAGCAGGAGGGGGAGCGCCATGAGCATCACCAGTCCGCTGCACACGGCGACGTCGAGCGAGCAGGCCCGCCCCTCGCTGTCGCGCGTGCGGGACAGCACGACCGCCGTGGCGGCGAGCGCGACGGCGCAGCCGAGGGCGACCGGCACCGAGTGACCGGCCACGACCAGGGCCGCCATGGTCGCGACGACGACGGCATGACCGGTCCGGCTCGCACGGGAGCGGGCGCCCGAGAGCATGACCAGGGCGGCGACCAGGCAGGCGAGCCCGGCCAGCAGGTGCAGGTCGGCCGGGTGGAGGTCGATCAGTGACACGACGACCCCTCCGTGAGGCAGTGCTTCGACGCGGGCTCGGGCACGTCGAGCGCGGGGTTGCGGTCGAAGAAGCCCACCGGCTTCATCACGAACCCGGTGTGGTCGACCGGCATGATCGGCCAGTCCTCCGGCCGCGGGAAGTGGGTCAGACCGAACGTGTGCCACAGCACGATGTCGGTGCCGTCGATGTCGCGGTCCGCACGCACCCAGGTGTCGATCCCGGTGTTGCCGGGGTTCTGGTTGACGTACTGACCCGACGGGTAGCGCTCCGCGTCGGCCTGCGCGGTCACCCACAGGTGCCGGGTCGTGAACGCCGCGCGTCGTGCGATCGAGGACGCCGGGTCCGCCAGCAGCGTGGGCAGACCCTCGGGGTGAAGGGCGTAGGCGACCGGCTGGCCCAGGCGGTTGGTGCGCTCCGGGTTGCTCACCTGCCAGACCCGGCCGACCGAGCCGTCGGCGAGCCGGGCACCCTCGGACTCGCGCCGCAACCGGGTGACCGCGCGGGTGAAGCCGTTGCCGTGGGGGTTCTCCGGCCCGATCGGAACCCGGGCCGCGTCGACCTCGTCGACGCAATTGCCGACGCCGTCGAGCATCATGTCGAGCCGCGCGGAGAACAGGTGCTGGTGGTACGGCGCTCCGACCCCCGGCGCGATCTCGCTCGCCCACGGGTACGGCGACCCGTCCGGCCGCGGGCCCGGGTACGCCGACGCGAACACCACGCCGGTCGCCTTGCAGTCGAGCTCGATGGTGCCGTCGAGGTAGAGGTACCAGTAGAACCCGTAGTCGTAGTTGCCGACGGTGATGAAGAACGACACGACCAGGCGGCGCTGGCGGCGGACCGAGCTGGTCCCGTTGTAGGCGTCGGTGTGCTTCCACAGCACGCCGTCGTCCTCCTCGTGCATGCAGATCGCGTTCGGCAGGTGGCGGGGGTTGCCGTCGTCGTCCGCGATGACCGCGTCGACGTAGTGGATCTCGCCGAGGCAGTCGCAGCCGAGGCGCAGCGCGTTGGCCTCCTTGCCGAGGGAGTACTCGCCGGCGTCGAAGTAGTTCTGCCAGAAGCGCACCGGCGACGGGTCGCCGTACGGGACGACCATCTCGGCGATCGACGCGCGGTAGACGATCGGCCGCACGCGGCCGCCGTCCTCGAAGCCCACCTGGTGCAGGGTCAGCCCCTCGACCTGGTCGAACCCGATCCGGAACTCCCACTTCTCCCAGCGGACGACGTCCCCCTCCACCGTGAAGCTGGCGCCCTCCGGCTGGGTGATCTCGATCGGGCGCTGGCTGGTGCGGGGTGGCACGGACGCCGGCTGGAAGTCGGCCCGCTCGGTCGGCAGCGGGAAGATGCCGTCGTCGACGAGCTCGACCACCTCGGCGGTGACCAGGTCGACGTACGCGACCAGGCCGTCGATCGGGTGCGCCCAGATGTTGTCGCTGTCGTCCAGCTGGAGGAAGGACAGGCAGCGCACCAGCCGCCGGCCCTCCTCGCCGGGGAGGTCGAAGCACCCGGCGCTGAGCGCGGAGACCCGGATCCGCTCGGGCTCGGTCAGGCCGCGCTCGGCCATCGCCGCGCACCAGCCCTGGTCGGCCCAGAGCACCTGCTCGACCAGGTCGAACTCCTCGCCCATGATCGGCGGCTGGCCCTCGGCCACCACGTCGACCGTGCGCCGCCCGACCACGTCCTCGCGGTCCAGGGAGACGACGACCTCCTCCACCGCTCCGGTGTCCCGGTCCAGCAGGGTGGTGCGGACCCGCCGGTCGAGCGGGTCGCCTGGCTGCCACGCGAGCACGTCGCGCTTGGCCGGCTCCTCCAGCATCACGAGGGGGAAGCGGGTGGTGCTGCCGACCAGCCCGGCCTTGTCCAGGATCGTGCGGTTCCGCGCGATCTCGTCGCCGGTCAGGCGGTCCAGGGGGTGGCTGGTCACGGCGTGACTCCTTCGACCAGGGACTGCGGGGCGGGAGCGGGCGCGGGCGCGGTCGCCTCCACGTCACGGCGGACCCGGGCGCCGCGCACGTAGCCGACGACGCCGAGCACGAGCAGCACGGCGAGGGTGCCGAGCGTGAAGACCTCGAACCGGGCCTGGCTGACGCCCCAGTAATCCTCGAACGGGTAGTCGATCCCGAACGCCGCCTCGAGCGTGCCCGGGAAGACCGCGACCCAGGAGCCGAGCAGGACCCAGGCGAAGCAGATCGAGCCCAGGATCGCGAACCCGCGGTCGGACACCGGCACCCGGAACGGGCGCTCGACGTCGGGGTACTTGCTGCGCAGCCGGACGGCGGCTGGCAGCACCAGCAGGTAGCTGAGCAGGAACGTCGAGATCGAGATCGTCAGCACCACGCCGAAGACCGCGGCGCTGGAGCCGGTCAGCTGCATGGCGGCCAGCAGGAACGCGGTCGCCACCACTCCGGAGAGGAGGTTGACCCGCACCGGGGTGCCCAGGCTGCGGTGGAACCGGCCGAAGAAGCCCCCGAAGAAGGAGCCGTCCGCGGCGGCCATGGCCTGCATCCGGTCGGAGATGATCATCCACGCGGAGCCCTGGCTCATCAGGATGAACACGAACGCGGCGGCGGTGACCTTGAGCATCCCGTCGGCGGCCGGGCCGTAGACGGAGAACACGGTGCCGACGGCGTCGAGCAGGCCGCCGATGCCGGTGATCTCGCCCTTGGGCACGACGATCAGGATCGCCAGCATCGGCACGAGGTAGCAGAGGGCGGCGGCCGCGCACGAGCGGGCGATCGAGACCGGCACGTCGCGGGCGGGGTTCTCCATCTCGCCGGCCGCGCTGTTGGACGACTCGAAGCCGAGGTAGGCGAACAGCAGGATCGGCACCGACCCGAACAGGCCGATCAGGGTCGGGCTGAAGTCGCCGGCGCCGAGGCCGGACACGCCGTGCTGGAACGCGTAGATCGCGGTGGTGAGCACGAAGAACGCGAGCAGGGCGACCTTGAGGATCGCGCCGAGCGTGGGCAGCCACTTGCCGCGCTGCAGGCTGATGATCGCGGCGGTCACGGTGATCCAGATGAACACGATCTTGAACGCGTAGTCCCAGAACGAGCCGGCGCGCATGGGCACCAGGTAGGTGCTCCACGTCTCGGCCGCCAGGAACGCCATCGAGCCGCCGACCCACACGGGCTGGGTGACCCAGGTCAGGATCGACGCGATCGCGGCGGCCGGGCGGCCGAAGGCGTCCCGCACCCAGGTGTAGGCGCCGCCCTCCTCGCTGAACGCGGCGCCGACCTCGGCGAAGATCAGGCCGTAGGGGAGCAGGAACGAGACCGCCAGGACCAGGGCCCAGGTGAACGCCTCGGCGCCGTACGTCGACACCTGGCCGAGCGTCTCGAGGCCGACCACCGCGGCGATCAGGAGGAAGACGATGTCGAAGCGGCGCAGGGTCTTCTTGAGGTGGGCTTCCTGCTCGACCGCGAGGGCCGTGGAGGCGGGCAGCGGGGGAGGGGTGGCACTGGTCGTCATCGGGGTGGCTCCCATCGAGTTCTTTGCGACGTACCTCAAAGAATCCTGTGGTGCACGACACAAGGGAAGCCCTGTGAGCATGGCATTTCTTGATGGCGTGCATCAATAATGTCGCTCATGGCCCGACCCAAGGAGCAGGCCGCCCGGCGGCAGGAGCTGGTGGCGGCAGCCGGTCGCGCGATCGTCGAGCGCGGCGTGCGCGGGCTGCGGGTGAAGGACGTCGCGGCCCAGGCCGGGATCTCCGCCGGGCTGGTGAGCTACTACTACCCGGACCTCGGCGACCTGCTCGTCGACGTGCACGAGCACTCGGTGGACCGGTTCTACTGGTCGCGCATGCGCCAGGTCGAAGGGGTCCCCGACAGCCCCGGCCGGCTGCGTGCGCTGGCCGGCGGCGGGCTGCCGTCGGGGCCGGACGACGAGCTCTGCCTCATGCTCTACGAGCTCCACCTGCACGCCGCCCGCGACCGCACCCATGCCGCGCTGATGACGTCGCTGTTCGACCGCGAGGTGTCGCTCTACGTGATGGTGCTCCAGCAGGGCGAGGCGGCCGGGGAGCTGGTGCTCGCCGCGCCCGCGCTCGACGTGGCCACCAACGCCGTGGCGCTCGAGGACGCCTACGGCCTGCACATCGTGGCCCGCAACACGCGTGTCGACCCGCGCCGGGCGCGGGTGCTGCTGCTGTCCTACCTGGCGCAGGCGACGGGCGCCGACCTCGGTTCCGGCGACGAGCTCGCGTCGAGCGCACGCACCACCCCCCGGGATGCGCAAGGATGACCGGCATGTCCGACGCGGGCTTCACGCTCGTCCAGCTCCGCTACTTCGCGGCCGCCGCGGAGCTCGGCAGCATGACCGCCGCCGCCCGGCAGCTCAACGTGTCCCAGTCGGCCGTGTCGACGGCCGTGGCCCAGCTCGAGAAGGAGCTCGGCGTCCAGCTGCTGCTCCGTCACCACGCCCGGGGGCTGACCCTCACCGCGGCCGGCCAGGAGTTCCTCCACGAGCTCCGCAGCTACCTCGTGCACACCAGCGAGCTCGCTGAGACCGCCCGCAGCGCGGGCGAGGCGCTGGTCGGTGAGCTGACGATCGGGTGCTTCTCGACGCTGGGGCCGTTCGAGCTGCCGCGGATGCTCAGCGCCTGCGAACGCGACCACCCGGACATCCGGGTCTCGGTGATCGAGGCCGAGCACGCCGCGCTCAAGCAGGCGCTGCGCGACGGCCGGTGCGAGCTGGCCCTGATGTACGGCTACGACCTCGACGACGACATCGACCACGTCCGGGTCGGGGACGCCGCCCCCTACGTGCTGGTGGGCAAGGGGCACCGGCTCGCCCGGCGGAAGCGGGTGGCGCTTGCCGAGCTGGCCGACGACCCGATGGTGCTCCTCGAGCTGCCCCACAGCAGCGACTACCTCGAGCGGCTGGTGGCCTCGGTCGGCATCCGGCCGCTGGTGCGGCACCGGACCGCGGGCTTCGAGACCGTGCGCGCGCTGGTGGCGCGGGGTCACGGCTGGTCGGTGCTCAACCAGCGCCCGGCGAGCCCGGTGACGTACGACGGCGCCGAGGTCGTGACGCTCGAGATCACGGACCCGGTCGAACCGCTCGCCGTCGTCCTCGCGTCGATGTCCGGCGTCCGGCTCACCCGTCGTGCCCAGGCGTTCATCCGGAGCTCCGGCCGGGCGGCGCGTGAGGCCAGGGCAGGCCGCTGACCGGCGCCGCCCCGTCCGGCGCGGAACGATGCCGACCGACCATCTGCAGAACCGATGACCTGATCCGGAAACCTGCGCTTTTCCGGAAGCCCGCGCCCGTCCATCCTCGGCAGCACCGAGCACGACGGACGACGAGGAGACGACCGTGCGCACAGCAGCCGAGTGGCGGGAGCTCGCCACCACCATCCGACCGCGGACCGAGCCGTTCGTGGACGGCAAGCCGGTGCCTGCCCAGGGCGAGGAGCGCCGGGCGACCATCGACCCCGCCACCGGCGCCGTCCTGGCCGAGGTCGCAGAGGGCACCGCCGCCGACGTCGACCGGGCCGTCGCCGCGGCCCGGGCCGCCTTCGCGGACCGGCGCTGGAGCGGCGCCCCGCCCACACACCGCAAGGCGGTGCTGCTGCGGCTCGCCGAGCTGGTCGAGGAGAACGCCGACGAGCTCGCCCTGCTGGACAGCCTCGACGGCGGCAAGCTGATCGCCGACACGACGGCGATCGACGTACCGGGCTCCGCCGCGATCATCCGCTGGTATGCCGAGGCGATCGACAAGGTCTACGGCGAGGTCGCGCCGACCGGGAGCGGCGCCCTGGCGATCGTCACCCGGGAGCCGCTGGGCGTCGTCGGAGCGGTCGTGCCGTGGAACTACCCCCTGGAGATGGCGGTCTGGAAGCTCGCGCCCGCCCTGGCCGCCGGCAACAGCGTCGTGCTGAAGCCGGCCGAGGAGACGCCCCTGTCGGCGCTGCGGCTGGCCGAGCTCGCCAGCGAGGCGGGGCTGCCCGACGGCGTGCTCAACGTGGTCCCCGGCGACGGCCCGGTCGCCGGCCGGGCCCTGGGGGAGCACCCGGACGTCGACGTCCTGGCGTTCACCGGCTCCACCGCCGTCGGCAAGCTCTTCCTCGAGTACGCCGGCCGGTCCAACATGAAGCAGGTCTGGCTGGAGTGCGGCGGCAAGAGCGCCAACCTGGTCTTCGCCGACGTCGCCGACCTCGACGCCGCAGCGGCCGGCGCCGTCGCGGGCATCTTCACCAACGCGGGCCAGGTCTGCTCGGCCAACTCCCGACTGCTGGTGCAGCGCGAGGTCAAGGACGCGCTGCTCGAGCGGATCGTCGCGCTGGCGGGTGAGATCCGTCAGGGCGACCCGCTCGACGCCGACGTGCGCATGGGCCCGCTGGTCGGGCTGCGCCACGCCGACCGGGTGATGGAGCTGGTCGAGGCGGGCCGGTCGGAGGCCACGCTCGCCACGGGCGGGCGGCGCGTCGACGGAGCGCCGACGCGCGCGTTCGTGGAGCCGACCGTCTTCGACGACGTCACGCCACAGGCCCGGATCTGGCGCGAGGAGGTCTTCGGCCCGGTGCTCGCGGTGACCGCCTTCGACGACGAGGACGAGGCGGTCGGCCTCGCCAACGACAGCGTCTACGGGCTCGCCGCGTCGGTGTGGACCGACCGGCTCACCCGGGCGCACCGGGTGGCCTCCCGGCTGCGGGCGGGGACGGTCTCGGTCAACGCCGTGGACGCGCTGGACGTGACCGTGCCGTTCGGGGGCTTCGGGCAGAGCGGCTTCGGCCGCGACCTGTCGCTGCACGCGCTGGACAAGTTCACCGGCCACAGGACGACGTGGGTGAACCTCGGTGGCTGACGTCGTGGGCATCGGCAATTCAGATGCAGAAGAACAACAACATCTGTTGGACAAGGGTTTCGTCGACCGTGACGATTCAGGTGCACGGCGCAGTCAGGACCGGACTGCCGCGGAGGAGGAGATTGGGATGTCGAGCCACGAGATCGACGTACTCGTCGTCGGTGGAGGCCAGGCCGGCCTGGCGATGAGCGAGCACCTGGGCGACCGCGGCGTGCCGCACCTCGTCCTGGAGCGGCACCGGATCGCCGAGCGCTGGCGCTCGGAGCGGTGGGACTCCCTGGTCGCGAACGGACCGGCCTGGCACGACCGCTTCCCGGGCCTGGAGCTCTTCGACGTCGACCCGGACGGCTTCGCCTCCAAGGAGCAGGTCGCCGACTACTTCGTCGCGTACGCCGAGAAGATCGGCGCGCCGATCCGGTGCGGTGTCGAGGTGACCTCGGTGCGGAGGAACGTCGGAAGGCCCGGCTTCCGCGTGGAGACGACGGACGGGACCGTCGAGGCCGGTGCCGTGGTCGCGGCGACCGGACCGTTCCAGCGGCCCGTGATCCCGCCGATCGTCCCGGGCGGCGCGGTGCCGGTGCAGATCCACTCCAGCGGCTACCGCAACCCGCAGCAGCTGCCCGACGGCGCTGTCCTCGTGGTCGGGGCCGGGTCCTCGGGCGTCCAGATCGCCGACGAGCTCCGGCGGTCGGGCCGACAGGTGTACCTCTCCGTCGGCCCGCACGACCGGCCGCCGCGCAGCTATCGGGACCGCGACTTCTGCTGGTGGCTGGGGGTCCTGGGCCTGTGGGACGCGGAGACCCCGCCGCAGGGTGCCGAGCACGTCACGATCGCGGTCAGCGGCGCGCGCGGCGGCCACACGGTCGACTTCCGGGCGCTGGCCGCCCACGGTGTGCGGCTGGTGGGCCGCACCGCCTCCTTCGACGGCGGCACGCTGCGGTTCGCGCCGGACCTCGCTGCGAACATCGCGCGCGGCGACGCGAGCTACCTGGCGCTGCTCGACGCGGCCGACGCGTACGTCGAGCGCAACGGCCTCGACCTCCCGGAGGAGCCGGAGGCCCGGATCCTCGGGCCCGATCCCGACTGCGTCACCGACCCGGTCCTCGAGCTCGACCTCGCTCGGGCCGACGTCACCTCGATCGTCTGGGCCACCGGTTTCGCCACCGACTACGGCTGGCTCCAGGTCGACGCGTTCGACGAGGAGGGCAAGCCGCAGCACCGGCGGGGAGTGTCGTCGGAGCCGGGCATCTACTTCCTCGGCCTGCCGTGGCTCTCGCGACGCGGGTCCAGCTTCATCTGGGGCGTCTGGCACGACGCCCGGCACCTCGCCGACCACATCACCACGCAGCGCGGCTACCTGGCCTACGAGGCCGGCCACGCCCCGAGCCACCCGACCACCGACCCGACCGACCCGACCGACCCGACCGACTACCGGCTGGAGGCAGCCCAGTGAACGCACCCATCGTGGCCGGGGGACACCTCCGGATCCGCCCGTTCAACACCCGCGACACCTACCCGGAGCAGAACCTCGACAACGACCTGTGCCAGGCCGTGGTCGCCGGGAGCACGGTCTACGTCCGCGGCCAGATCGGCCAGGACCTCGACACCAGCGAGTCCGTGGGGATCGGGGACGTCGAGCAGCAGACCGAGCGGGCGATGGCCAACATCGACCTGCTGCTCAAGGAGGCCGGCAGCCGGATGGAGCACCTGGTCAAGCTGACGATCTACCTCGTCGACCCGCGCTACCGGGAGACCGTCTACCGGACGATCGGCCGCTGGACCCGGAGCGTCCACCCGATCTCGACCGGCCTGGTCGTGTCGGCGCTGGCCCGTCCCGAGTGGCTGGTCGAGGTCGACGCCATCGCGGTGATCCCGGAGGGGGAGCAGGCATGACCTTCTCCGTGCTGGCCACCGACGGGCGCGGTGCCGTCGGGGTGGCGGTCTCGTCGTCGAGCCCGGCCGTGGCCGCCCGGTGCGTCCACCTCCGCCCGGGGGTGGGCGGCGCCGCATCGCAGAACGTCACCGACCCGCGCCTGGGCACCGCCCTGCTCGACGGGCTGGAGCGGGGCGCGGACCCGCAGGCCGCGCTCGACGGGGTCGTCGAGGGTCGCGACCTGGTCGAGCACCGACAGCTGACCGTGCTGGACCTCCACGGCAAGGCCGCGGCGTACTCCGGCGCACGGTCGCTCGGCGTGCACCACCACCGGGTCGGGACCGACGTCGTCGTGGCCGGCAACATGCTCGCCGGCACCCACGTCGTCGACGCGGTCGTGGAGGCGTTCGAGGCGTCGTCCGGGGAGCTCGAGGAGCGCCTGGTCACGGCCATGGCGGCCGGCCTCGCCGCCGGCGGGGAGGCCGGCCCGCTGCACTCCGCGGGCCTCGCCGTGGTGCGCAGCGTGCCCTGGCGCGAGACCGACCTGCGCGTGGACTGGCACGACGAGCCGATCGCCGAGCTCCGGCGGCTCCTCGACGTCTGGCTGCCGCAGCGTGACGACTACGTGACCCGGGCGATCGACCCGGCCGCGGCCCCGTCGTACGGCGTCCCGGGGGACGAGCGATGACCCTGAAGGAGCACGCCGCGAGCCGCGTGGCCGCCGACCGGGACACCCTGGTCGGGCTGTCCGAGCGGCTGCACGCCCACCCCGAGACCGCCTGGGAGGAGCACGACTCCGCCCGGTGGGTCGCGGACGTGCTGGCCGACGCCGGGTTCGTGGTGGAGCCGGGCTACCTCGGCCTCGAGACCGCGTTCCGGGCCACGATCGGGTCGGGGCCGTTCCGGCTCGGCCTGTGCGCCGAGTACGACGCCCTGCCGGGCCTCGGCCACGCGTGCGGGCACAACCTGATCGCGGCGATCACTGCCGGGGCTGCCCGGGCGCTGGCGCCGCTGGCCGACGAGGCTGGCCTGACCGTCGAGGTCTACGGGACGCCGGCCGAGGAGGGCGGTGGCGGCAAGATCGAGCTGCTCGACCGCGGCGCCTTCCACGGTCTCGACCTGGCGATGATGGCGCACCCGGCACCGGTCGACGTCGCCGAGGCGCGGCCGTTCGCGGTCTCGCACTCGCACGTCGGCTACCGCGGCAAGGCCGCCCACGCGGCGGCGTACCCCGAGCACGGCGTCAACGCCGCCGACGCGTTCACCGTCGCCCAGGTCGCGATCGGCCTGCTGCGCCAGCAGCTCCCGTCGTCGGTGCGCGTGCACGGCTTGCTGACGAACGGCGGGGAGGCGCCGAACGCGATCCCCGAGCGCACCGAGGGCCGGTGGTACGTCCGTGCCGAGACGCTCGCCGAGCTCGCCGAGGTCGAGCCGCGGGTACGCCGCTGCTTCGAGGCCGGCGCCCTGGCCACCGGTTGCGAGCTCGAGATCGTGCCCGAGAGCAAGCCGTACGCCGAGTTCCGGGCCGACGAGGCCGCCCTCGCGGCGTACCGGCAGAACGCGGAGGAGCTCGGTCGCACCTTCGCGACCGGGTCGGACGCCGCCCGGATGAACCGCGCCTCCACCGACATGGGCAACGTGTCCCAGGTGGTGCCGGCGATCCACCCGTACGTCGGGATCGGCTCGCTGCCCGCCCTCAACCACCAGGCCGAGTTCGCCGCCCACTGCGTGGGCCCGGACGCCGAGCGGGCGCTGACCGTCGCGGCCACCGCTCTCGCCTGGACCGCGCTCGACGTCGCGAGCGGAGCCGTCCGATGACCGGGCGGGTCGACCACGACTTCCTCGGTGGCGTGGAGATCCCGGCCGATGCCTACTGGGGCGTCCACACCGCGCGAGCCCTCGAGAACTTCCCGGTCAGCGGCACCCCGATCTCGGTGCACCGCGACCTCGTCGCGGCCCTCGGTGCCGTCAAGCAGGCCGCGGCGCGGGCCAACCGCGAGCTGGGGCTGATCGACGAGCCGGTCGCCGCGGCGATCGACCGGGCCGCGCAGGACGTCCGGGACGGGCTGCTCGACGACCAGTTCGTGGTCGACGTCGTCCAGGGAGGGGCGGGCACCTCGACCAACATGAACGCCAACGAGGTGGTCGCCAACCGGGCCCTCGAGCTGCTCGGCCTGCCCGCCGGCGACCACGCCCGGGTGCACCCGCTCGACCACGTCAACCGCAGCCAGAGCACCAACGACGTGTACCCGACCGCGGTCAAGATCGCCCTGATGCAGTCCCTCGACGGCCTCGCGGCCTCGGTGGCCCGGCTCGCCGACGCCTTCGCCACCAGGGCCGCGGAGTTCCGGGGCGTGCCCAAGGTCGGGCGCACCCAGCTCCAGGACGCCGTCCCGATGACGGTCGGCCAGGAGCTCGGCGCCTGGGCGACGACCGTGCGCGAGGAGCTGCCCCGGATCGCCGAGGCCCGCTCGCTGCTCCGGGAGATCAACCTCGGTGCCACCGCGATCGGCACCGGCATCACCGCCGACCCCCGGTACGCCGCGGTCGTGTGCCGCCACCTCCGCGAGGTCACCGGCCTGCCGCTTGAGACCGCCGCCAACCTGGTCGAGGCGACCTCCGACACCGGCGTCTTCGTGCACGTCTCGGGGGTCCTCAAGCGCACCGCGGTGAAGGTCTCCAAGATCTGCAACGACCTGCGCCTGCTGGCCTCCGGCCCGCAGGCCGGCTTCCGCGAGCTGCTGCTGCCGGCCCGGCAGGCCGGGTCGAGCATCATGCCGGGCAAGGTGAACCCGGTCATCCCCGAGATGGTCAACCAGGTCGCGTTCTGGGTGGTCGGCAACGACGTCACCGTGACCATGGCCGCCGAGGCCGGACAGCTCCAGCTCAACGCGTTCGAGCCGATCATGTGCCACGGGTTGCTGCAGGGGACCGGCTGGATGACCCGCGCCTTCGACACCCTCCGTCTGCTCTGCGTGGACGGCATCGACGTGGACGTGGACCACCTCACCGCGACCGCCTCTCGCAGCGTCGGGGTGGTGACCGCCCTGACGCCGTACCTCGGCTACGGCACCGCCGCCGAGATCGCGAAGGCCGCACTGGCCGGCCGCGGCGAGGTCCGCGACCTGGTGCTGGCGACCGGCGTGCTCGACGCGGCCGAGCTCGACGAGCTGCTCCGGCCCGAGGCCCTCGCCGGCGGTCCCACGGCCTGAGCCGACCCGGCACATCTTGTGCCGGCTCGGCACCGGTTCGGGGTGGTGACCCGGCACAGGATGTGCCGGCTCGGCGTGGTTTCGGGGTGGTGACCCGGCACAAGATGTGCCGACTCACCACGGGCTTCCGCTGAACGGAAGCGGAGCATGGTCGCGGCCGCGGGTCGCGACCGACAATGCCGGGCATGTCCTCCCCGCGCACGCCGAGCGGCACCCGGAGCCGCAGCCAGACCCGCACCCAGGTCGCCGTGGTCGGCGCCGGCCCGGCCGGGCTCATGCTCTCCCACCTGCTGGCCCGGGCGGGGATCGACTCCGTCGCCATCGACCTGCGCACCCGCCGGGAGATCGAGGAGACCCATCGGGCCGGGATCCTGGAGCAGGACTCGGTGGATCTGCTCGTGGACACCGGCGTCTCCGACCGGGTGCACCGCGACGGCTACCGCCACGACGGCATCGAGCTCGCCTTCGGCGGCGCCAGCCACCGGATCGACTTCCGGGGCCTGGTCGGCGCCTCGACCCAGCTCTACCCGCAGACCGACGTGTTCGTCGACCTCGCCGATGCCCGGGCCCGCGACGGCGGAGACGTACGGTTCGGGGTCCGCGACGTCGCGGTCGACGGCCTCGCGACGACGCCGGCCGTGCGCTTCACCGATGCCGACGGGGCGGACCACGAGGTGCGAGCCGACTTCCTCGTCGGTGCGGACGGCTCGCGGAGCCTGTGCCGACGCCAGGTGCCGGAGGCCGCGCGGCGGCAGTACTTCCGCGAGTACCCGTTCGCCTGGTTCGGGATCCTGGCCGAGGCCCCGCCGAGCGCCCCGGAGCTGATCTACAACCACTCGGCGCGCGGCTTCGCGCTGATCAGCCAGCGGACCGAGTCGCTGCAGCGGATGTACTTCCAGTGCGACCCGGACGAGGTCGCCGACGCCTGGTCCGACGACCGGATCTGGGACGAGCTCCAGGGCCGGCTCAGCGCCAACGGCCACGTGCTCAAGGAGGGGCCGATCATCTCGCGGACGGTGCTGCCGTTCCGCAGCTTCGTCCAGGAACCGATGCACCACGGCCGGCTCGTCCTCGCCGGGGACGCAGCGCACACGGTGCCGCCGACCGGGGCCAAGGGACTCAACCTGGCGCTGGCCGACGTCCGGGTGCTCGCCGAGGAGCTCGAGCGTGCGGTGGACGCCGACGACCCCGCCCGGCTGGCGACGTACAGCGAGCGTGCGCTCGGCCGGGTCTGGAAGGCCCAGCACTTCTCGTACTGGATGACCACGATGCTGCACACGCTGCCCGACGCCAGCCCCTTCGACGTACGACGCCAGGAGGGCGAGCTGTCCGGTCTGGTCGCCTCGACCGCGGGGTCGACGTACCTCGCCGAGGCCTACACCGGCTGGCCGGGAGGGCGCTGACCATGTCCCTGCCCCGACAGGCTCCGACCGCCAACCACCTGGGTGCCGACGTCACGGACCACCTCCCCGGTCCCGGGACGGTCCCCGGGACCGCCGGCTTCCGGCCGGAGGACCGCGCCGTGTGGGAGCTCGCGGTCGAGCACCTGCACGTCCGCAGCAACGACGTCCACACCGCCTACTCCTACGGCCTCGCGGCGGCGTTGTGCGACCTGCACCCGGAGGCCGATCGCGACGTCGTGCTGCCGGCGATCATCCTCCACGACACCGGCTGGTCCCGGGTCCCCGAGGGCGAGGTGCTCGAGGCGATCCGGCCCGGGGGCGGTCGGCACGACCTGGTCGTCCGGCACGAGAAAGAGGGGGCGGCGATCGCGGCCGGCGTCCTCAGCCGTCTCGGCCGCGACCCGGCGTACGTCGCCCGGGTCGTCGACATCGTCGACGGGCACGACACCCGTCGCGAGGCACTCTCCCTCGACGACGCGCTGGTCAAGGACGCCGACAAGCTGTGGCGGCTCACCCCGCACGGCGTCGACACGGTCATGGACTGGTTCGGCCTCACCCGGGAGCAGGCGCACGCGCTGATCGGCAGCCGGGTGCACGACCACCTGGTCACCGACGCCGCCCGCACCATGGCCCGTGCCCTGGCCGCGGTCGCGTCCGTCGACAGCACCCCGGAGCGGGTCGCCCTGGGGTGAGGCACCCGCGGCTCGCCCGGCACCGCCCTCGACGGGCCGCGGGTGTCGCGCGACGATGTCCTTCCCGGCAGTCCGCGGGGCAACGTGAGGAGGAGCCGTGCGCGGTGACGGTCGCACCGTGACCTCCAAGGCGCTCGCCCTCCTCGGCGCCTTCGAGCAGGGACCGAACGCGCTGTCGCTCAGCGACCTCGCCGCGCACGCCGACCTGCCGCTGCCCACCGCGCACCGGCTGGTCGGCGAGCTGGTCGAGTGGGGCGCGCTCGAGCGCGACGAGCAGGGCCGGTACACGGTGGGCCTGCGCCTGTGGGAGGTGGCCCAGAACGCCGGTCGCCACCTGCGCGACACCGCCCGCCCGCACCTGCAGGACCTGTTCTCGCTCACGAACGAGACCGCGCACATCGCGATCCGCGACGGTGACGAGGCGCTCTACATCGACCGGATCTACGGCTCGACCCGGGTGCCCCGCGCCTCCCGGGTGGGTGGCCGGCTGCCGCTGCACGCCACGGCCGTGGGGAAGGTGCTGCTGGCCTTCGAGGAGGAGTGGGTGCGCGAGGCGTACCTCGCCCACCGCCTGGAGGCCGCGACCAGGCACACGCACGTCAACCCGGGGCGGCTGGCGGCCGAGCTCCGCAAGGTGCGCGACGAGGGCTACGCCACCACGCAGGAGGAGGTGCGGGAGGGCTCGTGCTCGATCGCGGTGCCGGTCCGGCTCGACCCGTACCCGGCGGCGATCGGGCTGGTGATGCTGTCGACCCAGGGCGTCACCATGACCCGCCACTTCCCGACCCTGCGCGGCGTGGCGCACCGCATCGAGACGGCCGCCGCGCGCCCGCAACCGAGCCTGGTCCGGGTCCCGCGCCGGTCCGGGCGTCGCAGCTCCTAGACCGGAGCGGCCCACTTCCGTCCACCGGAAGTCGCGCATGGACTGGCGGTGTGGTCGGGGTCACGATGGGGACGTCGTCGAGCGACGGCACACCAACGTGTAGGAGGCGGGATGACGTCGACCCAGACCCCGGCCGGGACGGCCCCGGGCTGCCCGGTGCACCACGGCTACCAGCCGTTCGTGCAGGACGACCCCTTCCCGTCGTACGCGGAGCTCCGCGCCGAGGAGCCCGTCATGTACGACGAGCGGATCGGCTACTGGGTCGTGAGCCGGTACGACGACATCAAGGCCGTCTTCGAGGACTGGGAGACCTTCTCCTCCGAGAACGCGCAGGCGCCGGTGCGCGAGCGCGGACCCCAGGCGAGGCAGATCATGGAGGAGGGTGGCTTCACCGCCTACTCCGGCCTCTCCGCCCGGGTGCCCCCCGAGCACACCCGGATCCGCAAGGTGGCCGCCAAGGCGTTCACGCCGCGCCGGTTCAAGGTGCTCGAGCCGCAGATCCGGGCCAACGTCGTGCGCCTGCTCGAGGAGATGCTGGCCCGGCCGGAGCGGCGCGGCGACCTCCTCCGCGACCTCGCGTACGACGTCCCGACGATCACGATCCTCACGCTGATCGGCGCGGACGTGAGCAAGATCGACACCTTCAAGACGTGGTCGGACTCGCGCGCGGCCATGACCTGGGGCGACCTCACCGACGACGAGCAGGTGCCGCACGCCCGCAACCTGGTCGACTACTGGGCCGAGTGCCGCCGCCTGGTCGACGAGGCCCACGAGACCCAGCCCGACAGCCTGGTCGGCGACATGGTCCGGATGCAGGCCGAGGGCGACCCGATCAGCGACCACGAGATCGCCTCGCTCTGCTACTCGATGCTCTTCGCGGGGCACGAGACCACGACGACCCTGATCTCCAACGCGCTGCGGGTCCTGCTGTCCCACCCCGAGCAGTGGCAGCGGGTCGTCGAGGACCCCAGCCGGATCCCCGCCGCGGTCGACGAGGTGCTGCGCTACAGCCCCTCGATCGTCGGGTGGCGACGGCGGGCGCTGCGGGACGCCCGGATCGGCGGCGTCGAGATCCCCGCGGGCGCCGACATCCTCCTCCTGATGGGCTCCGCCAACCGCGACGAGTCCCGTTTCGAGGACGGCGAGTCCTTCGACATCGGCCGTGGCAACGCCCGCGAGCACCTCTCGTTCGGGTACGGGATCCACTACTGCCTGGGCAACATGCTCGCCAAGCTCCAGGCGAAGATCGCCCTCGAGGAGGTCGTGCGGCTCGCGCCCGGCGTCCGCCTCGTCGACGACGCCGAGATCCACTTCGGCGACAACCTCTCCTTCCGCGCCCCCCTTGCGGTGCCCGTCACCTGGTCCGAGCCGGCCCCGTCCGCTCCGACCCCGTCCGAGCTGACCCCGTCCGAGACAGCGGAGGTCTCCCAGTGAACGACTACATCGTCTTCTTCGACAGCGGGCACGAGCCCACCCTGGAGCTGCTCGGGGGCAAGTGCGCCTCCCTGGTGTCGATGACCTCCGCGGGGATGCCGGTGCCGCCCGGGTTCGCGGTCACCACGGCAGCCTTCGACCACTTCGTCGACGGGAGCGGGCTGCGCGCCGAGATCCACGCCCGGCTCGCCGAGATCGACCCCGACGACGTCGCGAGCGTCGACCGGGTCTCGGCGCAGATCCGGGACGCGATCGAGTCGCGCGAGGTGCCCGACGACATGCACGGCGTCCTGCGCTCGGCGTACGCAGAGCTGATGGCGCGCTTCGCCGACGAGGTGCCGGTCGCGGTCCGCTCGTCCGCCACCGCCGAGGACCTTCCCGACGCCAGCTTCGCAGGCCAGCAGGACACCTACCTCTGGCTCACCGGCTACCCCTCGGTGAGCCACCACGTACGGCGCTGCTGGGCCTCGCTGTACACCAGCCGCGCCATCACCTACCGGCTGCGCAACGGCATCCCCGACGAGGACCTGTCGATGGCGGTGGCCGTGCAGAAGATGGTCAACGCCCGCACCTCGGGCGTGGCGATGACCCTCGACCCCTCCAACGGCGACCGCTCCAAGATCGTCGTGGACGCGTCGTGGGGCGTCGGCGAGATGGTGGTGTCGGGCCAGGTGACGCCCGACAACCTCCTGCTCGACAAGGTGATGCTCACGGTGGTCCGCGAGCACCTGGGCGACAAGCACGCCGAGCTGGTGCCCGACGCGCAGAGCGGTGCGCTGGTGGAGCGCGAGGTCGAGCAGGCGCGTCGCGAGGTGCGCTGCCTCTCCGACGAGGAGCTGCACGCGGTCGCGACCATGGCCAAGCGGGCCGAGAAGCACTACGGGTGCCCGCAGGACGTCGAGTGGGCCCTCGACGCCGACCTGCCCGACGGCGACAACCTGCTCCTCCTGCAGTCCCGACCGGAGACCGTCCACTCCGCCGAGCCGACGTCCCCCTCCGCTCCCACCACGACCTCGGGCACGTCCGGCTTCTCGTTGTCCGGTCTCACCGCCTCGCTCACCAGCTGCTGACCCGAGTCCCGCAGCCATCACCCGCAGCCATCACCGCAAAGGAATGCGCATGACCATCGAACAGACCATGAAGTCCTTCCCGAAGCCCTCGGAGATCGAGGTGCCGGCGGGTGCGGAGGGGTGGGAGCAGCTCTACCCCTACAACCTCGTCTTCGACAACGCCCCGGGCGGCGACGAGAAGTTCTGGTTCTGCGACAGCCAGCACTGGCCCACGGTGTTCAAGCCGTTCGAGACCATCGGCGGTGAGTTCGCGGTCAAGTGCCTGGGCCAGTACAACACCCGTCACCTGCTGATCCCGCCGGCCAACGGCATCGAGTTCAAGATCCACCTCGGCTACCTCTACATGAGCCCGGTGCCGGTGCCGGAGGAGGAGATCCCGGCCCGGGTGCCGGAGTTCGAGCGCCGCGCGGGCCACTACTTCCAGAACTGGGACAGCCTGCTGGAGGCCTGGCACTCCAAGGTCCGCGCCACCATCGACGAGATGGAGGAGCTCGACTTCGAGCCGCTGCCCGACGTCGTCCCCTTCGACGACATCGTCTCGGGCAAGGCGATGGACGGCTCCCAGACCCTGATGGAGAACTACGACCGCCTGATCGCGCTGCTCTACCGCAACTGGCAGTACCACTTCGAGTTCCTCAACCTGGGCTACCTCGCCTACCTCGACTTCTTCGGCTTCTGCAAGGAGGCCTTCCCCGGCATCCCCGACCAGGCGATCGCCAAGATGGTGCAGGGCGTGGACATGGAGCTGTTCCGGCCCGACGACGAGCTCAAGCAGCTCGCGGTGAAGGCGGTCGAGCTGGGGCTGCAGTCCGCGTTCGCGAACCCCGACGACGTCGAGGGGACGCTGGGGGCGGTGCGGGACGCCGGGGGCGAGGAGTGGCTGGCGGCGTACGACGCGGCGCAGGACCCGTGGTTCAACTTCACCGTCGGCAACGGCTTCTACGGCCACGACAAGTACTGGCTCGAGCACCAGGAGATCCCGCTCGGCTACATCAAGGACTACATTCGCCGGGTCGACGAGGGCCAGGACATCATGCGTCCCGTCGAGGAGCTCACCGCCGAGAAGGAGCGGATCGTCGGGGAGTACCGCGACCTGCTCCAGGGTGAGGCACGGCAGCACTTCGACGCCAAGCGTGGGCTCGCCGCCACGGCCTACCCGTACGTCGAGAACCACAACTTCTACATCGAGCACTGGACCATGGGCGTCTTCTGGCGCAAGGTGCGTGACCTGGCCCGGGTGTTCGTCGACGCCGGCTTCTGGGCGGACCCCGCGGACATGCTCTACCTCAACCGCAACGAGGTCCGGGACGCGATCTTCGACCTGGTCACCGGGTGGGCGGTCGGGGCCGAGGCGACCGGGCCGCACTACTGGCCGGCCGAGATCGAGCGTCGCCGCGGCATCATCGACGCCCTGGCGACGCGGCGCCCGCAGCCGGCGCTGAACACGCCACCGGCCCAGATCACCGAGCCGTTCACGATGATGCTCTACGGGATCACCACCGAGCAGGTGCAGCAGTGGCTGGCCGGTGACGAGGCCGGCGACGACGACGCCATCACCGGCATGGCCGCCTCACCCGGCGTGGTGGAGGGGGTCGCCCGCGTCATCACCTCCGCCGACCAGCTCGGGGAGGTCGAGGAGGGCGAGATCCTCGTCGCCACGATCACTGCGCCGTCGTGGGGCCCGATCTTCGGCAAGATCAAGGCCACCGTCACCGACATCGGGGGGATGATGAGCCACGCGGCCATCGTCTGCCGCGAGTACGGCCTGCCCGCGGTCACCGGCACCGGCTCCGCGTCGACCACCATCCTGACCGGCCAGCGGATCCGCGTCGACGGCAACGCCGGCCGGGTCGAGATCCTGGAGGGCTGAGCCCGCCATGACGCTCTCCCACGACGGTGCCCGGGACCCGGCGCCCGCCCGTACCGTCCTCGTGACGGGCGCGGCGGGCGGCCTGGGCCGGGCGTTCGCCCTCGGCTTCGCGGGACGCGGCTACCGGGTCGCGGTCGCCGACCTCGACGCCGACGGTGCCGAGGACACCGCGCGCCTGGTCAAGGACACCGGGGCCGAGGCGTGGCACGGCCGCGTCGACGTCACCGACCCGGCCTCGACCGACGAGGTCGCCGGCCAGGTCGCCGAGTTCGGCGGCGGTGCGATCGACGTGCTCGTGAACAACGCGGCCGTCTACGGCACCGTCACCCGGTCCCCGCTGGAGGAGATCGACCCGCGGGAGTGGGACCTGGTGATGGCGGTCAACCTCAAGGGCCCCTGGTTGATGACCCGGGCCGCCAGCCCCCACCTCCCCGAGGGCGGCCGGGTCGTCAACCTCTCCTCGGCCACCGTCTTCTCCGGCTCGGAGCACTGGGCGCACTACGTGGCCTCCAAGGGCGGCGTCATCGCGCTGACCCGGGTGATGGCCAAGGAGCTCGGCCGGCGCGGCATCACGGTCAACGCCATCGCCCCGGGCTTCACCCTCACCGAGGCCAGCCGCGGGCTGCTGGAGGACGCCGAGTCGTACGGCGTCGACCGGGGCTCGCTGCGCCGGTCCAGCCAGCCCGAGGACATCGTCGGTGCCGCGCTCTACCTCGCCGGGCCCGACAGCAGCTTCGTCACCGGTCAGACGCTGGTCGTCGACGGCGGCCGGCAGTTCATCTGACCACCACCAGGAGGAACCCCATGTCCCAGGTCACCTACACCGACCACACCGGAGCGTCCCGGACCGTGCCGGCCACCGTCGGCGACTCCGTGATGGAGACCGCGGTCCGCAACGGCGTCCCCGGGATCGTCGCCGAGTGCGGCGGCTCGCTGTCCTGCGCCACCTGCCACGTGTTCGTGGACGACGCCGACCTCGGCAACCTCCCGGCGATGGAGGAGATGGAGGACGAGATGCTGTGGGGCGCCGCCGAGGACCGGCGGGACAACTCCCGGCTGTCGTGCCAGCTCAAGGTGACCGACGGCTGCGACCTCCACGTGACCACGCCCAGCACGCAGGTGTGACCGGCCATGGCTGACGGACTGCTCATCATCGGCTCCTCGCAGGCGGGGGTCTCCCTGGCGACCTCCCTGCGGGCCCTGGGGTACGCCGACCCGATCACCCTGCTCGGCGACGAGAACCACCGGCCCTACCAGCGCCCGGCGCTGTCGAAGGAGTGGCTGCAGGGCGAGATCACCAACGAGTCGCTGATGTTCCGCACCCAGGAGTACTGGCTCGAGCACCGCATCGACGTCCTCAAGAACGAGCGGATCATCCGGATCGACAAGCGGGACGACGGCTCCGGCGTCGCGCACTCCATGTCCGGGAGGGAGTTCGCGTTCGACCGGCTGGCGCTGGCCGTCGGTGCCCGTCCCCGACGACTGCTCCTCGACGGCGTCGACCTCCCCGGCGTGCTCTACCTGCGCAACGCCGACGACGCCCTGGAGCTCAAGGCCCGGGTGCCCGACGTGCGCGACGTTGTCGTGATCGGCGGCGGGTTCATCGGCCTCGAGGCGGCCGCCTCGCTGACCAAGATGGGCCGCTCCGTCACCCTGCTCGAGGCCGCTCCCCGGCTGGTCCCGCGCGCGGTGGGCGAGCAGACCTCGGCGTACCTCCTCGACCACCACCGCGCGGCCGGGATCGACGTGGTCCTCGACGCCGAGGTCCGCCGCATCGTCGCCCGGGGTGACCGGGTCGGGGGCGTCGAGCTCGCCGACGGCCGCGTGGTTCCCGCCGACCTGGTGCTGGTCGGGGTCGGCGTCCTCCCCAACACCGAGCTCGCCGAGTCGGTCGGGCTGGTCTGCGACAACGGGGTCCGCGTGGACGAGTCCGCGCTCGCCTCCGACGGGGTCACCGTGGCGGTCGGGGACTGCGCCAACCTGCCGAACCCCGTCCCCGGTGCGCCCGACGGCGACCGGGTGCGGTTCGAGAGCGTCAACAACGCCGTCGAGCAGGCCAAGGTCGCGGCCTACGCGATCACCGGACGCCGCGAGGAGTACGCCGGCATCCCGTGGTTCTGGTCCAACCAGGGCGCGCTCAAGCTGCAGATCGCCGGGCTCTCGTCCGGCCACGACCGCACCCTCGTGCGCGCCGACCCCGAGCGCGGCAAGTTCTCGGTCCTCTACTACCGCGGCGACCGGATACTCGCCGCCGACTGCGTCAACCACCCCCTGGACTTCATGGCGGTCCGCGCCGCGCTCTCGAAGGGCCTGTCGATCCCGTACGACGCCGCCGCCGATCCGTCCGTCCAGCTCAAGTCCGTCACCGTCGAGCCGGCCGCCCTGGTCGCCGACTGAGGAGGCAAGCACCGTGCCCACCGCCCTGCCCGCCACCCGCCCCGTCCCCGGGTCGCGCCCCGCCGACACCTCGCCGATCTCGCTGACCCCGGCGCTCGGGGACGACCTCGACCCGATCTGGAAGGCGGTCGTCCCCGAGACCCGGACCCGCGGCAACGACATCCACCTGCCGATCTCGCTGGCCTACGCCGAGCGCCTCTGCGACGCCTTCCCCGAAGCCGACCGGCTGCTGGTGCGCGTGGCCATCCAGCTGCACGACATCGGGTGGGGCAGGGTCGACGAGGACCGCATCCTCACCGAGGGCTTCTCCGGCGACTGGCGGAAGGCCGCGATCCGTTTCGAGCACGAACGGCAGGGGTGCCTCGTCGCCCGCGAGGTGCTGCCGCCGCTGGGCTACGACGCGGGCTTCGTGGAGCAGGTGTGCGCCATCATCGACGGCCACGACACCCGCGACGAGGCCTGGTCGCTCGAGGACGCGCTGGTCCGCGACGCCGACCGGCTGTGGCGGTTCGACCACGCCGGGATCGCGCTGGCCTCCGGCTGGTTCCGGATGGACCCGGCGACCTACACCGACCGGCTCGAGGCGGAGATCATCCCCGAGCTGCTCACTGCGCCGGCGATCGCGATGGCCACCGCCGAGCTCAACCGCTCCCGCGCCCTGCTGCGGACGGCGGTGATCCGTTGAGCGCCACCGACGCGCCCCCGTCGACCAGGCGGACGGCGCCGCGCTGGTCCCACGTCGACGACTGCTTCGTCGACGGTGCGTGGACCCGCTCCGCCGCGACCGAGCGGCTGCCCCTGGTCGACCCGGCCACCGGCGAGGAGTGGGGCTCGGTCCCCGACTGCGCGGCCGACGACGTCGACGCCGCGCTGGCCGCGGCGGACCGGGCGTTCCGGACCGGTCCCTGGGCCGGGACCGCCCCGTCGGAGCGGGCCGCCCTGCTGCTGCGGATCGCGGACGAGGTGGAGGCCCGGGCCGCGGACATGGCGGTGACCAACACGCTCGAGAACGGCTCGCCGATCGGCGAGACCCGCGGTGCCGCCGCCAACGCGGCCGGCATCCTGCGGCACGTCGCCGGGCTGGCGCCGTGGCTCGAGGACGAGGACGTCCGGCCGTTCCCCGCCGGCGGTGCGGAGACCGTCGTACGCAAGGACCCGGTCGGACCGTGCGTGCTGATCGCGCCCTGGAACTTCCCGATCAACCTCATGGTGGTCAAGCTGGCACCCGCCCTGCTCGCGGGCTGCACGGTGGTGATGAAGCCGGCCCCCGGCACGTCCCTCTCGATCAGGTTCGTGGTCGAGGCCTGCGCCGCGGCCGGCGTACCGGCGGGCGTGGTCAACCTGGTCACCGGCGGCGGCGAGGTCGGCGACCGGCTCGTCCGGCACCCGCTGACCGCGAAGGTCGCGTTCACCGGGTCGACCCCGGTCGGTCGCCGGATCGCGGCCGCGTGCGGTGAGCTGCTCCGCCCCGTGACCCTCGAGCTGGGCGGCAAGTCGTCGGCGATCGTGCTCGACGACGCCGACCTCGGGCAGGTCTCCGCCGCGCTGCTCCGCACCAGCCTGCGCAACACCGGGCAGACCTGCTACATCGCCACCCGCATCCTGGCCCCCTCCGCGCGCTACGACGAGGTGGTCGACATGGTGACCCGCACGGTCGCGGCCGCACCCCAGGGCGACCCCTTCGACGAGGCCACCGTGTTCGGGCCGATGGCCTCGCAGGCGCAGTACGACGTGGTGCGCGGCTACCTCGCCTCGGCCCACGACGAGGGTGCCCGGGCCACCACCGGTGGGCGACCGGCGAACACCGGGCGGGGCTGGTTCATCGAGCCGACCGTCTTCGCCGACGTCACCCCGGACATGCGCATCGCCCGGGAGGAGGTCTTCGGGCCGGTCGTGAGCGTGCTCCGCTACGACGACCTCGACGACGCCGTCGCCCTCGCCAACGACACGTCGTTCGGGCTCGGCGGCGTCGTCTTCTCCTCCGACCCGGTCGCCGGTCAGGCGGTCGCCGAGCGCATGGACACCGGCTCGGTCGGGGTGAACTTCTTCTCCTCCAACCACAACGCGCCGTTCGGCGGCCGGCACGACTCCGGCCTGGGCGTGGAGTACGGCGTCGAGGGACTCTCGCAGTACGTCACCTACAAGTCGATCCACCGACCGGTCGGCTGAGCTGGAACTCCTTCCACCACATGCCGGCGGCGATCATCGGGGCCTCGCCCGGGCAGATCGCGACGGCCGTGGGACAGCAGAGCCTGCGCGGTGCTGGGCTTCTGCAACGCGGCAGACGACGTCAACGACCTTCTGCCCGGCGCAGCACCGAGCCGAACTGCTTCCCCAGAGCGCGGGACCCGACGACGGGGATCAGTACGCCGAGCAGCCGGCCGAGCAGGGACTTGGGCACCCGGGTCAACGTGACCTGCACGTCAGTGCCCTCTCCGACGGGGTCAGCTGGTAGCGCCACCCACTGCCGTGCGCCCACAGGTTCGAGTCGAGGGTGTCGATCGTGACCGTCCCGGCAGCGGCGTCCCATGCGTAGCGTTCCCGCTCCCAGCCCATCCGGTTGCCCTCGGTGACCTCGGCCCAGTCCGGGCCTTGTTCGTGCACGGTGAAGTGGGACTCGTCGATGTTCGGCCAGCGGCTGGCTCGCTCGGGTCCGAAGTCGGTGAACAGCTCCATGACCGCGGCCGGCGACAGCGTGGTGTGGACGGTGAACTGTGTGGACGGCATGGCTCCATGGTCCCTCGTGGCTGCGGGAACGGGTCGTCGACGCCCCCTAGATTGGGCCGGTGACCACTGCGCCTGCCGGAAGCCGGCTCCCCGACCGTGCCCGCGTCGTCGTGATCGGGGGTGGGGTGATCGGCTGCTCGGTGGCCTATCACCTCGCCCACGCAGGCTGGACCGACGTGGTCCTGCTCGAGCGAGACCGGCTCACCTCCGGCACCACCTGGCACGCCGCCGGGCTGATGACCTGCTTCGGGTCGACGTCGGAGACCTCGACCGCGATCCGGCTGTACTCGCGCGACCTCTACGCGCGGCTCGAGGAGGAGACCGGCCAGGCCACCGGGTTCAAGCCGGTCGGCCTGATCGAGGCGGCCGCCGACGAGGCGCGGCTCGAGGAGTACCGCCGGGTCGCGGCGTTCCAGCGGCACCTCGGGCTCGAGGTCGAGGAGATCTCCCCGACGGAGATGGCCGACCTGTTCCCGTGGGCGCGGACCGATGACCTGCTGGCCGGCTTCCACGTCCCCGGTGACGGCCGGGTCAACCCGGTCGACCTCACCACCGCCCTGGCCAAGGGCGCGCGACGGCTCGGCGTGCGGATCGTCGAGGGGGTCACCGTCGAGGACGTGCTCACCGACCGCGGTCGCGTCACCGGCGTCCGGGCGACGGACGGCGAGGACGTCGAGCCCCAGGTGATCGAGGCGGAGTACGTCGTCAACTGCGCCGGCATGTGGGCTCGCGAGCTCGGCGCGCGGAACGGGCTGGTGATCCCGAACCAGGCCGCCGAGCACTACTACCTGATCACCGACACCATCGACGGGCTCGACCCGGACGCGCCGGTCTTCGAGGACCCCGCGTCGTACGGCTACTACCGTGAGGAGGGCGGCGGGATGATGGTCGGCCTCTTCGAGCCGCAGGCCGCGCCGTGGCAGGTCGAGGGCGTCCCGCGCGACTTCTCCTTCGGCAAGATCCCGCCCGACTGGGACCGGATGAGCCCGTTCCTGGAGAAGGCGATGGCCCGGGTCCCGGTCACCCTCGAGGTCGGCGTCCGCACGTTCTTCTGCGGCCCGGAGTCCTTCACCCCCGACCTGGCGCCGGCGGTCGGCGAGGCGCCGGGGATCCGCAGCTACTTCGTCGCCGCCGGCATGAACTCGGTCGGCGTGCTCTCCGCCGGCGGCCTGGGCCGGGTGCTGGCGCACTGGATCACCACCGGCCGGCCGGACGTCGACGTCACCGGGTTCAACGTCGACCGGTTCCGCCCGTGGCAGGCCGACGACGGCTACCGGGCCGCGCGCACCACGGAGATCCTCGGCACGGTGTACGCCGCGCACACGCCCGGCAAGCAGCTGCGCACCGCCCGCAACACGCTGCTGTCCCCGGTCCACGACCGGCTGGTCGAGCAGGGCGGCTACCTGCGCGAGGTCTCCGGCTGGGAGGGCGCGGACTGGTTCGCCGGCCCGAGCACCACGCCGACCGCCGAGCCGACGTGGGGCCGGGCGCCCTGGTTCACCCAGTGGGAGGCCGAGCACCGGGCGGTCCGCGAGGGCGTCGGGCTGATGGACATGAGCTTCATGGCGAAGCTGCGGGTGCAGGGCCCGGACGCCGGCGCGCTGCTCGACCGGGTCTCGGCGGGAGCCGTGGAAGGGCCGCCCGAGACCATCACCTACACCCAGTGGCTGGACGACGACGGCCGGATCGAGGGCGACCTGACCGTCACCAAGCTGGGGGAGGGCGACTTCTTCGTGGTCGCCTCCGACACCGCGCACGGGCACACCTTGGCCTGGCTGGCACGCCACGGCGGGGACGCCGACTGCACGGTCACCGACGTCACCGCCGACCACGGCCAGCTCAACGTCCAGGGTCCCCGGTCGCGCGAGGTGCTCGCCGAGCTGACCGACGCCGACCTCTCCACGGAGGCGTTCCCGTTCCGCACCGCGCGCCGGATCGAGCTCGCCGGTGTGGAGCTGCTGTGCGTGCGGATCACCTACCTCGGCGAGCTCGGCTACGAGCTCTACGTCCCCGCTGCCGAGACGCTGCGCGTGTACGACGCGCTGCTGGCGGCCGGGGCGCCGTACGGGCTGCGGCCGGTAGGGCTCAAGGCGCTGGCCTCGCTGCGCATGGAGAAGGGCTACCGCGACTTCGGCCACGACATCGACAACACCGACTGCCCGCTCGAGGCCGGGCTTGGCTTCGCGCTGGCGCTGGACAAGCCGGGCGGGTTCGTCGGCCGGGACGCGGTGCTGGCCCGCAAGGAGGCGAACGCGGGCGCCGGCGGGATGGGCCAGCGGATCGTGCAGGTCCGGGTCCTCGACCCCGAGCCGCTGCTCTACCACGCCGAGGTCGTCCACCGCGACGGCGAGGCGGTCGGCTACGTCCGGGCGGCGTCGTACGGCTGGACGCTGGGTGGGGCGGTCGGCCTGGCCATGGTCTCGGGCGGTGGGGAGCCGGTGACCCCGGAGTGGATCAGGGCCGGCGCCTGGGAGGTCGACGTCGCCGGCGTGCGGCACCCGGTCGAGGTGTCGCTGCGCCCGATGTACGACCCGGCGTCCGCACGGATCAAGGTCTGACGGGCGCGCTCGCGGGGATCATCCACGCGGCGCCACCCTTCCCGCGAACTCCGCGAGCAGCTCACCGACCCGCGAGGGATGGCCGAGCTGCGGCACGTGTCCCGCGGACAGGACCTCGAGGCGGGCGTCCGGGATCAGGTCCACGGTGACTCTCGCGTCCGTCACGGACACCACCGGGTCACGGTCACCCCAGATCATCAGCGTGGGGACGCCCAGGCGCTGCAGGTGCTCCGGCCGGATACGGGCCGCAGCTCGGGTACCGAGCGGGGAGAGCAGGGCCCGGAACTCGGCGACGTTCGCCGCCGTCGCGACGGGGTCGTGCGCCGCGTCCACCAGCGAGTCCAGCAGGTCGGGATGCCGCAGGATGTTCTCTCCCTCACCCATCGCGGACATGAGAGTCGTCAGCATCCTCCGGCCCGGCCTCACGGTACGGCTGAGGGCCGGTCCCAGCAGCGGTGTCGCCATGATGCGGATCCCCACGGGAATCCGAGCCCCGGGGAGAAGGGGGACCGAACCGAGCATGACCAGGCCGGCCACTCTGTGGGGGCGGTCCAGCGCGTACCACACGGCCCAGGTCCCGCCCCCCGATGCGCCGACCAGCACGGATCGCTCGAGATGGAGCAGGTCGAGCACGTCGTCGACGAACCGGACCGCGCACTGCCGGAAGCCGTCGCGGGGGAACTGCTCAGGATCGCTCAGCCCGAATCCCGGTCGGTCGACGAGGCAGGAGCGCACCGACGTCATGTGGTCGAGCAGCATCAGGTGCGACAGCGACGACGTGTTGTTGCCGTGCAGGTGGACGACGGGTGGGCCGTCGCCCGCCTCGATCACGTGCACGCGGCCGGACGGTCTCCGGATGAACCGGCCCTGGACACCGGCGGCCCGCAGCATTCGTTCGTACCTGCGGTGCACCCGGGGCGGGTGCACCGACGGTGCGGGTTCGTCGTGCTGGACAGTCATCGTGACCTCGGGTGGGGCTCCTGTCCTGCCACGATCTCCCCGTGCTCGCGACGACGCCAGTTCGAACTTCGAACCTCTGCAGGGCCCGTCGACGGTGCGACACTGGTGCCGTGGGCTCGGGCGAGTTCGTCGGATACTGCTCGTTCACCAAGGCCATCGAGCACCTCGGTGACCGGTGGAGCCTGCTCATCGTGCGCGAGCTGGGGATGGTCGGCCCCCAGGGGTTCAACGACCTGGCCGCAAGCCTTCCCGGCAGGATCTCCCGCTCGGTGCTCGTCGACCGGCTGCGCCGCCTGGAGACCCTGGGCCTGGTGTCCCGCGTCGACGGCCACGACCCGCACCCGGCGTACCGCCTGACGTCCGTCGGTCAGGGCCTGATGGAGACGTTGGGCTCCCTGCGCGCCTGGGCGGACAGCTGGCTCCCGGACGATCCCGACATGCTGGAACGCGACCCGGACGTGGTGCTCGGCTGGCTGGCTCAGCGCGCGGACGCCGACCGGGCGCCCAGGCGGCCTGTCGTTCTCGAGATCCGGCTGCACCACCGGCAGGACCGGAGGTACTGGCTCGTGCTGCAGCGCGGCGTCGAGCCGTACGGATGTCTCACGGACCCGCTCCTCGACGCGGACCGCTACGTCTACCTGGAGTGCTCGATGCCCGCGCTCCTGGCGCTGGCCCGCGGCAGGTGCGGCTGGCGGGACGTGCTCGACGACGGCTCGGTCGTCGCCGCAGGCGACCCCGGCCTGCTCACCCGGTTGGTCGAGTGGTTCGGTCCCACGTCGAAGCAGCCGGCGTCGACGTGAGCCGGTGATCCTCGCGAACCCCGCTCTGGTCCTCGGGGACGTGCCCACTCATGGTCGGGGCGATTGTGGGTCTGCCACGGCCGTGGCGTCGACGTCCCCATCGTTCGGCTCGGGCTCCGGTTCGGGCTCCGGACCGTCGACCTGCGCATCGAGCAGGGGCTTCGTCCAGGCCGCGCGGGGGTCGGCGTCGACGAAGAAGGCGCGGAGCAGCAGGGTCATCGGTACGGCGAGCAGGGCGCCGAGCGGGCCGAGCACGAACGCCCAGACGACCAGCGACAGGTAGGTCAGCTCCGCGCTCAGGCCGACGCTGTTGCCGACGAACCGCGGCTGGATGAACGTCTGGATGGTCACGTTGAGGACGCTGTAGGCGACGATCACCAGCACCATGCCCTCCCAGCCCGAGTCGAGCAGGGCGAGCAGCGCCGGCGGGATGATGCCGATGACGAAGCCGATGTTGGGGATGAAGTTCGTGAGGAACGAGAAGAAGCCCCAGACCAGGGGCAGCGGCACCCCGATCAGCCACAGGGCGCCGGAGTCGAGGATCCCGACGATGGCCCCGAACAGGGCGGTCATGACGAGGTAGCGCTGGGTCCCGTCGATGAACTTGGTGAGCGACCACGCGAGCTGCGGCTTCGACCGCTCGAGCCAGGCGATGCGGGGCCGGAACCCCGGGACAGCGGCCACGAAGAAGAAGATCAGCGTGACCAGGAGGAACAGGCCGCCGACGGTGCCGAGGACCGCCGAGAGCAGGCCGCCGAGGAAGTCGGCGACCTTGCCGGGGTCGACCTTCGAGAGGAGGTCACTGGTCTTGCTGGTGTCGAGCCCGAGCTTGGACAGCCAGCCCTGCACGTCGTCGGTGAGGTTCTGGGCGTCCTTGGTGTACTGCGGCAGCAGGTCCACCAGCTTGATCAGGCAGACGATCGTCCCGACCAGCAGCACCACCAGGATCAGGTACGCCATCACCAGCGCGAACAGGGTGGCCAGCCACTGCGGCCAGTGGTGACGGCGCGCCCAGGCCTCCACCGGGAGCACCGCGATCGTCAGCACCAGCGCGAGCAGGGAGGGGGCCACGATCCCGGCCGCGCCCTTGAGACCGGCCACGAGGACGATGAACCCGACGACCCCCAGCATCACGACCACGATCCGCGGCATCGTGCGTACGGCCACACCGTCCGGGACGCCGTCCGGACCCGGGTCCGGCTCGTCCCTCGGTGCGGCCGCCTCGGCCTGCTGCGACGCCATGCCGCCAAGGTAGGGCACCACGCGCGCCGCGCGGGTCACCTGTTCCCGGTGAGGCCCCGTGCGCCCGATGACGGCACTGTGGAGGGGACGAAACCGGGCCGGCGCCCGTCTGGACGGACAGGTGGAGAGCATGGTGGCACGCCTATGGGCCTGATCCTCCCGCTGCTGTTCCTCGGTCTGATGGCCAGCCTGTCGCCGGCCACGATCGTCGTGTTCGTGCTGGTCCTCGGTACGGCGCGAGCCCGGGTGAACGCGGTCGGGTTCCTCTTCGGCTGGGGTGTGTCGCTCACGATCGTGTTCCTCGGCAGCTACGCGTTCGCCTCCTCCGACGCCGGGGAGAGCTCCGGCGGACGCACCTGGGTGTCGGTGATGCAGGTCCTGCTCGGCGTCGCCCTCCTGGTCTGGTCCGTCCGGGTGTGGCGGCGCCGCGACGAGCCCGCCCCGCCGAGGCCCCCCGGGCGGACATCGCGTTGGGGGACCGAGCGCCTCATGGGGCACATGTCCGGGCTCACCCCGCTGGGCGCCGCCGTCGTGGGGGTGCTCAAGCAGCCCTGGGCGATCACCACCGCGGCCGCCCTCGTCGTCGTCCACCACCACACGACCGGTCTTCTCGTCGCCGTGGCGTTCGCCGTCTTCACGGTCGTCTCGACCGCGACGGTGGGGCTGATGTTCGTCTACTACAACCGCTACCCGGGCGAGGCGCAGGCCCAGCTGGGCGTGCTGCGCGACCGGGTGGTGGCGGCCGGGCCGGCGATGGGGGCCGCGGCCGGGATCCTGGTCGGGGGCTTCCTCGTCGTGGACGGCCTGGTCGGGCTCCAGTGAGGGACGAGAGGGGGGCCGGACATGAGCGGTGACGAGCCCGCCGTGAGCGCGCCACGGGCCTGGTCGCTCGAGTCGCGACTGCCGGTCATCCTGGCCGTTCTCGCCGTCATGGCCCTGACGGTCGTGCGCCCGCCGGAGATGCGGGTGGCGCCGCGCTGGGTGCTGCCCGCGATCGAGGTGGTGCTGCTCGCGATCCTCCTCGCCCGGCACCCCGCACGGATCGGGCCGCGGGCGGCGCTGCTGCGGGCGATCTCGATCTGCGTCGTCGGGATCGTGCTCGCCGACACCTTCGTCGCCACCGTCCGCCTGATCGATGTGCTCATCCACGGCGGCAAGGCGACCGAGTCCGCCGACCAGCTCCTGGCCGCCGGCGCGATCGTGTGGGGGAGCAACGTCTTCGCCTTCGCCCTGTTCTACTGGCTGATCGACGCCGGCGGTGCTGCCGCGCGGGCCGACCACATGCCGCGGACCCTGGACCTCGCCTTCCCCCAGCAGCTCGACCCGGAGATCGCGCCTGCCGGCTGGCGGCCGCGCTTCGTCGACTACCTCTACCTGGCGCTGACCGCCTCCACCGCGTTCAGCCCCACCGATGTGATGCCGCTGGTGCCCTGGGCCAAGGTGTCCATGGGGATCCAGTCCCTCATCTCGGTGGCCGTCCTCGGCCTGGTGGTCGCCCGCGCCGTGAACGTGCTGGGCTGAGCGGGCCGTGTCGGACCGTCTCGAGCCGCCCCGACCGTCCTTGCCGGTGGCACGGGTCCTACGTAGCCTCGAGAGGGTGCCCCAGGAGACCGGTGTCTCGGGCTCCACCGCCACCCGTCTCGACCCCCACCCACCGCAGCAACCTGCCCCGGTGGGGGAGCGTCGCCTCTCGGTGCCCCAGTCCCGCTCGGGGATCGTGGAACGGTGCGACCTCGTCGCCGCCCTGCTGGCCAGCACGGCCACCGTGATCACCGCCGTCGCCCCGCCCGGCTACGGCAAGACGACGATGCTGGCCCAGTGGGCCGAGCGCCTGGGGGACCGGGCCTGCTGGGTGACGTGCGAGGACGCCGACAACGACCCGACGACCCTGTGGGCGGCGATCGTGGCTGCGCTGCAGCGACTGGCGCCGCCCGGCTGGGCCGGTCCGGAGCTGCTGGCGCACACGGGCGTCGACCTGGCCGCCGTACCGGCGCTGGTGGCGGCGGTGTCCGCGATCCGGGGCCGGGTGGTGCTGGTCCTGGACCAGCTGGAGGCGGTCCGCAGCCGGGAGTCCTGGGCAGCACTGGCGGAGTTCGCCCTCCGGCTGCCGCCAGGCTGGCAGGTCGCGTTCGGGTCCCGTGAGCCCCTTCCGCTCCCGGTCTCGCGGCTCCGGATGCAGGAGACCGTCCTCGAGATCGGCGTTGACCGCCTGGCGATGACGTCGGCGGAGGCCCGCGAGCTGTTCGCCGGGGCGGGACTCGCGCTCACCGACGCGGAGGCCGACGACCTGGCCCGCCGGACCGAGGGCTGGCCGGCCGGCCTCTACCTGGCGTCGCTGGCGATGCGTGCCGGCGTCCCCGCCGCCGACCTGATGGTCGCGGGGGGCGACCGGCTGATGCGCGACTACCTGAGGTCGGAGCTGCTCGACCGGGTCGCCGCCTCCGACCGTGAGTTCCTGGTCCAGACCTCGATCCTGGACCAGCTCAGCGGTCCGCTCTGCGACGCGGTCGTGGGGCGCACGGGGTCGACCCGCGTGCTGGAACAGCTCGAGGCGCGCAACCTGCTCGTCGTGCCGCTGGACCGGCGCGGCGAGTGGTACCGCTACCACCACCTGCTGCGTGACCTGCTGCAGAGCGAGCTGCGCAACCTCGACCCGGACTCGGTCCGGGAGGCGCACCTGCGGGCCGCGGCGTGGCACACGGCGAACGGGAGGGTCGGGTCGGCGATCCGGCACGCGCAGCTGGCCGAGGACGCCGACCAGGTCGCCGGCATCGTGCTCACGGAGATGCAGCCGCTGTGGGTCAGCGGGCGGGTGGAGACGGTCCGGGCGTGGATGGACTGGCTCTCGCGGCACCCGACCAGCAGGTACTACACCGCCATCGCCGCGCACGCTGCCCTGATCTTCGCCCTGCTCGGGCGGTCCGGCGACGCGGAGCGCTGGGGTGCGGCCGCCGACACGCGCCTGACGGACACCGTCCTGCCCGACGGCAGCACCGAGGCGGGCACCCGGGCCTACCTGCACGCGATCCTGGCCCGGTCCGGGCCCGCCGCCACCCGCCGGGACGCGTTCGCCGCCCTCGACGGGCTGTCCCCGGTCAGCCCCTACCGACCGACCATGCACCACACGATCGCGCTGTCGTACCTGCTCGAGGGAGACCTGGACCGTGCCGAGGCGGGCTTCGCCGAGGCGCACGACCTGGCGGTCGCGGCCGGGGCGCGTCCCCTCGTGGCCATGGTCCTCGCCGAGCGGCACCTGGTGGCCCGGGCCAGGGGCGACCTGCTCGCCGCCGACCAGCACCTCGAGGCCGCGGTCAAGATCGTGGAGTCCGAGCGGCTGGAGTCGTTCTGGACCAGCGCACTGGTGCTGGCCGCTGCCGCCCGGTCCAGCGCGGCCCGTGGGGAGATGCCGGCCGCCCGGAGCCACGTGCGGCAGGCCGCACACCTGCGCCCCCTGCTCACGCACATGCTGCCGGTGGTCTCGGTGCAGGCCCTGCTCGAGCTGACACAGGCGTACGTCGACCTGGTCGACCCCGCCGGGGCGCGGGCGGCACTCCAGCAAGCCGGCGAGATCCTGCTGCGGCGCCCGGGCGTCGGCAGCCTGGCCGCCGATGCCCAGCGGCTCGGTGCGCGCCTCGGACAGATCACCAAGTCGCCCCCCGTCGGGGCCTCGTCGTTGACCGCGGCGGAGCTCCGGCTGCTCCCCCTGCTGCCCACCCACCTGTCCTTCCCCCAGATGGCCGACCAGCTCGCGCTGTCCAGGAACACGGTGAAGACCCAGGTCGCCTCCTTGTACCGGAAGTTCGGGGTGTCCTCGCGTCGCGAGGCAGTGGAACGGATCACCCAGATCGGCTTCTCGGTCTGACCTCGCGGCCCGGGTGGCGGCACCGCCGGAGGATCATCCGGCCGGGGTGATCCTCGGCCCGCGCGGCGTCCCTACGGTCGGAGTGGCCCCGAGGAGTGGCCCCGAGGGAGGTGCGGACATGAGCCCAGCCGACGTCCCGCGGCACCGCGTCGTCATCATCGGTGCCGGGTTCGGGGGCCTGCCCGCGGCCCGCTTCCTCGGACGCCGCGCGATGGCCGGGCGCGGCATCGAGGTCACCGTCGTGGACCGGCGCAACCACCACCTCTTCCAGCCGCTCCTCTACCAGGTCGCGACCGCCCTGATCCCTCCCGGCGAGATCGCGCCCGCGATCCGGCACGTGCTGCGCAAGCACCCGAACGTGCGGGTCGTGTGCGCCGAGGTGACCGACATCGACACCGAGCACCGGGTGGTCCGGGCGAACACCCTCGGCGTCCTGGAGCAGGAGATCCCCTACGACAGCCTGATCGTGGCCGCGGGCGTGAACCAGTCCTACTTCGGCCACGACGAGTTCGCGCTCTACGCCCCCGGCATGAAGACGATCGACGACGCCCGCGAGCTGCGCCGCCGGTTCTTCGGCGCGTTCGAGATGGCCGAGGTGACCGAGGACCCGGACGAGAAGGCCCGGTGGCTCACCATCGCCATCGTCGGCGCCGGCCCCACCGGGGTCGAGCTGGCCGGCCAGGTGCGCGAGCTGGCCGTGCGGAGCCTGCGGCGCGAGTTCCGTTCGTTCGACCCCAGGACGGTGCGCGTCGTGCTGCTCGACGGCGGGAAGGAGCCCCTCGCCGCGTTCGGCGAGCAGCTGTCGGCCAAGGCCGCCCGGGAGCTCGCACGGCTGGGTGTCGAGCTGCGCATGGGTGCCCGCGTCGTCGGCGTGGACGCGCACGGCGTCGACTACACCGACAGCACGGGGGAGACCCGGCGTCTGGACGCCAGCACCATCGTGTGGGCGGCCGGCGTCGAGGCGTCGCCGCTGGCCGCGGTGCTCGCGAATGCGACCGGTGCCGAGCTCGACCGAGCCGGCCGGATCGCGGTGCTCCCGGACCTGACGCTGCCCGGGCACCCGGAGGTCTTCGTGGTCGGCGACATGATGACACTCGACCGCCTTCCGGGCGTGGCCGAGGTGGCCATGCAGGGCGGGCTGCACGCCGCCAACTCGATCTCGCGGCGGCTGCAGGGTCAGGACGTGCGCCCGTTCCACTACCGCGACCTCGGCAGCGCGGCCACGGTCGGCCGGTTCCGGTCGGTGGTGGACTTCCACGGGGTGCGCCTGGGTGGCTTCCCGGGGTGGGTGGTCTGGGCGCTGGTGCACCTGACCTTCCTCACCGGCTTCGGCAACCGGATCACGACGCTGCTGAAGTGGACCCGGTCGTTCATCGGGCGCGGGCGGGCGGAACGCGAGTTCAGCGTCCTGCACACGGGTGGTGACCTGAGCCTGCCGCCGGAGGTGCGCGCGATCGTCGAGCCCAACCCCCTGCCGGTGTACGGCGACCGGCTTCGCGCGGGCGGGCCCGCGCCGGACAGCTCCGACGCGGGCTAGCTAGAGCGCCTCAGCCCAGCCGCTCCAGCAGGTGGTCGCCGACCCGCAGCGCGTTGGCGATCACCGTGAGTGCGGGGTTCACGGCGCCGATGCTCGGGAAGAAGCCGGCGTCCGCGACGTACAGGTTGTCGAGCTCGTGGGCCTTGCAGTCGGGGTCGAGCACCGAGGTGGCCGGATCGGTGCCGAAGCGGACCGTCCCTGCCTGGTGCGCGCAGCCCGCCACCGGGACGTCGTTCTTCATGTAGACGTCGCGGGGGATGAGGTGGTGCGGGTGCATGCCGAGGTGGTCGAGCTGCCGGGTCACCCGGTGGTAGAGCTGGTCGAGCGGCTCGCGGTTGTTCGGTGTGTAGCTGAGCCGGATCTCGCCGTCCCGGGTCAGCGTCAGCCGGTTCTCGGGCTCGGGGAGGTCCTCGGTGGAGAGCCAGAAGTCGACCGCGTGCCCCGCGACGTCATCGAGGGCGAACGACGGGGCCAGCTTGGCGATGCTCTTCTCGCCGCGGTACATCGGGGCCGTCGACTTGCCGACCATCTGCACGTTGCCCATCGGGAAGTCGAAGTCCTCGTCCCCGAAGTAGAAGTCGTTCAGCCCGAGGGTCTTCTGGAACCTCGTGTCGTTCCGCTCCTTCGACACCGCCAGGAAGGCCCGGCTGTTGTGGAACACGTAGTTGCGGCCGACCTGGTCGGAGCCGTTCGCCAGCCCGTTCGGGTGGCGGTCGTCGGCGCTGGCGAGCAGCAGCTTCGCCGAGTTCGCCGCACCGGCGGCGACCACCACGACGCTCCCGCGGAAGCGCTCCTCGCGACCGTCCACGTCGGCGACCACGGTGGTCACGGTCCGGCCGGACGGGTCGGTCTCCAGCCGCCGGACCTCGGCGTTGCGCAGCAGCGTGAGGTTGTCGTGGGCCAGGGCCGGGCGCACGGCGACCACGTCGGCGTCGGCCTTCGCGTGCACCAGGCACGGGAAGCCGTCGCAGGTGGCGCAGCGGATGCAGGTGCTGAACGCCGGGTTCGCCTCGTCGAGCATGATCCCGCACGGTGCGTGGAACGGGTGCAGCCCGACCGCGGTGAGGTCGTCGAAGAGCTGCTGGATGCGCGGCTCGTGCGAGACCGGCGGATGGGGGTACGGCGCCGAGGCCGGCGGCTCGGACGGGTCCTCGCCCCGCAGGCCGTGCACCTGGTAGAGCTGCTCGGCCTGCGTGTAGTAGGGCTCGAACACGTCGTACCCGACCGGCCACGCCGGCGAGACCCCGCCGTGGTGCTTGAGCTCGTTGAAGTCCCGCTCGCGCAGGCGGTAGAGCGCGGCCCCGTAGAACTTGGTGGCCCCGCCGACGAAGTAGTGGACCTGGGGCTGGAACGCCTTGCCGTCGCCGTCGTACCAGGTGTCCGTCGAGACGTACCGGTTCTCCACGAAGACCGCGGTGTCGCTCCAGTTCTCGACCTCGCGCGGCAGCCAGTCACCGCGCTCGAGGACCAGCACCCGCTTGCCGGAGGGAGCCAGCCGGTGCGCCAGCGTGCCGCCGCCGGCACCCGACCCCACGATGATCACGTCGTACGCGTCGGCCATGGCTGCCTCCTCGGGTCTCGCGCCTCGGGTCTCGCGCGCCAGGACCCGTGGCCTGCTGCCCGTGGCCTCACCGGCGCCTGACGCCAGCGTGGTCCCGTCCCCGGTGCCGGAGCATCGTCCCGACTGGATGACCCGGGCTCAGATGAGCTGCAGCACCCGGGCCCGGCGTACCGCCTCGTTGCGACGGGTGACGGCGAGCTTGTGCAGGATGTGCCGGACGTGCGTGCGCACGGTGTTGACCGAGATGAACATCGCGGACCCGATCTCCTGGGTGCTCAGCAGGTCCGCCAGGTGCTGGAGCACCTCGAGCTCCCGGTCGGTCAGGTCGACCGTGGCTGCGGTGTCGGGCCCCGGTGCGGCCGCTTCCGCGTCGACCACGTCGACGGGTGCCAGCCAGGCTGCGCGGGTCGCGACCTGCGCGTCCGTGCGCATGAGGGCGCGGACGGCGGGCCCGGCGTGTGCGAAGGGCCGCCGGAGCCGCTCGGGCTCGGCCAGCTCCAGCGCGTCGAGCACGAGGTCGCGGTCCGCGTCGCCGCCGGTCCGCAGGGACCGCCGCTCGGCCTCCCGGAGCATCAGCCCGACCCGGGCCGAAGGTGTCCGGACGACGGCGCGACGTCCGGTCCGCCTGGAGGAGGTGGCCTCGGAGGAGGTCGGCGCCGCCAGGCCGAGACCGCGTCGCTCCAGGTCGCGCTCGGTGCGGGTCCAGCCCGCGCCGGGTGGGTCGTCGGCGAGCAGGCGGCGCGCCATCGACGTCTCGCCGCGGTCGCGCATCAGGCGGGCCCGGACCAGGACCGACACCGGCTCGAGCACCGGGTCGTGCGCCAGGTCCTCGTGCCGGGCCGCCTTGCCGAGCCAGTGCAGCGCCCGCGACAGCTCCTGCCGCTCGGTGGCGACCCAGGCCCGGGCCAGGTGCCCGGCGGCGGGCGCCGGCACGGCCGCGCCACCCTCGGCGGCGAGCCCCTCCGCCGTGCCGGTCACCTCCACGGCGTGGGTGAGGTAGCCGCGCAACGCCTCGACCAGCGCGAGCCGGCCGAGGCAGTCGAGCCGCGGACCGACGACGCCGTCGTCCGGGAGCTGCCGCAGGGCGTCGCCGAGGAGCTCCGCGGCAGCGTCCAGGTCGCCCGAGGAGAGACGGGCCGACGCGTCCTGGACCAGCAGCAGGGCCGATGCCGCCGACGGCGGGCCGCCCGTCTCCCGGTACAGCTCCCGCGCTTCCGCGGTCGCGTCGAGCGTGCCCGCGGAATCGCCGGCCGCGGCGGCCAGGGTCGCCCGGACCAGCGCAGCGGACGGAGCGGTGGCGTCCCGCGTCTCGTCGGGCACGGCGGCCAGGCGTGTTCTCGCCGCTGCGTGGTCGCCGGACGCCAGGGCGAGGGCGGCGGCCACCAGGGCTCCGGGAGCCGTGTCCACCTCGGTGGCCCCGGCCAGGAGGCGGGTCAGGCGCATCCCCGAGGCGGTCGGCAGCAGCATCTCGGCCAGTGCCCCGGACTCGGCGACCACGCGGACGGCCTCCACCAGCTCGCCGGCCCGGACCAGCTGCTCCACCGCGTCGACCGGGCGGGCGCACCCGGTCAGCCAGTCCGCCGCCCGCCGGTGCAGGTCACGGACCTCGTCGGGCCGCTCGGCGACGTACGACGCGTGCAGCACGTCCCGCAGCAGCGGGTGCAGCCGGAAATGCGCGGACGCCGCCGGCTCGCGCCGCAGGAACGGGACGCGGTGCGCCAGGTCGGCGAGCGAGCCGGCGTCCTCCTGCCGGCCGGTCAGGACCGAGGCGAGCTCCGGGTCGAAGCCGTCGACCAGGCTGAGCCGGCGTAGCGCCGTCCGGTCGTCGACCGTCAGCGGACGGACCACCTCGGCACGCAGGTAGTCCCCGAGCAGGCTGTCGGGTGCCAGGCTGGCGCGGGCCTGCTCCTCCGTCGGCCCCGAGGGCGAGGACGGGCCCAGGTCCTGCAGGGCCATGGCCGCGAGGCGGGCGCCGGCGGCCCAGCCCTCGGTGGCCCGCGTGAGCTCCCGGACCACGTGCCCCGGCGCGTGCAGTGCGTGCTGGTCCAGCACGGAGGCCACCGCGTCCGCGTCGAGCCGGAGGTCGTCGGGCCCGAGCTCGGCGAGCCGCCCCTCGAGCCGGTAGCGGTGCAGGGGCAGCGCCGGGCGGGCGCGGGCCAGGAGCACCACCCGGAGCCGGTCACCGGCCAGGGTCATCAGCCGGTCGAGGTCGGCCAGGGTGGCGTCGTCCGTGACCTCCTCGACCGCGTCGAGGACCACGGTGGTCCGCCCGCCGTCGCGCTCCAGGACGAGGGCGAGGCCATCGAGCGCGGAGCCCGGGCCGTCGTCCGGTCCGGACGGCCGGTCCCAGCCGTCCGGGACCGGCAGGCGCGACGACAGCGCCTCGAGCAGGTGCCACCAGAAGACGCCGCGGTGGGCGTCCTCGCGTGCCAGGCCGAGCCAGACCGCGCCGGGCGCCGTCGCCGCCCAGGCAGCGGCGAGCACGGTCTTGCCGGCGCCGGCCGGGGCGCAGACGAGGGTCACCTGGCGCGAGGTCGACGAGTCCAGGCGGGCGACCGCCGCCGGGCGCGGGACCACCGGGAAGGTGGCCGGGGGTGGCCGGAGCGACGTGGCGGGCGTGATCGGTGGCCAGTGACCCGCACCGCTGGTGGCGCGCTCGTCCCGGTCGGCCGTGCCTGCGTGCATGGTCGGTTCACCTCCCGGACCCCGGAGCCGCCTGGTGCGGGCCTCCCCCCGGGTGTCCCCTCCACTCCAGCCTTTCCCGGGGCCCGGGGAAGGGCATCGCCCCGATGGTGTGAAACCACCCGGGCGAGAGAAGTCGTCCGCCGCGGACGACGCGGTCCCCGGCCCGGGGGCACAGGGTGGACGGAACGGGCGTCGTCCGAGGCGACCACGACGAGGGGAGCAGCCATGGCGCAGGCACCTGGCGCGGGTGCGCAGCCCGCGGACGTGCTGGTGGTCTTCGGGATCACGGGAGACCTGGCGAAGGTGATGACCTTCCAGTCGCTCTACCGCCTCGAGGCACGCGGACTCCTCGACTGCCCGATCGTGGGTGTGGCGGTCGACGACTGGACCATGGACCAGCTCGTGGAGCGGGCGCGGACGTCCATCACCGGCACCGGTCAGACGATCGACGAGTCCGTCTTCGCCCGGTTCGCGGACCGGCTGTCCTACGTCAGCGGCGACTTCAAGGACGTCGCGACGTACGCCCGCGTGGCCGACGCGGTCAAGGGCGCGGAGCACCCGGTGTTCTACCTCGAGATCCCGCCGTTCCTGTTCGGCGAGGTGGTGCGGATGCTGAGCGAGGCGGGTCTGACCGAGTCCGCGCGCCTGGTGATCGAGAAGCCGTTCGGCCACGACGCCGCGTCGGCGACCGCGCTCGCCGAGGAGCTCCACGAGTACGTCGACGAGTCGCAGCTGTTCCGGATCGACCACTACCTCGGGAAGATGGGGCTCGAGGAGATCCTCTACCTGCGCTTCGCCAACGCGATCCTCGAGCCGGTCTGGAGCCGCAACTACATCGACTGCGTGCAGATCACGATGGCGGAGGACTTCGGCGTCGCGGACCGTGGGCACTTCTACGACCCGGTCGGTGCCCTGCGCGACGTCGTGGTCAACCACCTGATGCAGGTGGTGGCGGCGGTGGGGATGGAGCCGCCCTCCCGCGGCGACCCGACCACCCTCAAGGAGGCGCAGGTGGCGCTGTTCCGGGCGGTCGAGGAAGCCGACCCCGCCCACTACGTCCGCGGCCAGTACGACGGCTACCTCGACGTCGAGGGGGTCGCCGCCTCCTCGTCCACCGAGACGTACGCCGCCCTGCGACTCGACATCGAGAACTGGCGGTGGGCGGGCGTGCCGTTCTTCATCCGGACCGGCAAGCTCCTCGCCGCGACCCAGACCGAGGTCCGCCTGGTGTTCAAGCGACCGCCGCGGCTCGGCTTCGGTCCGCCCGGTCACCGCCCGGAGCCCAACCAGCTGGCGGTGCGGCTCGACCCGACGACCGGCGTCCGGCTCGAGCTCGACGCCCGGCGGGCCGACCTCGCCCACATCGGTCAGGTCGAGATGCAGATGGAGTTCGCCCACGAGGGCGGCGAGGGCCCGACGCCGTACGAGGTGCTCCTGCAGGCCGCGCTGCGCGGCGACAGCACGCGGTTCTCACGGCAGGACGGCGTGGAGGAGACCTGGCGGGTCATGCAGCCGCTGCTGGACGCGCCGCCACCGGTCCACTCCTACGCCCCGGGATCCTGGGGGCCGGAGGCCGCCGACGTGGTCCCGGCCGGCTTCGGCGGGTGGCGCACACCCTGGCTGTGACGCCCCGCTGAGCAGTCAGAGCGAGAGCTCCTCCCGGAAGTCGGCGAGGATGATCCGGCCCGCAGCCTCGATCAGGGCCAGGTGCGAGAACGCCTGCGGGAAGTTGCCGAGGTGGCGGGAGCGCTCGACCTCGAACTCCTCGGCGTAGAGCCCCAACGGCGACGAGACCCGCAGCAGCCGCTCCATGAGCCCGGTCGCCCGCTTCCGCTCGCCGATCATCGCGAACGCCGAGACCAGCCAGAAGGAGCAGATCAGGAACGTGCCCTCCTTGCCCGAGAGCCCGTCGTCGGTCTCGTCCGTGCGGTAGCGCAGCACGAAGCCGTGCTCGGTCAGCTCCTCGGCGATCGCCAGCACGGTGTTCCGGATCCGCTCGTCGGAGCCGGGCAGGAAGCCGAACAGCGGAGCGAGCAGGGTGGAGGCGTCCAGGGCGTCGGTGTCGTAGTGCTGCCGGAGCACGCCGCGGTCGCTCACCCCGCGCGTGAGGATGTCGTCGCGGATCTCGTCGGCGACCTTCTGCCACTCAGCGGCCTGGTCCGCTTCGCCGCGGATCGTGGCGAGCTTGGCGGCCCGGTCGAGCGCCACCCAGCCCATGAGCTTGGAGGACACGTAGTGCTGCGGCTTTCCACGGGCCTCCCAGATGCCCTGGTCCGGCTCCTGCCAGGAGGCGATCGCACCGGCCGCCTGGGACTGGATCAGCGGCCACAGCCGGGCCGGGAGGTGCTGGCTGTGCCGGACGTGGAGGAGGAGGGAGTCCAGCACGGCGCCGTACACGTCGTTCTGCCGCTGGTCGAAGGCACCGTTCCCCAGGCGGACCGGACGCGCGCCCTCGTAGCCGGTCAGCTCGTCGCGGGTGGTCTCGGTCAGGTCGCGGCGGCCGTCGATGCCGTACATGATCTGGAGCGCCCCGTCGGGGTTCGGCTCCAGGTCCGCGACGAACTGCATGAACTCGTCGGCCTCCCAGTCCAGGTTCAGGTAGTGCAGCGCCTGCAGCGTGAACGTGGTGTCGCGGATCCACGTGTAGCGGTAGTCCCAGTTGCGCTCCCCGCCCGGGGTCTCGGGCAACGAGGTGGTCAGTGCCGCGACCGTCGCGCCGGTGGGCATGTAGGTCAGCCCCTTGATGGTCAGGGCCGAGCGCTGCAGGGGGTGCCGCAGGGAGTGGTCGGGGATCCGGGCCCGGGCCAGCCACGAACGCCAGAACTCCACGGTGGTCGCGATCCGCGCCGAGGCGTCCTTGGTGTCCCCGGGAACCGCCAGCCCGTCCGCCCAGGACAGCGCGCAGAAGGCTCTCTCGCCCTTCCGCAGCACGTGCCGCGCCCGGGCCGAGCTGCCCTCGATGCCGATCAGCATGTCGGTGGCCAGCCGGAAGACCTGGCCCGAGCCGCTGGCGTCCGCGGTGTGGCCGTCGTCGTCGACCAGCTCCCATTCGGCCGGCGCCCGTCCGTAGTCGAACGCGGGCTCGCAGACCAGCTCGATCTCGACGTCGCCGTCGAGGCACTCGACGGTGCGGACCAGCAGGTGCTCGGCGTCGTCGTCGGCGGGCGGCCGGGTGTGCGGGGTGACCGTGTCGGGCCCGTGGCGGGGACCCATCACCAGGGCGTCGGTCACCTCGACCCACCCGCGTGGCGTGTGCCAGGTCGTGGTCATCACGTTCGTGCCGGGCACGTAGCTGCGCTGGCTCGGCACGTGGATGCCGTAGGGACCGAACCGGAACGACCCCGCGCCGCGGTCCAGCAGGTTGCCGAAGACGCTGGCGGAGTCGAACGCCGGCAGGCACAGCCAGTCCACCGAGCCGTCTGGCGCGACCAGCGCACCGGTGTGGCAGTCGGAGAGGAACGCGTAGTCCGCGATCGGAGGGAAGGGAGAGGTCTGCAGGCTCACGGTCCACGCTCCTGGTCGAGACGGTTCGGTCAGCGGTGCTGGTGCGGTGCCGGTGGGGTCGCTGGTGGGCCCGGCGCCGGACCGCTCCGACCATGCTGGTCCGCCGTAGCTGCACGGGCATCACCCCGGGAAGACGAGTCGGCACGGGTGGACGGGACCGGCCTGCCTCGTCCGCCGGTCTCATCTGCGCCGGATGATGGCCCGGGCCGACCCGCGTGCCTACGCTCGCGACACCTGAGGCGACGGCGACGCCGGGTCGCTGCGTACGGCGGGGGAGGGTGTGGTGCGCGTGAGCGACACGATCGGGGCGCTGGTCGCGGTCGCCGCTGTCGACCCCGTGCCGTGGGCGCGCGGGCAGATGGCGTTCACACTGGCCTGCCACATCATCCTGGTGCCGCTGGGCGTCTCGTGGGCGTTCATGACGCTGGTCGCCAACTACCGCGCGATCCGGCACGACGACCCCGACGCCCTGGTGCTGGCCCAGCGCTGGTCGAAGTACATGGCGGTCACGTTCGCGGTGGGTGCGGTCACGGGGACGGTGCTGAGCTTCGAGTTCGGGCTGCTGTGGCCCACGTTCATGGGCCAGTGGGGCGCGGTGTTCGGGGTCGCGTTCGCCTTCGAGGGCCTGTTCTTCTTCACCGAGGCGATCTTCATCGCGATCTACATCTACGGGTGGCGGCGGCTGCGGCCGTGGACCCACTTCTGGACCGGGGTGCCGATCGTCGTGGCCGGCATCTTCGGCAGCATCTCGGTGGTCTCGGTCAACGCCTGGATGAACGCGCCGTCGGGCTTCACCCTGGACTCGAGTGGGAAGGTGACCGACGTCGACCCGGTCCAGGTGATCTTTAACGACGCGATGCCGCTGCAGGCGGCGCACATGCTGGTCGCGGCGTACCTCGTGGGCGGCTTCCTCATCGCCTCGGTCTACGCCACCGGGATGCTCCGGGGGCGCCGCGACCGTTACCACCGGACCGCGTTCCTCATCGCCTTCACCGTCGGCGCGGTCGCCGCTCCCGTGCAGATGGGGGTCGGCGACGCGCTGGCCCGGTGGGTCTACAACGAGCAGCCGGTGAAGTTCGCGGCCATCGAGATGGTCCCGGAGACCAGCAGCGACGTCCCGGAGACGCTGCTAGGCCGTCTGAACGACGAGGGCGAGGTCACCGGCGGGATCCCGATCCCGGGTCTGGCCTCGTGGCTGTCCGACCCCAGCACCGGCCGGTCCACGGTGGTGCAGGGCCTCGACACGGTGCCCGCGGACGAGCGCCCCACGAACCGGCAGGTCAACATCGTCCACCTGAGCTGGGACGTGATGGTCGGGATCGGAACTCTCCTGCTCCTGCTGTCCGCGTGGTACGGCGGGAGCTGGGTGTTCCGGCGCCGGGAGCCGCAGAACCGCTGGTTCCTCCGGGCGGCCGCGGCCTCCGGCGCCCTGGCGGTGGTGTGCATGGAGGCCGGCTGGGTGGTGGCCGAGGTCGGCCGGCAGCCGTGGATCGTCTACAACCGCATGAAGGTCGAGGACGCGGCGACCGAGAACGACGGCGTGTGGATCACCTTCCTCGCCGTCGTGGTGCTCTACGCCGCCCTCGCGGTCACCACGGTCCTGGTGCTCCGCTCGATGAGCCGGCGGTTCCGCCGCACCTCCGGCTTCACGGAGGACGACAGTCCGTACGGCCCGACGCGTCGGCCCGAGCCGGCCGGGGCCGGGCGGGACGGGGGGCCGCCGTGAGCACCACCGTCGCCGTCGTCCTCCTGCTGGCCCTGACCGCGTACGCCGTGTTCGGCGGCGCCGACTTCGGCGCCGGGTTCTGGGACCTCACCGCGGGGGGTGCCGAGCGGGGCCGGCGGCCCCGCGAACTGATCGAGCGGTCGATCGGACCGGTGTGGGAGGCGAACCACGTCTGGCTCATCTTCGTCTTCGTGGTCACCTGGACGGCGTTCCCCGAGGCCTATGCCTCGATCTGGCTCACCCTGTTCGTCCCGCTGACGATCGCCGCCCTCGGCATCGTGCTGCGCGGAGCCAGCTTCGCCTTCCGCAAGTCGGTCGAGTCGACCCGCAGCAGGCGCGCGTTCGGGGCGGCGTTCGCGGCCTCGTCGGTGGTGGTGCCGTACTGCATGGGCGCGGTCGCGGGCGGGATCGCGTCCGGTCGGGTGCCGGCCGGCGGCCGGGCCGGCGACCCCGTCGACAGCTGGGTCAACCCGACGTCCGTGGTCGCCGGGCTGCTGGCGGTCACGCTGTTCGCCTACCTGGCCGCGGTCTACCTGGTCTGGGAGGCGCGCGGTGCCGGTGACCCCGCGCTGGAGGAGTACTTCCGCCGCCGCTGCCTCGGAGGAGCCGTCGCCGCCGCCGTGGTCCTGGTCGTCGGGGCGTTCGTGGTCCGCGACGACGCGTCGTACCTCTGGGACGGGCTGACCTCCCGGGCGCTGCCGGTCGTCGCGGCCGGAACGCTGTGCGGCCTGGCCGCGCTGGTCCTGCTGGTGATGCGCGCGGCCCGCGGGGCCCGGCTGCTCGCCGCGCTGGCGGTGGCCGCCGTGGTCGTCGGGTGGGGCGTGGCCCAGTGGGACTACCTGCTCCCGACCAGCCTGACCGTCTCGGCGGCCGCGGCGCCCTCCGGGACGCTGACGGCACTCGTGGTCGTGGTCGTGCTGGCCGCGGTCCTCGTGGTGCCGGCGTTCCTGCTGCTCTACGTGCTGGACCAGCGCCGGATGCTGCCCGAGGAGGGTCTGGAGGAGGCTCCGGTTCCCGAGCGGTGACCCGCGATTCATCCTTCTCGGGTGAACCGGAGGCGGCCCGGCGAGGTCACGCTCGGGGGAAGGAGGACCCTGTCACGAACCGGAGGCAACATGAGCAGCAACCAGTTGGACCCCAAGACCATGGCCCAGGCGCAACAGGCCAGCATGATCGCGACGCCGGGCTCTCGGGAGTACGACTACATGGTGCGACAGTCGGCCTGGGTGGCCTGGGTGAACTTCGCCGGCGTCATGCTCATCATGCTGGGCACGTTGCACGGCATCCAGGGCCTGGTCGCGCTGTTCCGCGACGAGGTGTACGTCGTGGGCAAGAGCGGCCTGGTCGTCAACGTCGACTACACGACGTGGGGCTGGGTGCACATCATCTGGGGCCTGTTCGGCATCCTGGTGGGTGTGTGCCTGCTGGCCGGGCAGATGTGGGCGCGGGTGGTCGGCGTGATCCTGGCGTTCGCCAGCGCGATCATCAACGTCGGCTTCCTGCCCTCCTACCCGGTCTGGTCCGGGATCATGATCGCGCTCGACGTCGTCGTCATCTGGGCGATCACCGTGCACGGCGGGGAGCTGAAGGAGTTCAAGCAGTAGCCAGCTGCGCGGCGAGGCGGACCGGGGCGTTGGCGGCGCCGTAGCCGTCGTACCCGCCCCGGCGCTCGACGACCTCGAAGAACACCCGGCCGACCGTTGCTGTGTAGAAGTGCAGGAACTCGCCGTCGCCGTCGCGGTCGTAGAGCAGGCCGAGGTCGCGCAGCGTCGCGAGCAGCGCGGGGTCGAGGTCGAAGCGGGCGGCGAGGTCGTCGTAGTAGTTGTCGGGGACCGGCAGGCAGCGCAGGCCTCGGGCCCGCGCTTGCTGCGCGAGGGTGACGACGTCGTCGCAGGCGAACGCGACGTGCTGCGGCAGGCGGTCGCGGAGGCCGGCCGGCTGCAGGTTGAGAGCGAGCCGGATCCGCCCGTCGGCCGAGCGCATCACCTTGCTCCGCACCAGCCCCGCCGGGCCGGCCACGTCGAGCGGGGCCTGTGGCGCCAGGCCGAGCACGCTGCTGTAGAAGAGCACTGCCTCGTCGTAGTGCTGCCACGGCTGCACCAGGTTGACGTGGTCGACGTGGGTCACGAGGTCCGGACCGGCCGGGGTCGTCCCGAGCCGGAACTCGCCGGTCCAGGTGGCGTCCGGCCCGTCCGGCACTCGCCCGAGGAACACTTCGGTCCCGTCGGGGGCCGAGAACGCGGCGAGCCGCTCCTCACCGGCGTAGGTCCGCCGGTGCACGGGCGGGGCCAGCAACCGGTTCGCCCGGGCCGCCGAGGCGTCCGGGTCGGTGACCTCGACGCCGACGGCGGCCACGGCCGGTGCCGCCCCGCGGGCCTGCTGCTCGTTGAGCACCACCCGTGCCTCACCCTGGGTCCAGAGCCCGACCGCCTTGCTGCGGTGCCGGCCGCGGAAGGTGAAGCCGAGCTGGGCGAGCACCACCTCGACCTCCCCTGCGTCCTCGGCGCGGACCTCCACGAAGTCCACGCCGGAGGGCTCGCCCACGTCGGGGAGCCGCGCCACGCCCGGGCCCACCTCGCTGCCCAGGTGGCGGGCGGCCTGGTCCTCGAGCCAGCGCAGCGAGCGGAGCGCCTGCCGCGCCGTCCGGTCCGGGTCGGTCTGCCGGAAGGTGTCGTTGAAGACCTCGAGCGAGAGGGGACCGGCGTACCCGGCGCGGAGGACGTGGGCGAGGAAGCCGGCGAGGTCGAAGCCGCCCTCGCCGGGGAACAGCCGGTGGTGCCGGCTCCACGAGAGCACGTCCATGCTGAGCAGGGGAGCGTCGGCGAGCTGGAGGAAGAACACCTTGTCGCCGGGGATCTGCTCGATCTCCTTCGGGTCGTGGCCGCGAGAGAGGATGTGGAAGCTGTCGAGGCACACGCCCACGTTCGGGTGGTCGGCGCGCTCCACGACCTGCCAGGCGCGGCGGTAGTCGTCCACGAACCGACCCCAGGCCAGCGCCTCATAGGCCAGCCGGACGTCGTACGACGCCGCGAGGTCGCCGAGCTCGCGCAGCTGCGCGGCGAAGACCGCGTCGTCGTCGATCGTGGCGGTGGCGACGTTGCTGCAGACCAGCATCGTGTCCATGCCGAGCCGGCGCATCAGTGCGAGCTTGGCCTCGGCGCGGCGCAGGTTCGCCGCGAAGGTCGCGGGGTCGACCCCCTCGGCGTCACGGAACGGCTGGAAGAGGTCGAGGGTCAGCCCGAGCCGCCGGGAGAGGGCGTGGATCTCCTCCGGGCTCTCCGGCGCGGCGACGAGGTCGGGCTCGAACACCTCGATCCCGTCGAAGCCCGCGGCGGCGCAGGCCTGCATCTTCTGGGTCAGCGTGCCGCTGAGGCACACCGTGGCGATCGACGTCCGCATCGGTCCTCCCGCACAAGCGAATGAACTAAACGGTACATACATTGGCCCCGGTCCGCCAGCCCCCCGGATCCACGCACTACGCTCGGCGCCATGGCCGACGTGACGCAGCCCGAGCGGATCCGGGACCCCGAGCGCACCCGTGCGGAGCTGCTCGAGGTGGCGACCGAGGTGTTCGCCGAGCAGGGCCTGTCGGGGGCGCGGGTGGACGAGATCGCCGAGCGCACCCGCACCACGAAGCGGATGATCTACTACTACTTCGGCGGCAAGGAGCAGCTCTACCGCGCGGTCCTGGAGGCGGCGTACCGCGGCATCCGCGAGGCCGAGCAGGCGATCCATGCCGCCGACCTGCCCCCGGTCGAGGCGGTACGCCGCATCGCCGAGCTCACCTTCGACCACCACCATGCGCACCCGGCATTCATCCGGCTGGTGTCCATCGAGAACATCCACCGGGGCGAGCACCTGCGCCAGGTCGAGTCCCTGCGCGACCTCAGCCGACCGGTGGCCACCCTGCTCGACGACGCGCTGGAGCGGGGGCGGGCGTCGGGGGAGTTCCGCACCGACGTCGACGCGATCGACCTGCACATGCTGATCAGCGCCTACTGCGTCTTCCAGGTCGCCAACAACGCCACCTTCGGCTACCTCTTCGACCGCGACATGGGCGCGCCCGACATCCGTGCGCGGCACCGGCGGATCCTCGGCGACGTCGTCGTCGCCTGGCTGACCCACCGCTGACCGCGGCCGTCTGAACCTCTGTCGCGTCACCCCTTGACGGCCCGCGCCGTGGTGTGATCTCCTTCACGAACGTACCAGTTAGTTCATTAGGAGGAGCGATGGAGCAGCACCCCTACCTCGTGGGTCTGGTCGGTGCCGGCGTCGGCCCGTCGCTCACCCCCGCGCTGCACATGCGGGAGGCCGCGGCGCACGGGCTGCCCTACGTCTACCGCACCATCGACATCACCGCGCTGGGCCTGGCACCGACCGACATCGGCCGGATCCTGGCGAACGCCCGGCTCCTCGGCTTCGACGCCCTCAACGTCACCCACCCGTGCAAGCAGCTGGTCATCGAGCACCTGGACCGCCTCGACCCGACCGCCGCGCGGCTCGGCGCCGTGAACACCGTCGTGTTCGGCGCGGACGGGGCGGTCGGCCACAACACCGACACCACCGGCTTCGCGGCCGCGGTCCGGACCGGCCTGCCGGGGGCACGGACCGCCGAGGTGGTCCAGCTCGGTGCCGGCGGCGCGGGCGTCGCCGTCGCCGACGCCCTCCTCTCGCTGGGCACCGACCACCTGGTGGTCGTCGACCTCGACGAGGACCGCAGCGCCGCCCTGGCCCACACCCTGGCCGGGCGGTTCCCCGAGGCCCGGGTCGAGAGCGCGCACCCCGACAAGCTCTCGGCGCTGCTGCCGGGCGCCAACGGCCTCGTGCACTGCACGCCCACCGGCATGGCCGACCACCCGGGCCTCCCGCTCGACCCGGCCCTACTGCGCCGCGACCTCTGGGTCGCCGACATCGTCTACCGGCCGCTCGACACGGCCCTGCTCCAGGCAGCCCGGGCAGCGGGCTGCGCCGTTCTCGACGGCGGACACATGGCGGCGTACCAGGCCGTCGACGCGTTCCGCCTCATCACCGGGGTCGATCCCGACCCCGACCGCATGCTCGCCCACCTGCGCGAGCTCGCCGCCGACCGCGGCTGACCGCCTGTCCGATCCCCGACAGCAGCACACACCGACACCTCACCGACGGCCGCTGGCCACTCGACCGCTGGCGCCTGCCCGCGGGAGACTTCACCCGAAGGAGGACCCTGATGGAGGGACCGCGCACCACCGACACGACCACGCATGGCAAGACCCCACGCAGGGCGGCCGTCGCCAGCTTCATGGGCAGTGCGGTGGAGTACTACGACTTCTTCATCTTCGGCTCCGCCGCGGCGCTGATCTTCCCCCACATCTTCTTCCCCGACGACGACGCCTCGGCCCTGGTCATGTCCTTCGCCACCTTCGGCTTCGCGTACGTCGCCCGGCCGGTCGGTGCGGTCATCCTCGGCCACTTCGGTGACCGGGTGGGCCGGCAGAAGGTGCTCATGTTCACGCTCGTGCTCATGGGGCTCTCCACGTTCCTGATCGGGTGCCTGCCGACGTACGACACGATCGGGTGGGCCGCGCCCGCCCTGCTGGTCCTCTGCCGGCTCCTGCAAGGGCTGTCGGCGGCGGGGGAGCAGGCCGGTGCCAGCTCGCTGACCCTCGAGCACGCTCCCGACGACCGCCGGTCGTTCTTCACCTCCTGGACGCTGACCGGCACCCAGGGCGGGCAGATCCTGGCCGCGCTGGTGTTCATCCCGGTGGTCTCGCTCCCGGACGACATCAAGTACGGCATCGGGTGGCGCATCCCGTTCTGGCTCAGCGCGTTCGTGGTCCTCGTCGCCTACGTCATCCGTCGCAGCCTGCACGAGCCGCCGTCGTTCGAGGAGGCCAAGGCCAACGACGACATCGCCCGCCTGCCCGTGGCCGACCTGCTCCGTCACCACTGGCGCGACGTGCTCCGGGTGATCTGCTGCGCGTTCATCGCCGCCGTCTCGACCGTCTTCGGCAACCTCGCGATCGCCTACGGCACGGAGGTCGGTGTCAACGCCTCGATCACGCTGTGGCTCGTGGTGGCCGCGAACGTCGTCGCCCTGGCCACCCAGCCGATGTTCGGGATGCTCGCCGACCGGATCGGCCGCAAGCCGGTGTTCATCTACGGCGCGCTGTCCAGCGCGGTGTTCATGCCCTTCTACCTGCTCTCGATGAGCCAGGGCAACGAGCTGCTCACCTTCGCCCTCGCGATCCTGACCTTCTCCTGCGGCTACGCCGCGGCCAACGCCACCTGGCCGTCGTTCTACGGCGAGATGTTCAACGCCCGGGTGCGGTTCTCCGGCGTCGCCATCGGCACCCAGCTCGGCTTCCTGATGGCCGGGTTCGCACCGACCATCGTCACCGGTCTCGGCGGCGTCCAGGCGGGCGGCTGGGTCGTCACCGCCGGCTTCACCGCCGTCATCGCGACCATCGCGGCGATCTCCGCGGCCACGGCCCGCGAGACCCGTGCGGTGCCCACCGCGGAGCTGGGGGTGACGCGGGCCGACGCGTTTCGCGAGGTGAAGGTCCCCGTCACCGCGGGCTGACCTCGCCCGGACCGGCCCGACCACCGGCGGGAGACCCCGGTGGTCGGGCCGTTGGCCTCTGGTGCGCGCGTTCGGGAGATACCCACGCTGGGGGGAATCCCTGCGCCGGATCTCGGCCGGTCCTGGAGGCTGGAGGTCCCGGTCATGGAACAGGCAGTCACGCAGCGACTGGCCACGGCCTGCGCCCGGCACCCGTGGCGCACGGTCGGCGTCTGGGGCATCGTCTTCATCCTGGGGCTCGCGGCCAACGTGCTGGTCCTCGGGTCGGCCCTCACGCCCGAGGGCGGCCTCACCACCCAGACCGAGGCGACCAGGGGTCTGGACCTGGTCAACGACAGGTTCCCGAACCGCGACGCGGCGAGCGAGTACGTCGTCGTGGTCGCCGACCGGGGCAGTGTGGACGACCCGGCGGTCAGGAAGACCGTGGCCGGCCTGCGCGAGGACATCGCGGGAGCCGAGGCGGTTCGGGGGGTCGGCGACCCCTACGCGAAGGGCGCGGTCGGGCTCCGGTCCCGGACCGGGGACGCCGTACTGGTGCCTGTCGTCATGGACGACCTGGACGAGGCCGACGCAGCGGGGACGGACCCGCTGGCCGGCATCGCCACCATCGTCGACGCCGTGCACGCGGCCGACAGCCGGGCAGACGTGTCGGCATACGTCACGGGGAGCTGGACGGTCGGCAACGACTTCATCGAGGTGTCGCAGCGCGACCTGCAGCGAGGCGAGCTGCAGTACGGCATGCCGGCGGCGCTGGTGGTGCTGCTGCTCGTGTTCGGTGCCGTGGTCGCTGCCCTGGTGCCGCTCGCCATCGCGGTGGTCTCGATCGTGGTCGCCCTCGGCATCGCGGCCGGAGTCGGACAGGTGTACGACCTCTCCTTCTTCATCATCAACATGACGTTCGCGATGGGACTCGCCCTGGGCATCGACTACAGCCTGTTCGTGGTCTCCCGCTACCGGGAGGGACGCTGGGCCGGACTCGCCAAGCTGGACGCGATCGCGGCCTCGGGAGGTACCGCGAGCAAGGCCGTGCTGTTCTCCGGATCGGCCTTCGTCGTCGCCCTCCTCGGGATGCTGCTCGTGCCCGACATCGTGCTGCGCAGCCTCGCGTTCGGCGCGGTGCTCGTGGGGATCGTCACCGTGGCCAGTGCCCTGACGCTGCTGCCGGCGATCCTGTCGCTGCTCGGTGACCGCATCGAGCGCCTGCGACTCCCCTTCCTGCCGCAGCAGCACGGCGGCGAGAGCCGGTTCTGGACCCGGACCGTCGGCTTCGTGACCCGGCGCCCCGCCTGGACGGCCGGACTGACCACCGCCCTGCTGGTGCTGCTCGCGCTGCCGGTGCTCACCCTGGCGACCGGCTCGGCCGGCCTCAGCTCCCTGCCCGCCGACCGGACCGGGCACCGGGGCTTCGTCGCCCTGGAGACCTACTTCCCGTCCGGCGCGCGGAGCAACCCGGCGGTGGTGGTGGTCGACGCCGACAGCAGCCGGGCGGACGTCGGCGCGGCGGCGCAGCGTCTGCGGGACCTCGTGGCCGACGACAGCGCCTTCGGCGTGTCGACGGTCTCGACCGCACCCGGAGGGGACCTGACGCTCGTGGAGATCGCGCTCACCGGGGATCCCGCCGGGCCCGAGGCCGGCGCGGCCATCGAGCGCCTGCGCGACGACTACGTGCCGTCGGCCTTCGACGGGGTCGACGCCCCGGTCCACGTCACCGGCACGACGGCGTACGACCTCGACTACACGACGGTCATCGCGCACTGGCTGCCGATCGTGATCACGTTCGTGCTGTCGCTCAGCTTCCTGCTGCTGCTGTTGATCTTCCGCTCGATCGTGCTGCCCCTGAAGGCCGTGCTGCTCAACCTGCTGTCCGTGGGTGCGGCGTACGGCGTGCTGGTCCTGGTCTTCCAGGAGGGGATCGGGGCCGACGTCCTCGGGCTCCAGCAGATCGACCGGGTCGAGCCCTGGGTGCCGGTGTTCCTCTTCTCGGTGCTGTTCGCCCTGTCCATGGACTACCACGTGTTCCTGCTGACCCGGATCCGGGAGCGCTACCTCGCGACGGGTGACACGGTCGACGCGGTCATCCACGGGGTGGGCGCCACCGGCCGGATCATCACCGGTGCCGCCCTGATCATCGTGGTCGTCTTCTTCGGCTTCGCGACCGGCGACACCGTCGGCTTCCAGCAGATGGGCCTCGGTGTCGGCGTCGCGCTGCTGATCGACGCGACCGTCATCCGCACCGTGCTCGTCCCCTCGAGCATGGTGCTGCTGGGCCACTGGAACTGGTACCTGCCGAGCTGGCTCGAGTGGCTGCCCCACCTCGACGTCGAGAGCGGCACGGGGGACCTCGCCGCGGCCGGCGTACCGTCCGCGGTCGGACCAGGTCGCGGAGGTCGAGGGCGCGCAGCCGCTCGGGGTCGGCGACCTCGTTGATCTCGACGATCCGGCCGTCGCGGACCACCGGGCTGAACACCGAGGCCACCTGTCCGCCGGAGGTGGTCGAGGCACACCCGGCTGACCACGGTCGTCAGCCAGCCCGCAGGCTGGCCACCTCGCTGGTGTCGGAGCGGGCCAGTCGTAGCCGGGCCTCCTGCACCGCGTCGTCGGCCTCGGCGGTCGACCCCAGCATCCGGTAGGCGACCGCGCGGAGGTACGCGCGGTGCTCCTCGAACTCCTCGGCCAGCTGCTCCTGGGACGGCATGTCTCAGGTTCCTCCTCCGTGGTCCGTCATCCGGTTGACGAACCGAGCACGACCGACATGACAGGAGAACGATCATGCAGGCACGTGGCCGACTGCTGGCCGTCGGGCGGCCGCCTCCGCCGGCCCGCCGGACAGTGACCTTCGGCCGTTGTCCGACTCGGCGGGCGCGCGGGACGCTGGGGGGAGAGGTGTGATCCGCATGAGCACTACCGCCGTCATCATCACCGTCCTCGTCGCCGTCACGCTGGTGGTCGTCTTCCTCGTGATGGCGCTGAAGATCGTCAAGCAGTACGAGAAGGGCGTGCTCTTCCGGCTGGGTCGCCTGAAGGGCGCCCGCGAGCCGGGTCTGCACGTCATCGTCCCGGTGGTCGACGTGCTGGTGAAGGTCTCCCTGCGCATCGTCACGCTGCCGATCCAGTCCCAGGGCATCATCACCAAGGACAACGTCAGCGTGGACATCGCAGCCGTCGCGTACTACCGGGTGGTGGACGCGGTGAAGTCGGTGATCGCGATCGAGAACGTGCAGGCCGCGATCAACCAGATCGCGCAGACCACGCTGCGCAACGTGGTCGGTCAGCACACCCTCGACGAGTGCCTCGCCGCGACCGACCGCATCAACGAGGACATCCGGGAGATCCTCGACCGCACCACCTCGGCCTGGGGCGTCGACGTCACGCTGGTCGAGCTGAAGGACATCCAGCTGCCGGAGTCCATGAAGCGGGCGATGGCGCGCGAGGCCGAGGCGGAGCGCGAGAAGCGCGCCAAGGTGATCAACGCCGAGGGCGAGCACCTCGCCGCGGCACGCCTGGGCGAGGCGTCGGACGTGATGATGGCGCACCCGCTGGCGCTCCAGCTGCGCAACCTGCAGACCCTGCTCGAGCTGGGCGTCGACAAGAACACCACGGTGGTCTTCCCGGCACCGCTGATGAGCACCGTCGAGGAGCTCGGCTCGTTCCTGGACCGCGAGCGTGGCGCGGCCTCACGGCACCGCGCGGGCTGAGCCGCCGCCCCGGTGCTCGAGGGCGAGGGTCCGCACCCGGTCGAGGTCCTCGTCGGTGAAGACGCCGTTCACACCCGAGATCGCGGCCAGCCGCATCCCGTGCTTGAGGCCGAGCCGGTAGATCTCCTTGACTTTCTCCCACTCGATGTTGCGACCGACGGTGTAGCTCTCGTAGCGGCCCTCGAGGGCGAGCACGACGGTCTCGGCCAGACAGGCGTACGCGACGCCCGGCGGGAGGCCGATGTCGCGCATGTGCACGTCGCCGGGGAGCTCGATCTCGCCGGACTCGATCACGAGTACGTCGGGCCGTCGGGCCACGTCCTCGGGCGACAGGTCGAGGGGACGGGCCACGTCGGTGATCACGCAGCCCGGCTTGACCTGCATGATGTCCAGCACCCGCTTGCCGGCGCCGGAGGTGGCGGTCACCACCAGGTCCATGTCCCCGAGGTGGCCGTCCGGGGTGGCGGCGACGTGCACCCGCGAGCGCGGCTCCATCTGCTCGATCTCGTGCTTGAGCGCCAGCAGCTTCGCCTTCTCGGGGGAGACCAGCCAGAGGTCGTCGGAGGCCATCGCCAGCAGCCGGGCGCACACCGAGCCGATCGCGCCGGTCGCCCCGACCACCATCGACGAGCCGTGCATCCGGCCGTCGGCGTCCACGTCGACGAGGCCGAGGCGTTCCGTGGCCTCGTGTGCCGCCCACAGGGCACCCGACGCGCTGTAGCTGTTGCCGGTGGTGACCGGGAGGGGCGCCTGCTTCGCGACCGTCGCACCGGCGTCGCCGACGACCTTGGTGAACGCGCCGAGACCCATCACCTGGGCACCCAGCCCGCGGGCGGTCTCGGCCGCCGCCAGCAGCCGGCCGTAGGTGAACTCCGGGTCGTGCGCCATCAGCTCGCGGGGCGTGCCGCCGACGGTGATCAGCCAGCCCTCCGCCTCGGCACCGGTCGGCGACCGGATCCCGGTGACGTGGCTGTAGACGAAGGGCGGGGCGTAGGCCACCGCCTTCTCGACCAGGTCCATCACCGGCGCCGGCGCGACCTTCGCGAGCATGCCGAGCGGCTGCACCTGCTCGAAGTAGTCCCGCGACAGCGGGTGGATGACGAACGCGAACCGGCTCTTGTGGCGCGGCCCGTTGGGCTGCAGGACCCGCGGCTCCAGCCCGGCCGTGCCGATCATGTCGAGCAGGTCGTCGTCGGTGAGCGCGTCCCCGGTGGCGGCCCGCATCATCGCCTCCAGCAGCGCGGCCGAGACGGTCACCGGGAACGGCTGCGGGGTGGCGTCGACCACCATGTCCACGCCGCGGGCGGCCAGCTCGGCGAGCTGGTCGTCGGTGATCGCGGAGGTGAGCAGCGTCTTGCCGGTGAGGTCGTGCAGCTTGAGCCGGGCCAGCTCGTCGTACGTCGCGACGACGACGTCGCAGTCCCTCGCGGCCCGGCGGGCCAGCGCCAGGCCTGCCGATCGACCCGGCCGGAGGAGCTCGTCCCACGCGCCCTGCGGCACCAGCCGCGCCGGCCGCCTGCCGAGCTGCACGGCGAGGTCGAGGAACGGCGCCGACCCGAGGCCGGTGCTGCCCACCCGGCACAGCGGGTCGGCGAAGACCAGGTTCCGGGTGTGCTCGCGGAGGACCCGGACGGTCCGGGCGTGCCCGGTGCTGCCGAGCACGACCGTGCGGGCGTTGGTGAAGAAGCCGGGCAGCTCCGACTGCACGTGCCGCACCGCCCACTCCTGCAGCACCGAGCGCAGCGCCCGTCCGTCGGTGACCGGCACCGCGTCGGTGGCCTGCAGCAGGCGGTGCACGACGCTCGGGCCGCCGGTCACCGCGATCGCCGCGGCCCGGTCCGCCCAGGACGCCACCAGCGCGACCGCCTCGGCGGCGTCACCGTTGGTGCCCCGCCGGACGATCCGCATGTCGCGGTCGAGGAAGCGCACCCGCTCGTCGACGTCATGCTGCGACCCGTCCGTGCTGACGTGCACGACCACGGTCGGTGCGGTGGTGGGCATCGGAGGCTCCTCTCGTGGTGGCCGGCTCAGGTCATCGCGGCCGAGCCGACCTCGGGGTGCTCGACCATGAAGTCGATCAGGCGGTCGGCGTACGACGCGAACGGCGGGCACTCGAGCCCGGTCCCGGCCAGGTCGGCCCGGGTGTGCGTGGTGGCGTAGGTGGTGGGCGAGGCGAAGTACTCCAGCGCCTCGGCGGGGAGGCCGAGCAGCGCCTCGGCTCCGGGCACCGAGCCGACCAGGCGACGGGTCGGAGCCACGGGGAGCGGGAGCCAGACGACGCGGCGTCCGAGGCGGCGGGCGAAGGTGTCGACCACCTCCCGCACCGTCGGCGGATCCGGGTCGGTGAGCGCGTAGGTGCGGCCCAGCGACGCGTCGAGCGCCGAGAGCCGGTCCATCGCGTCGACCACGAAGTCGCGCGGGACCAGGCTGACCCGGACCCGGTCCGGGTCGCCGAGCCGGGGTACCAGCGCCACGAGCGGCTGGCGACGGAGGAAGGTGGCCAGGAAGTAGGGGCCGTCGTACTTCTGGGTCTCGCCGGTGACCGAGTCGCCGACCACGATGCCCGGCCGGTAGACCGTCGCGGGCAGCCCGTCTGTCAGGGCCTTGCGCACCAGCAGCTCGGCCTCGAACTTCGTGGACTCGTAGTGGTTGCGGAGCTCCTGGCCCTCGTCGAGCGCGTCCTCGGCGAACTCGCCCGCGAACCGGCCGCTGACGTAGCAGGTGCTGACGTGGTGCAGCCGCTCCAGGTGCGGCAGACGCGCGCACAGGTCGAGCACCCGTGCCGTCCCGCCGATGTTGACCCGCCGCGCCACCTGCTCGCCGACCGCCAGGTCGTAGACCGCGGCCAGGTGCCAGACCTCGGTGACCTCGGCGAGGACCCGGTCCCGGTCGGTCGGCCGGAGATCGAGGTCACCGGCCGTGACGTCGCCCTCGAGCAGCTCCGTGCGGCCGGCCATCTCGGGGTGGTCGGCCTCGATCCCGGAGAGTCGACGCCGAGCCGCCGCCAGGTGTCGGGGCTGCACGACGCACCGGGCCTGCGTGTACGGCGTCCGGGCGAGCAGCCGGGGGAGCAGGGCGGAGCCGAGGAAGCCGGGGAAGCCGGTGAGGAGCACCGTGGGCACGCGATCGCCTCCGTTGTTCGGGTCGTCCCTCCCATCGTTGGCCGCCGGTGCGCAGGCGGGCAGGGACCAAGGTCGCGGACCGTCGGGACTTCGTGACCCGGCTGCGGGACGCGCTCAGGTCAGGAAGATCCCGGCGTAGGGCTTCGGCGCGAAGTAGGTCGTCTTCGGCGGCATCTCCTCGCCGAGGTCGGCGATCCGGGTGAGGGCGTGCAGGGTCGGGGGGCGGAGCACGAACAGGGCGCCGCCGTCCTCGTCGCAGCGCGCCGCCGGCTGGTCGAGCGGGAGGTGGTCGGGGAGCACCTCGAGCCGCGGGTGGCCCGGGCCGGGGATGCCGAGCGCCGGGCCGAGCAGCCGGGACTGCAGTACGGAGACGTCGAGGCCGGCCATGCCGTCAGGGCGGTCGCCGGACGGCACCAGGTCGTACCAGCGCCCCGCGACGTACACGCCGATCCCGCCGGGCCGTCCGCCCTCCGGCACCTCCCGCACCTCGAAGTGGCCGGAGGCGGCGTCGAGCAGCGGAGCGACGTCGACCGGGCCGGTGACCCGGCGGTGGAAGGAGGACAGGGTGAGCCCGTGCATCGGGAACAGCACGCACAGCACGCCGCCCTCCTCCGGGCGGCCGGCCCGCTCCCAGGCGTGCAGCCGCGCGGCGACCCGGTGGTGCCCGTCGGCGATGTAGTGGACGCCGTCCCCGAGCGATCGGGCCAGCTCGGCGGTCTGCGCCTCTCCGGTGACCCTCCACAGCGTGTGCTCGAGCCCGTCGGTGCCCTCGAACTGCAGCACCGGGCGGCCGCGCCGGGTCACCTCGACGGCGCGCGCGGCTCCCGGCCGGTCGGCGTGCAGCAGCGCCACCGGCTCGGACCGCGCCGGCTGGTCGGCGTAGTAGTCCACCAGCGCCTCGACCCGGTGCCGGTCGACCGCCTCGTGGCCGCGGACGTCGCCCCCGGCGAAGGCGGCGAGGCGGACGTCGGCCACCACGCCGACGTGCTCGGTGGCGCCCCGGCGCATCCGGTAGACGTAGAACGCCTGCGGCGCCTGCTCGTACGCCGACGCGGGGACGGGCGCTGCGGCTCGCCGCTCGCCGTGGCCGAGCGCGTCGACCATGGGCGCCACCGCCCGGTCGGCCCACTCCTGGCGCACCACGCGCGACGCGAACGGCCGGACCACACCGGGGAACGGACCTCGCTCGGCGGCGGCCACCGTCATGGCGACCCGTCGATCGTGGTCGCCGAGACCCCGAACACGTCCGGCAGGGCACCGAGGTCGGCGAGCAGGTCGTCGGACAGCGGACCGGCGACGTCGATGGTCGCGACCGCGGCGTCGCCGCCCCGGAAGACGCGGTTCTGCATGTGCTCCACGTTGAGCCGGTCGCGGCTGAGCCGGTCGAGGACGTGGGCCAGCACGCCGACCCGGTCGAGGTGGCGCACGGTGAGCGTGGCCGAGCCGATCCGGCTGGGCGTGAGGTTGACGCAGTTGGGCGTCTCGCCCTGCACGAACGCGTCGATGATCTCCACGACTCCGGCGGCGATAGCGTCCTGCGCCTGCTGCGTGGAGGCGCCGATGTGGTGGGTGCCGACCACCCGCGGGTGCTGGGCCACCCGCGAGGTCCACTCGGCCCGCCCGGACCCGGGCTCGTCGGCGTAGACGTCGAGCCCGGCCCGCAGGTCGCGCTCGTCGAGCGCCTCGAGGAGCGCGTCCTCGTCGACCAGCTCGCCGCGCGAGGTGTTGAGCAGGATCGCGCCCGGCCTCATCCGGGCCAGGAAGTCGCGGTCGACCAGGCCGGCGGTGGCCTTGCCGGCGGGCAGGTGGAGGGAGACCACGTCGCACGCGGGGAGCAGGTCGTCCAGCGAGTCCACCATCTCGATCCGCAGGTCGTCGGCGCGGGCGACGACGTCGGGACGCCGGTCGGCCTTGGCCAGGGTCAGCACGTGCATCCCGAAGCCGGTGGCGCGCTGGGCCACCTCGATGCCGATCGAGCCGAGCCCGAGGATGCCGAGGGTGGAGCCGAGCAGGCCGCGCGCCGCGCCGTACGTCTTCTTGTCCCATCGTCCGGCCCGGAGGTCGACGGTGTTGTCGACGATGCGGCGGTCGACCGCCAGCAGCAGGCCCAGGGTCAGCTCGGCCACGGCGGCGGCGTTGCGGCCGGGCAGGTTGGCGACCAGGACGCCGCGGGCGGCCGCGGCCTCGGTGTCGATCGTGTTCGTGCCCGCGCCGGCGCGGATCACCAGCGCCAGCCGGTCGGCGCTCTCGAAGACCTCGCGGCGGACCTTGGTGCTGCGCACCACCAGCGCGTCGACGCCGTCGACGCGGCCGGCGAGGTCGCCGGCCTGCAGCCCGGGTTCGACGACGCAGGTGTGGCCGCGCTCCTCGAGCTGGGTGACCGTCGACTCCCCGACGGCATCGGCAAAGAGCACGCGCATCGTGACCTCCGTGGGACGCAAGCCTGCGTCCTCAAGGTAGCGGGGCAGGGGCCCGTGCGCGATGGTGTGTCGGACCGGTCGGGAGCGCCGCCGCTCAGCGGCGCGGCGCCGAGAAGTGCTGGTAGTCCTGCGACGTGGACCAGGCCCCGCCCCAGCCCCAGCCGATGCCGGCGAAGGCGCGGACCACGACGCCGCGCGCGCCGATGGTGCCGGCCGGCAGCGGCCCCGATCCGGACCGGTCCAGCCCGGCGTGCCGCCGGCCGGCGGGCGGGTCGACGGTGCCGTGCAGCCAGGGGTTCTCGACCGGGTTCACGTCGACGGCAGCGCCGTAGGCGTGCTCCGACCAGGTGTCGGTGCCGGCGACCCGGCGGCAGTTGTACGCCGAGGTGTTGTCCGCCGCCATCGACCGGTCGTCGTCGCCGCGGTAGGCGTCCACCAGCCGCATCCGCCGGATCGGGAACCCCGCGTCGTACAGCCGGCCGAAGACCCGGGTGACGGGGGCCGCGTGGACGGCGTGCACGACCATCTCGCCGAGGTGCGCCCGGCCGTCGAAGCCGACGTACCGCATCCGCAGGTGGCGCAGGTCGCTCAGCGGGACCGGGCAGCCCGCGTGGTGGCTGAACCGCATCCGGTGCCGCAGGGCCGGCCCGATCGGCCGCACCGAGGCGACGTACGGCGGTCGTGCATGGACGGTGGACCCGTGCTGCGGGTGCTCGTGGCGGGGCGGCCCCGCGGCGAGACCGGTGCAGGAGCGCAGCCGTCGCCAGTCCGCGACCGCGCGGGCCCGGGCGGACCCGTGCAGGGGAGCCGGGAGGCCGTCGGTGCCGATCACGGCCGGAGCCCAGTCGTCGCCGACCACCCTGCCGTCCCGGACCCGGACCCGCAGCACGCCGGACCGTGGCTGGTGGTCGTGGTACCAGACGAAGTTGCCGAGGCCGTAGTCCACGTACGTGCCGCCGAGCCAGCCGGCGCCGAGCTGCACGTGGGCGTGCGACCCGAGGACGACGTCGGCACCGGCCTCCGCGAGCGCCTGCGCGGTGGCCCGCTGCTGGTGGGTCGGGCAGCCCACGAGCTCCTCGCCCCAGTGCAGGTAGACCACCACGACGTCGGCCCGCCGGCTCGCGGCCCGGACCGCGGTCACGAGCGCGCGCGGCCGGTCGGCGTGGGCGGCTGCGATGCCGGGGTTGCGCGGGCCGGCCTCCCAGACGTCGCTCGACCCCTCGCGCATCGACCCGTCACCGGCCAGGAACGCGACCGAGGTGCCCCGGACCGACGTGAGGTACGGCGTGAAGGCGGCGCGACGGTCGCGGCCGATGCCGACCACCGGGACCGGCCCCCGACGGATCGCGGCCAGTGAGTCCCGCAGGCCGACCGGGCCGAAGTCGGCACCGTGGTTGTTGGCCATCGTCGCGACGTCGACCCCGGCGGCGTCGAGGACGTCGAGCGCCGCGGGCGAGGTGCGGAAGTGGTAGCGCTGGTCGGGGACCTCGAGCTCCTTCGCCTCGGGAGTGCCGCGGGTGGTGATGGCGGACTCGAGGTTGACCATGGCCAGGTCGGCCGCCGCGAGGGTCCGCTCGACCGGGCCCAAGGCGTGCCGGGGGCGCCCGAGCAACCCCGCCAGGTGGGCCTCGAAGTGCACGTCGCCGGCGAAGGCGAGGGTGACCGTGCCGTCGGGCACGGACGGGTGGGGCGGACGCACCCGGTAGCCGGGGTCCGGGAGCGCCTGGGCCGAGTCCGTGCCCGCCCGGGGCACGGCCACCGGCGGCGACGTGCCGGCGCACGCCGTGAGCACCAGGGCGGCTCCTGCCAGCGCAGCTCCCGCCACGTGGACCTGGGTCATCACCGACCTCCTCCCCCTCGTCCCCGGCACCGCGTCGAGGGCTCCTGGTCCACGTCTCGACCGGTGCGGTGTCGGCCCCAGGCCGGAGCGGTGTCGGCCCGGTAACGGCCCCGTTGACGGGTGTCGGGCGGAGGTCGACAGTCGAGGCATGGGCATCGCGGTGCTCGGCCCCCTTCAGGTCGGCGGCGAGGTCAACGGCCTCAGCCCCCGCGACCGTGTGGTGCTCTCGGCCCTGGTCGTCCGGGCCGGCGACCGGGTCAGCACCGACGCGCTGGCCGACGCCCTCTGGGGCGAGGAGCCCCCGCCGACGTGGACCAAGGTGGTCCAGGGCAGCGTGGTCCGGCTGCGGAAGCGGCTGGGGCCGGCCGCGATCACCTCGGAGGTCACCGGCTACCGCCTGGCGCTCCACGACGACGAGCTGGACCACCGGCAGTTCGAGCGCCTGGTCGAGCGAGCGCGCGAGGCCCTGGCGGGCGATGACCCCGAGCGGGCGTCGTACCTCGCGCGCGAGGCGCTCGACCTGTGGCGCGGCGCGGCCTTCCCGGACCTGGAGGAATGGGAGCCGGGTCGGGTCGAGGCGGCCCGGCTCGACGGGCTGCGGCAGGAGACCGAGGAGCTGCGGGTCGAGGCGGAGATCGGCGCCGGCCGGGCGCAGGGGGTGCTGGAGCGGGCCCGGACCCTGGTGGCCCAGGCACCTCTGCGCGAGCGGCGCTGGGTGCTGCTCGCGACCGCGCTCTACCAGTCCGGCCGGCAGGCGGAGGCGCTGGGCGCGGTCAAGCGGGCGCGCACGATGCTGGCCGAGGAGCTCGGCCTGGACCCGGGGCACGAGCTGGTGGAGCTCGAGGACCAGCTCCTCCGCCAGGACGTCACGTTGACCCCGCCTGCGCGGCACGAGGTCAGCGCCGTCTGCCCCTACCGCGGGCTGCTCGCGTACGATGCGGAGCACGCCGACGCGTTCTTCGGTCGCGAGGACGACGTCGCGGCCTGCCTGCGCCGCCTCCGCGACACCGGGGTGCTGGCGGTGGTCGGCCCCTCGGGTGTCGGCAAGTCCTCCCTGGTGCGCGCCGGCGTGGTCTCGGCACTGGCCCGGGCCGGGACGCCGGTGCTCCTCACCACGCCCGGACCGCACCCGATGGACTCGCTGAGCCGGTTGAAGGCGCGCGGCCGGCAGACCCTGGTCGTGGACCAGGCCGAGGAGGCCGTGACCGTCTGCGAGGTCCCCGACGAGCGGGAGCGGTACTTCGCGGCGCTGGCCGCGCACGTGGGCGCCGGTGGCGGGCTCGTCCTCGCGCTGCGAGCGGACCACCTCGGCGACCTCGCGCCGTACCCGGCGATCGCGCGGGTGCTGGAGGACGGCCTCTACCTCCTCGGCCCGATGAGCGAGCCGGACCTCCGCCGCGCGATCGAGGTGCCCGCACGCCGGGCCGGGCTCCGCCTCGAGCCGGGTCTCGTCGACCTCCTGGTGCGGGAGGTCGAGGGTGAGCCCGCCGGGCTGCCGATGCTGTCGCACGTCCTGCGCGAGACGTGGGAACGTCGCGAGGGCGCGACCCTGACGGTGGAAGGCTACCGCGCCACCGGCGGCATCCGGCACGCGGTGACCCAGTCCGCCGAGTCCCTGTACGACGCGATGGACGAGGTCCAGCGCGGTCAGCTGCGCAGCCTGCTGCTCCGGCTCGTCATGCCCTCCGAGGACGGCGACCCCGTCCGGGCGCGGGTCCCGCGCACGCAGGTCGCCGTCGACGCCGGGCACGTCCGGCTGGTCGAACGGCTCGTCGAGGCGCGGCTGGTCAGCGTCGACGGTGACGCGGTCCAGATCGCGCACGAGGCGCTGATCCGGGTGTGGCCGCGGCTCCGGTCCTGGCTGGACGACGACGTGGACGGGCAGCGGATCCTCCGGCACCTCGCCGGGGCCGCCGAGGCCTGGGACACGATGGGGCGGCCGGAGAGCGAGCTCTACCGCGGGGCCCGGCTCGGCCGCACTCTCGAGTGGAGCGAGCGGGCGAGGCCCGACCTCAACGACACGGAGCGGGCGTTCCTCGACGCGTCCGCGGCTCTGGGGCAGGCCGAGGCCAGGAAGGCCCAGGAGCAGTTCGAGCACGAGCGCTCGGTGAACCGGCGCCTGCGCGGCGCCCTGGTCCTCAGCGGGGTCCTCTTGGTGCTGGCCCTGGTCGCCGGGACGGTCGCTGTGTGGACCGCGGGTCGGGCCCGGACCGACCGGGACCGGGCGGAGACGGCAGCCGAGCTCGCCGACGCCCGCCGGGCCGAGGCCCAGGCGATGACGGTCGACGACCCGGCCGCCTCCCTGCTGCTGGCGGCCTCCGCGCTCCAGGTCGACCGCTCCGCGCAGGCGCGGGGGAACCTCGCGGACGCGCTGGCCAGGAACCCGTCCCTGGTCGCCCAACGGGACGCCGGCAACACCGTGGTGGACGTGGCGACGAGCCCCGTGGGCTCCCTGCTGGCCGTCAGCCGGCCGGGGACCGGCGCACCGGGCAGGGGTGAAGGGCTGCGGCTCATGGACGCCGACACGCTCGAGCCGCTCCCCTTCGAGGAGAACCAGCCGACGAGCGCCGTCGCCTTCTCCCCGGACGGTTCGCTCATGGCCCTGGCGATGAACCAGTGGAACGGGAACGACCCGCCTCACATCGTCAGCCAGCCGCTCCGGCTCTACGACATGCCCGACGGCACCCTGGCCGACCACCAGCTCGGCGGCTTCCCGGAGTACAGCGCCATCGAGTACGGCCTGGCCTTCAGCGGCGACGGACGCAGGGTGGCGGCGGAGGTCCAGCAGTACCACCCGCCGACCGGGCTCTGGGACGAGACGGGCGTGGTGACGGTCTGGGACCTCGACCACCGCTCCCAGCCGATCTTCCGGGTGACGGTGCCGGACTACCCGGAGCTGAACCTCAGCCCCGACGGGCGGCGGCTCTACGTCGCGCTGACCGGCGACGACGTCCACCGACCGGTCCGTGTGTACGACGTCGACTCGGGCCGCCTGGTGGACTCCGCCAGCACCGACGTGCTCGACAGGATCGGGGCGTTCGCCGCCGACCTCAGTCCCGACGGCTCGACCTTCGCGGTCAGCACGGCCAGCAACGTGTTGCGCTACGACACGGCCACGCTCGAGACGCGGGGCCCGGACCTGCGCGGACCCGTCGGCGGCTGGCTCGACGTCCTGACCTACTCCCACGACGGCTCGATGCTCGCGGGCGAGTCGAGGGCCGGCGACATCCTCGTCTGGGACGCCGCGTCCGGCAGGCGCCTGTGGCAGTTCACCGAACCGGAGGCCTCGTGGAACATCGCGTTCTCCGCCGACGACCGCAGCCTGTTCACCGCGACAGGTGGTCAGGTGCGGGCCTGGGACCTGACCGGGCGCGGGCTCTTCTCCCTCGGCAGGTCCTCCGACGCCGACGAGTACGCCGTGTCCAAGCCGGCGCCCGACGGGCACACGCTCGTCCGGGAACGGCTGGGCCGGCTCTGGTTCGTCGACGACCGGACCGGGCGTGCGACGCGCCGGACCCCGAAGCAGCAGTACGACTACAGCCATGTGTGGTCACGCGACGGACGCTGGCTGCTCTCCTGGCGTGACGCGCGCCTGCTCCGGCTCTGGGACGCCAGGAGTGCCCGGCTGGTCGGTGAGCGACGATTCGGCACCGGCGACCTCGTCGCCACGTTCAGTGCGGCCGGTGACCGGGTCCTCGTGGGCGACACCGAGCACCGCGCGATCCGGGTGCTGGACCGGGCGACGATGAGGCCGGTCGGCGCGCCCGTCCAGGTCGGGCGGGAGCCGACCATGCTGGTCGAGCACCCGACCGCCGGCACGCTGGACGCCATCGCCTCCGACGGAGCAGTGGATCGCGTCGACCTCGCGGCCGGCACCGTCGAAAGGCTGGCCACGGCCGGCACCGTGTTCGCCTACTACGGGACCGCTGCCGTCGCGCCCGACGGCTCCCGCCTGGCGACGAGCACCGACGACGGTCGGCTCCGGGTCTTCGACACCTCCACCTGGCGTGAGATCGGGTCGGCGTCCGACTCCGAGGAGGCCGCGGTCTCGTTCGCGCCCGACGGCGAGGAGATCGCGTCGGTCGTGCACGGCCGGATCACGCTCTACGACGGACGGACCGCCGCCGTCCGGGCCAGCATCCCGCTGCCGGCCGGGACCCCCGAGGCCTGGTTGGCCTACCTGCCGGACAGCACCGGCCTGCTGGTCACCGCCGTCGACGGGAGCACCTGGACCGTGGACACGCGTCCCTCCGCCTGGCTGGAGCGGGCCTGCCGGACCGCCGGGCGCAACCTGACCCGGGACGAGTGGACGGAGCACTTCCCCAACCGCTCGTACGAGGTCACCTGCCCCCAGTGGCCCGCCGGGGAGTGAGTCCGGGCAGAGGAGGCGCCGGCCGGTGGTCCCGGCCGGAGGGTCGATCGGCCCTGTTGGACGGGTCGGGCGCCGCGCACGCTGGGAGCAGGAGGGACGAGGTCTCGAGGAGGGGCCAGGCATGCGCGACAGCCTGCGGCTGGGCACGGTGGCCGGCGTCCCGGTGGCGATCCACTGGAGCGTGCTGGTCATCGCGGTGCTGCTCGCCTGGGGTCTGGCGGACGGCGTCCTCCCGCAGACGGCCCCGGGCCATGCCGCCGCGACGTACTGGCTGGCCGGTGCCGTCGGGGCCCTGCTCCTGCTGCTCTCGCTGCTGGCGCACGAGCTCGCCCACTCGGTGGTGGCCCGCCGCTGCGGCGTGGAGGTCGAGGGGCTCACGCTGTGGCTGTTCGGCGGGGTCGCCACGCTGGGCGGGGAGTCGCCGACGCCGCGCGCCGACTTCCGGATCGCCGCGGTGGGGCCCGCCACCAGCCTGGCGCTGGGGCTCGGGTTCGTGCTCATGGCGTTCGGTCTCGACGGGCTCGGCGCCGGCAACGTCGTGGTCAGCGTCGCGGTGTGGCTGGGCACGATCAACCTCGTGCTCGGCGTCTTCAACCTGCTCCCGGGCGCCCCGCTGGACGGCGGCCGGATCCTGCGCGCGGTGCTCTGGAAGCGTGGCGGCGATCGCGACCGGGCCGCCGCGGCGGCCACGAACGCCGGTCAGGTCGTCGGCTACGCGCTGGTGGCCCTCGGCGTGGTGTCGGTGATCGCGGGCGACAGCGTGGGCGGCCTGTGGATGGTGCTCATCGGCTGGTTCGTGACGGCCGCGGCCCGGGCCGAGCACGACGCGACCGTCTCCCAGCACGTGCTGCAGGGCGTGACCGTCGGCGACGTGATGAGCTCCGACGTGCGGACGGGGAGCGCGGACCTGAGCATCGACGCGTTCGTGCACGGGCAGGTCCTCGGCGGCCGCCACTCGGCGTACCCCGTCGTCGGCGTGGACGGCACCGTGGTCGGCCTCGTGACGCTCGCCCAGCTGCGCGGCGTACCGCCGAGAGAGCGGGTCACCCGGCGGGTCAGGGAGGTCGCCGTCCCGCTCGCGCACGTCGCCACCGCCGCTCCGGGCGACCCGCTCGCCGAGCTGCTGCCTCGCGTCACCGCCGAGTCCGGGCGCCGGGCGCTGGTCTTCGACGGTGGCCGGCTGGTCGGCATCGTGACCCCGGCCGACGTGTCCCGCACGCTCGAGACCCGGCAGCTGCTCGGCCGCCCCGAGCCCACCGGCCGGTGACCATCCCGATGATCCGCACGAGCTCTCGCGCGTCCCGACACGGCGTCCTATCCTAGACGGCGTGAGCGGTGGAGGCCCGCTCGACGGGACGAACGAAGGGCCTGGTCTCGAGGGACCCGGGCTGGAGCTGGACCGGATGCTGGACCAGCTGGTCGAGCGCGCCCAGGACGTGAGGGCGGCCCAGGACCGTCTGCGCGGCCTGCTGCGCGCCAACCGAGTCATCGTCGAGGACCTCGGTCTCGACACGGTGCTGCGCCGCATCGTCGAGGCGGCCTGCGAGCTCGTGCGCGCGCCCTACGGCGCACTCGGGGTGATCGCTCCCGACGGCAGCGGCCTGGAGGAGTTCATCCACGTCGGGCTGAGCGAGCAGACGGTCGCAGCGATCGGACGGCTCCCCGAGGGCAAGGGGCTCCTCGGGGCGCTCATCGAGGACCCGCGACCGATCCGGTTGCGCGACATCCGCGACGACCTGCGGTCGATCGGCTTCCCCGACGGGCACCCGCCGATGCGGGGGTTCCTGGGGGTCCCGATCCGGGTGCGGGACGACGTCTTCGGCAACCTCTACCTGGCCTCGCTCGAGGAGGGCGGGTTCAGCGAGGAGGACGAGGAGCTGGTGTCGGCGCTCGCGCGGACAGCCGGGACCGCCATCGACAACGCGCGGCTCTACGAGCAGGCCCGCCACCGGCAGCAGTGGCTGGAGGCGTCCACCGAGGTGACCCGGGACCTCCTCTCGACGTCCGGTGACTCGCTCGCGCTGATCGCCGAGCACGTGAAGGTGCTCGCCACCGCGGACGTGGTGACCGTCGTGGTGCCGGACGCGGATCAGGACCGACTCCGCATCGCCGTCGCGGTCGGTGAGGCGGCGGCCGAGCTGACCGGCCACACCTATCCGCTCGAGAACACCCTGAGCGAGCTGGTCATCGAGAGAGCAGAGCCTCTGGTGGTCGAAGACGCACTGGTGGCCGGCCACCAGGACCGCACCGTGCACCTCACCTCGGTCCTGCAGGTGGGGCCGGTTGCCGCGGTTCCCCTCGTCGAGCACGGGCGTGCGGTCCGCGGCGTGCTCATGGTGGGCCGGTTGCGTGGGCACCGGGGGTTCTCGGCCGCCGAGGTCGAGATGACCACGACCTTCGCGTCCCACGCCTCGATCGCGCTGGCGCTGGCCGAGGCCCGGCGCGAGGCGGAGCGGCTGGCGCTGCTGGAGGACCGGACCAGGATCGCCCGTGACCTGCACGACCACGTGATCCAGCAGCTGTTCGCCGCCGGCATGACCATCCAGGGCGTGACCGGCACCCTGCCCCGGGACGGGCGGGCCGCGGCCCGGCTCGAGGCCGTGGTCGACGACCTGGACGAGGCGATCCGCCAGATCCGCACGTCGATCTTCCAGCTCCAGCCGCGGCCGGCCGCTGGCGCCGGCGTGCGGGACGCGGTCCTCGAGGTGGTCGCGGAGGTGGCCCGGGCGCTGGGCTTCACCCCCGCGGTCCGGTTCGACGGGCCCGTGGACACGCTCGTCGACAAGGAGCTGGCGGGCGACGTGCTCGCGGTGGTGCGGGAGACGCTGACGAACACGGCCAAGCACGCCCGTGCGACGTCGGTCGCGGTCGAGGTCGCGGTCGAGGGGGAGTGGCTGGCCGTCACCGTGACCGACGACGGGAACGGGCTCCGGGCGGAGGGGCCGCGCAGCGGCCTGGAGAACCTCGCCCAGCGAGCCCGTGCGCGCTCCGGGGGCCTCGAGGCCGGGGTCCGGGCCACGGCCCGGGGAACCGTGGTCCGCTGGACCGCCGCGCTCTGCTGACCCACCACGAGCGGGCTCGGCGCAGGTCAGGAGGAGCCGGGCACCACGGCCACCGTGCACCGGGCATGCTCGACCACCCCCCGGGTCACCGGGTCCACCGGGCGCGCGGCGATCCCGGTGCGGGGCGGGGCGCCCACCACCAGCATCCCGGCGTGTGCTGACGCGCGAGCCAGGCACTCGACCGCCGGGCCCCGGCCCAGCTCGAAGTCCACGTCCACGTCCGGGTACGTCGTCCTCAGCCCGGCCACTCCCTCGGTGACCGCCCGGCGGCCCAGCAGCAGTCCTTCCAGGTCCCGGTCGGTCATCCCGGTCAGCCCGTGGTGGAAGTCGACGCAGTACACGACCCTGAGCGACAGGCCGAGCAGGGCGGCGCGCGCGTAGGCGAACTCCATCGCAGCGGCCGACGTCCCGGTGCCGCTGGTCCCCACGACGATACGACGGGGCCCCTCGTCCCCCGGGCCGGCGACGGGACGCACCACCAGCGCCGGGCAGCGGGAGTGCAGCGCGACGTGGAGCCCCACGGACCCGAGCAGCAGGTTCCGCACGGAACCGAGCCCGCGCGATCCGACGACGACGGCCCGGGCGGTCCGGGAAGCGTGCTCCAGCGCCGTGCGCGGGTCGTCGCGGGCGATCTCGGTGCTGACCGCGAGGCCCGGGGCCACCCCGAGCGCGATCTGGCGGGCGTGGTCGAGGATCGCGACCTCCGCGCCTCCCGGAGGCGTCTCGACGAGGTGGTGGGGGACGGTCCCGGAGATCCGGGTCGGGGCGTGCACGACATCGAGCCGCCTGACCTCCAGCGCAGCGAGGCCCGCGGCGGTGTGCACTGCACCCTCGCTGTGGTCCGAGCCGTCGACACCCACCACGACGGCGCCGGAATGCTGGTTCGGCGCCATGCGAGAAGCGTCCACCACCGCCGGGAGCGGGAGAAGTCTCGGAGGGCCCGGCTGCCCGGGCCGAAAGTCACTGCGACGCGCGGAGCGGACCCCTGTCGGTCTTAAGTGTATTAATCAAGTAGAATTTATTGAGTAAAGGTCGACGGGCGCACCACGATCCCGCTCGACACGTCGTGCGGAAGGGGTCGCAGTGCAGGTATCGGTGATCGGGACGGGCTACCTCGGAGCCGTGCACGCGGCCGGGCTGGCGGAGCTCGGCTTCGACGTGGTCGGCATCGACCACGACGCGGCGAAGGTGGCGGCGCTCGGCGCGGGTCGGGCGCCGTTCTACGAGCCGGGGCTGGAGCCCCTGCTGCGGAAGGGCACGGAGTCCGGGCGGCTGCGGTTCACCACCGACGTCGCGGCGGCCGCCGGGGCCGACGTCCATTTCCTCTGCGTCGGCACCCCCCAGCAGCCGGACGGGCTGCGCGCCGACCTTAGCCACCTCGACGCCGCGGTCGACGCCCTGGCCGGGGTCCTGGCCGACGGCGCGGCTGGGCGGCCCCCGCGCCGGCCGACCCTGGTGGTCGGCAAGTCCACCGTGCCCGTGGGCACCGCGGCCCGGCTGGCCACCCGGCTCCAGGAGGTCGCCGGGCCCGGCGTCGAGCTCGCCTGGAACCCGGAGTTCCTGCGCGAGGGCCACGCGGTCGACGACACGCTGCGCCCGGACCGGATCGTCCTCGGCGTCGCCGGGCCGACGGGGGAGCAGGTCCTGCGCCGGGTGTACGCCGAGGCGGTCGCCGCCGGCACCCCGGTCGTGGTCAGCGACCTGGCCACGGCGGAGCTGGTGAAGGCCGGCGCCAATGCCTTCCTCGCCACCAAGATCTCCTTCATCAACGCGATGGCCGAGCTGTGCGCGGCGACCGGGGCGAACGTGACCACGCTGGCCGAGGCGCTCGGCCACGACGTCCGGATCGGCCGCCGGTTCCTCGACGCCGGCCTGGGCTTCGGCGGCGGCTGCCTGCCCAAGGACGTGCGTGCCCTGCGGGCCCGGGCCGAGGAGCTCGGGGTGGACGCCCTGTCGTTCCTCGACGACGTCGACCGGGTCAACCGCGACCGTCGCACCCGCGTGGTGGAGCTCGCCTCCGGGCTGCTGGAGCACCGCCTCGAGGGTCGCCGGGTGGCGGCGCTCGGAGCCTCCTTCAAGCCGCACTCGGACGACGTACGCGACTCCCCGGCGCTCGAGGTGGCGCAGCGACTCCGCGAGCGCGGCGCCCTGGTCCGCGTCTACGACCCGGTGGCCGCGACCACGGCGGCGCGAGTCGCCCCGGACCTGGAGTACGCCGACAGCGCGGTCACGGCGTGCCGCGACGCCGACGTCGTGCTCCACCTGACCGAGTGGCCGGAGTTCCGCGCCGCAGACCCGCACGCGTACGCCGAGGTGGTCGGCCGGCGGCTCGTCGTGGACGCCCGCAACTGCCTGCCCCGGGACCGCTGGCGCGAGGCCGGATGGCACTACGTCTCCCTGGGGGCGGCGTGAGCACCGTCCTCCCCGAGCCCGAGAGCCGGCCCGCTGCCGGACCCGCCGCCACGGGGGCGGCGGGTCCGCGCGTGGCCACACCGGTGTCCGTGGTGATGCCGGTGCTGAACGAGGAGCGTTACCTCGAGCAGTCCGTCCGCCGGGTGCTCGACCAGCACTACGCCGGCCGGGTCGAGGTGGTGCTCGCGGTCGGGCCGTCTCGGGACCGGACGCTGGAGATCGCCCGCCGGCTGGCCGCAACGGACCGGAGGGTCCGGGTGCTGCCGAACCCGACCGGCCGCACGCCCGAGGCGCTGAACCTCGCCGTGCGCGCCTCCCGCCACCCGTACGTCGTTCGCGTCGACGCGCACGGGCTGCTGCCGCCGGGCTACCTCACCGAGGTGGTGCGGCTGCTCGAGGCCACCGGTGCCGCGAACGTCGGCGGGATGATGAGGGTCGAGGGGGACAACGCGTTCGGGCACGCGGTGGCGCGGGCGATGTCCTCGCCGCTGGGGATCGGCGGCTCGAAGTTCCACGTCGGCGGCGAGCCCGGCCCGGCGCGCACCGTCTACCTCGGCGCGTTCCGGCGTGAGGCACTGGTCCGGCTCGGCGGCTTCGACGAGCACTTCCGGCGGGCCCAGGACTGGGAGCTCAACTACCGCCTGCGGCGGGCCGGCGAGACGGTCTGGTTCACGCCGCACCTCGCGGTGACCTACCGCCCGCGCCGCACCCTGCGGGCCCTCGCCCGGCAGTTCCACGCGTCCGGCCGGTGGCGGCGCCAGATCGTCGACCACCACCCGGAGACCGCGAGCTTCCGCTACCTCGCCGCCCCCGTCGCCACCGCCGGCATCGTGCTCGGCGTGCTGCTCGGGCTGGGAGCGCTGGTGTCGGGGTGGGCCTGGCTGCACGTCGGCTGGCTGGCGCCGGCGGGCTACCTCGCCGGCCTGCTCGGCGCCTGCCTGAGCATGGGGCGCGGGCTGGCGGCGCGGTCCTGGCTGTGGCTCCCGGTGGTGACCGCGACCATGCACCTCAGCTGGGGATCAGGCTTCCTGCGCAACATCCGGCGCTGACCGACCGGCGTACGCCGTCATCGCCCGGACGAACCCGGGGGCATGGAGCGCCCAGTCGACGTGTGCCCGCGCCCACGCATGGCCGGCCGCGCCCATCGCACGGCGCCGGTCGGGGTCCCCGACCAGCCGGCGCACGGCGTCGGCCGTGGCGGCCCCCACCTCGGCCGACCCGCCGAACGGCACCACGACCCCGCCGCCGGAGTCCTCGACCGTGCGCGCCGCCAGCGGCAGCGGCGTGGTGAGCGCGGGGACGCCGTGCGCGAGGTACTCCAGCACCTTGGTCGGACGCGAGTGGCGGTAGTTGGGCTCGTCGTGCAGCAGCGAGAGCCCGGCCGTCGCGCCGGCCACCCGGCCCATCGCCTGCGCCGAGGGCAGGAAGCCTCGCCAGTCCACCACGCCGCGGTCGTGCGCCCGGGCGAGCAGCGTGGTGGCCTCTGCGTCGGCGTGGCCGACCAGCTCGACCCGGATGCCGGTGTCCGCGAGTGCGCGGCCGGCGGCCACCAGGTCGTCGGCCCCGCGGGCCCGGGTCAGGTGACCGACGTAGACCACGCGCGGGTCGTCGGGCCGCCGCACCGTCGCGGGCACGTGCGCGCAGTTCGGGACCACCGGGTGCGGTCCCGCGAACCTGTCGCGGTAGGCGTCCTCGGCCAGCAGCAGGTGCACCCGGCGCTCCGCGGCTCGCTCGGCCCGTCGTACCGCGGCCGCCGCGACCGGGACGACCGCGGGTGGCAGCCATGGCTTGGTCCGCAGCGCCGCCGCGGTGTCCTCGTGGACGTCCCAGACCACCGGCACCGGGAGTCCGCGGACGGCCAGCAGCAGCTCCGGGTCGTGCACCAGCACCACGTCGTGGCCGGCCGCCCGCTCCCGGAGCAGCGACCGGGCCGCGCGCAGGGCCCGGCCCCGGTGCCGTCCGTGGGCCCGCGGCACGTCGAGCGTGGTCAGGCCGGCTTCGGGGGCGCGGGTCACGGCGTACCCAGAGAACGGGGCGGCGTAGCTGACCTGCCAGCCCGCGGCGAGCAGCGCCGCGACCTGGCGGTGCCGGATCCTGGCGTCGTCGGGGTGGTGGACGACGGTGAGGACCAGTGCCCTCACCGCCGCTCCTGGTCGGGCTGGGCCACCGACTCGCTGTACGCCGCGACCACCTCGTCGGTCGGCCCGTCCATGCGGAGCACGCCGCGGTCCATCCACAGGACCCGGTCGCACGTCTGCTGGATCGTCGACATCGAGTGGCTCACCAGCAGCACGGTTCCCGCGTTCCCGACGATCTCGCGGATCCGCTCCCGGCTGCGCTGCTTGAACTCCGCGTCGCCGGTGGCCAGGGCCTCGTCGACCAGGAGCACGTCGGGGGAGGTCGCGGTGGAGATCGCGAAGCGGAGCCGGGCCGACATCCCCGAGGAGTACGCGCTCATCGGGAGCTGGACGAAGTCGCCGATCCCGGCGAAGTCGACGATGGCGTCGAAGCGCTCCCGGACCTCCGTCGGGCTGAGGCCGAGGGCCAGCGAGCCCAGCACGATGTTGCGTTCGCCGCTCAGCTCCTTCACCAGGACCCCACCGACGCCGAGCAGGGACGGCGTCCCCGCCGCGTACACGCCGCCGGAGGAGGGCGGCACCAGGCCGGCGACCGCGCGCAGGAGCGTGCTCTTGCCGGACCCGTTGTGGCCGATCACGCCGATCGACTCGCCGTGGTGCGCCACGAACGAGACGCCCGTCACCGCGTGCACCCGGTCCACCGCGGCGACGTGCCGGCGCAGGGTGAACCGGCGCCCGGACCCCGGCTCGGTCGTACGCCGGCCGCCGTAGGTCCGGTAGGAGACGTGCAGGTCGTCGACGACCACTGACGGCCCGGTCCGCTCGGTGCCCTGCTCAGTCACGTCCGTATCCCTCCTCGCCGTTCCAGAACCACACGACCCCGACCAGCAGCGCACCGAGCGCCCAGCCGGTCGCCCACAGCCAGGTCGAGGCCGTGAGGTGGATGCCCTGGAGCAGGCAGCCGCGGGCCAGCTCGAGGTAGACGGCGACCGGCTGGTGTGCGAGCGCGGCGCCGAGCCCCCCGGGCCCGGCGTAGTGCTCGATCGAGAAGAAGACCCCGGAGACATACATCAGGGCCCGGGTGACGAACGGCACGATGTTGGCGACGTCCCGGACCTGGGAGACCATCCGGGCCGTCCCGAGCGCGAGACCGGTGCCGAACACCGACTGCAGCAGCACCGCGACCGGCAGCAGCAGCCAGCTCCAGGCCGGCGGCTCGCCGGTCAGCAGCACCACGCCGAGCAGGACGACCAGCGCCGGAAGGAGGGTCAGCAGCTCGGCGAGGACGACCGACACCGGGAGCAGCGCGCGCGGGAACCGCAGCGTGCTGACCAGCGACTGGTTGCGGATGACCGAGCTGGCGCCGGCGGAGAGCGACGTGGAGGTGAACCGGAACAGGAAGACGCCGATCACCAGGAACGCGGCGAAGTTGTCCACGCCGCGGGAGGTGTCCAGGACGTGGCCGAACACGAAGAGGTAGACGCCCGCCCACAGCATCGGCGTGAGCACCGCCCAGAGCTGACCGAGGTAGCTGACCTGGTTGCTGGCGTAGGCGCGGGCTCCGGCCAGGCTGATCGCGAAGTGCCGGCGCGACCACACGTCCGCCAGGTAGCGCGAGAGCGAGGGTCGGGCGCCGCTGCGGGTCAGCCCGTGCCGGGCGGCGAGCTCCGCCGCGGTCTCGGAACGTCCCTCCGCGGGCGCCCGGTGGTCGGTGACCGTCACAGCCGGCTCGCCTCCGGGCCGGTGGTCACGCCGCGGGTGTCGAGGAACAGCGAGGACGCCCGCGCCAGCGCGTCGACGTCGTACGTCGCGTGGTTCTGGACCAGGACCACGAGGTCGGCCTCGGGCACCCCGGCGTCGAGGTCGACGACCCGGGCGACCGGGATGCCGGCGTCCCAGACGGGCACGTGCGGGTCGTGGTAGCGCACCTCGGCGCCGAGCATCGCGAGTTGGCGGGCCAGCGGGACGGCCGGCGACTCGCGCTGGTCGGTGATGTCGGGCTTGTAGGTGACGCCGAGCAGCAGCACCCGGGCGCCCTGGGTGGCCAGGCCGGCCTCGTTGAGCAGGTTCTGCGCGCGGCGGGCGACGTACGCCGGCATGGTGGCGTTGATCTCCTGGGCCAGCTCCACGAAGCGGAACGGGTAGCCGAGCCGGGCCCGGACGCTGTGGGACAGGTAGTTGGGGTCGATCGGGATGCAGTGCCCGCCGACGCCGGGCCCGGGGAAGAACGCCTGGAACCCGAACGGCTTGGTCGAGGCGCAGCGGATCACGTCCCACAGGTCGACCCCGAGCTCGTGGCAGAACCGGGCCATCTCGTTGACCAGCGCGATGTTGATGTGGCGGTAGGTGTTCTCGAGGAGCTTCGCGGTCTCGGCCTCGGCGGTGCCGGCCGCCTCGACGACCTGCTCGACGAGCTTGCCGTAGAACGCGGACGCCCGGGCCGTGCACCCGGGGGTGTGCCCGCCGACCACCTTCGGGGTGTTGCGCAGGCCGAACTCGGGGTTGCCCGGGTCGATCCGCTCCGGGGAGAACGCGAGTGCGAAGTCGGTGCCGGCGGTCAGGCCCGAGGCGGACTCCAGGATCGGGCGCACCACCTCGTCGGTGGTGCCCGGGTACGTCGTGGACTCCAGCACCACGAGCTGGTCCGGGTGGAGGTGGGCGGCCACGGTGGTCATCGCCTTGCGGACCGGCCCGAGGTCCGGGCCGCCGTCCTTGGACAGTGGCGTCGGGACGCACACGACCGCGACGTCGGCGCGGGTCAGCACCTCGGGGTCGGTGGTCGCGCGGAAGCCGCCGTCGAGCATGGCCTGCACGTCGTCGTCGCCGAGGTCGTCGATGTGCGACCGGCCGGCGTTGAGCGAGTCGACGGTGGCCCGGGAGACGTCGTACCCGACGACGCGGAGGCCGGCGCGCGCCGCCTCACCGGCCAGCGGCATCCCGACGTACCCGAGGCCGAGCACCACCAGGTCGACGTCGACAGGGAAGGCCTCGGCCGGGTCTCCGGTGGTGCGGGTGTCGGTGCGGGTCATGCGGTGGCTCCTTGGTCGGGGACGGTCGGTCGGTGCGGACCGGTCGGTCCGCTCCGGGGTGTCGCGCTGGGCGGGCGCCAGCAGGCGCGCGTAGAGGTCGGCGTACCGGTCGGCGGCGGCCGACCAGGTGCGGGTCCCGGCCACCACGGCGCGGCCGCGGGCGCCGAGCCGGTGCCGGAGCCCGGGGTCGCCGGCGAGCCGGCGCAGGGCGCCGGCGAGGGCGTCGGCGTCGCCGGGGGGCACCAGCAGGCCGGTCTCCTCGTGACCGACCAGCTCGCGGAGCGGCGGCAGGTCCGAGGCCACGACGGGGCGGCCCACCGCCATTGCCTCGACCGGCTTGAGCGGCGGGACCAGGCGGGTGACGGGGAGGTCGAGGCGCGGGACGCAGTAGACGTCGATCGCCGCGTGCCAGCGGGCGACCTCCGCGGCCGGCACGCGGCCGACGAAGGTGACCGGCAGGCCGCGCGAGGCGGTCTCGAGGTCGGTCCGGGCCGGGCCGTCGCCGACCACGAGGAGCCGGACGCCGGGGACCCGGGCGACCGCCCGGACCAGGACGTCGATGCCCTCGTAGTGGTTGAGGGTCCCGACCACGCCGACGATCACCTCGCCGGTGGCCCGGCCGGGCCAGGCGACCGGTTCGAGGTCGTCGGCCAGGAAGGCGTCCGGGACGGCGTTGGGGGAGACCGTCACGGCGACCGGGTCGATCCCGCGGGCGACGACCTCGTCCCGCATCGTCGTCGCGAGGGTGACCACGGCGTCGGCCTCGCGCATGCACCAGGTCTCGGTGCGCCGGGCCAGCCGCCAGGCCTCCGAGCGGCGCTGCTCCCCGTCCGCCGACCGCCGGGTCTCCTCGACGAAGCCGCGGACCTCGTAGACCACCGGGACGCCGTACCGGCGGCCGAGCGCGATCGCGACCTGGCCGTTGGGGTGGGCGCTGTGCGCGTGCAGGACGTCGGGGCGGAGCCGTTCGACGAGGCGGGCGGACCGGACGACGTCCCGGGCCAGGGCCGCGTCTGCACGGAGCGGGACCACGCCGAGGGTGCGGTGGTAGGGGACGCCGTCCACCTCGGTCCGGGCGGGGGCTCCGAGGTGGCCGCGCGCCGCGGGAAAGCCGAGCCGGGTCGCGACGTGGGCGTCGATGCCGGCGCCCCGTTGTGCGCGCACGATGCCCTGGGTGCGGACGGTGTAGCCCGCGACCACCTCCGGCAGGGTGTTGGTGGCCAGGTGCAGCACCCGCAGGGGCCGGCCGTCGGGGAGGCCCCGGAGGGCGTCCCGGCCGGCACGGTCCTGCGGGGCGCCGGCGTCCGGGCTGAGCGCGCCGAGCTCACCCGCGACGTACGCCGCGAGCAGCCGGCCGCGCGGACCCCGCACGGCACCGGCGGCGGCCAGCGCCGTGGACAGCTCGCCGGCGGCCAGGGCGGCCAGCGCGTCCTGCAGCGCGCCGGGCGCGACGCCGCCGCGGCGGGCGACGAGCCGGCGGACCGCGGAGGCGGCGACGACCGAGTTCCGCGGCAGCCGCGGCGCCTGCCGGAGGGCGTCCGCGACGGCGGAGGACCGAGGGGACACGGGGGTGCTCCTGTCTCGCGTGGCGTGTCTCGTTAATCTACTGACTTACTAGAGATAATGTACCCGTCGGGCAGCCGCCCGGTGCGCAGGCCCTCCGACGTGTCGGCGGCGCCCGCCGCGGCTCCGTCGAGACCCCCGTCGAGACCCCCGCAGAGATCCCGTTGAGACCGAGTGAGGAATCCCCATGTCACGCAGCGCCACGCGACCGACCGGAGAGGCGCCGGCGGTCGTGCACGTCACCGGGGCGCGGCCGAACTTCCCGAAGGCCGCCCCCGTGGTGGCAGCCCTGGCCCGGGCCGGCGTGGACCAGCGCCTCGTCCACACCGGCCAGCACTACGACGAGCGGATGTCCGAGGTGTTCTTCCGTCAGCTCGGCCTGCCCGAGCCGGACGTCGACCTCGGTGTCGGCTCCGGGAGCCAGGCGACGCAGACGGCAGCCGCGATGGTGGCCCTGGAGGAGCTGTTCACGGCCGCGCCGCCCCGCGTCGTCGTGGTGTACGGCGACGTGAACTCGACGCTCGCCGCCGCCCTGGTCGCCGCCAAGCTGCAGATCCCGGTCGCGCACGTCGAGGCGGGCCTGCGCTCCTTCGACACCACGATGCCGGAGGAGGTGAACCGCCTGGTGACCGACCGGCTCAGTGACCTGCTCTTCGCCACCAGCCCGGACGCGGTCGCGCACCTCGGGAACGAGGGCATCCCCGCCGACCGGATCCACTTCACCGGCAACCCGATGATCGACACGCTGCTGGCCAACCTCGACCGGTTCGACGCCGACCGGGCGCGCAAGCGGCACGCCCTGTCCGGTCCCTACGCCGTCGCCACCCTGCACCGACCGGCGAACGTGGACGCGACGGAGGACGCGGCCGCCCTGGTGGCCGGGCTGCACGAGGTCGCGGACCAGGTCCCCCTTGTCCTGCCCCTGCATCCGCGCGGCCGGGCCCGGCTCGAGGAGGCCGGGCTCGGCCGGCACCCTGCGGTGCGGGTGGTCGAGCCACAGGGGTACGTCGAGTTCCTGAGCCTGGTGCGTGGCTCGGAGCTGGTCGTGACCGACTCCGGGGGCGTGCAGGAGGAGACCACCGTGCTCGGGGTCCCGTGCCTCACCCTGCGTGCCAACACCGAGCGGCCGGTCACGATCACTCACGGCACCAACCGCCTCGTCTCCCGGGAGGACCTGCCCGACACCGTCCGGGAGGTCCTCGGGACGCCGGCCGGGGAGCACCCGGCCCCGCCGCTGTGGGACGGGAAGGCCGGTCCCCGGATCGCCGACGTCCTGACTGGGTTCCTCCGATGAGGTCGACGTCGAGGCGTCCCGGCGGCGCGCTGCCCGCCCGGGCGCGCGCCGCCCTGCGCGCGCGCCGCGACGACCTCCGCAGGCTCCGCCTCGCGGCGCGCACGCGGCGCACCCGTCCGGACCTTCCGGAGGTCCCCCTGCCCGACGTGCCGCCACGCCGGCCGATCCGGGTCGCGGTCCTCCTCGACACCTTCTCCGAGCTGGCCTTCCGCTACGAGTGGCACCAGGTCACCTTCGGGCCCGACGACTGGCGGGAGGTGCTCGAGACGGACCCGCCGGACCTGCTGTTCGTGGAGTCCGCCTGGCAGGGCAACGGCGGGCGCTGGCGCCTGCACCTGACCGCCGACGGGGCGCCAAGCGCCGAGCTGCGCGCGCTGGTCTCCTGGTGCCGCCACCGGGGGATCCCGACGGTTTTCTGGAACAAGGAGGACCCGCCCGGCTACGTGCGCTTCGTCGCGACCGCCCGGCTCTTCGACCAGGTGTTCACCGTCGACGCCGACCGGATCCCTGCCTACCGCGCGGACCTCGGACACGACCGGGTCGACCTGCTGCCGTTCGCCGCCCAGCCGCGCCTGCACAACCCGGTTCGGCGCGGCCGCGCCCGCGAGCTCGACGTCGCGTTCGCCGGGACCTGGTTCGCCGACAAGCACGACGACCGCCGGCGGCAGCTGGACTACCTCCTCGGCGCCGCCCGCGACGGAGGGCTGCACATCTGGTCGCGCATGGAGACCGGCGACGCCCGCTACCGGTTCCCCGCCCGGTTCCGCCGGTACGTCGTCGGGTCGCTGCCCTACGAGCGGATGCTGGCCGCCTACACGGCGTACAAGGTGTTCCTCAACGTCAACTCGGTGACCACCAGCAAGACGATGTGCAGCCGCCGGCTCTTCGAGCTGTCCGCTGCCCAGACCGCCGTCGTGACCGCGCCGGCCGAGAGCATCGAGCCGTTCTTCGGCGACACGGTCGAGGTGGCCGGCGACGCCGACGAGGCCCGGCTCGCGCTCGACCTGCTGCTCCGGCACCCCGAGCACCGGGAACGGCTGGCGCTCCGGGCCCACCGCCGGGTCCACGACGAGCACCTCTACGGCCATCGGGTCGAGCACGTCCTGCGCTCGGTCGGCGTGACCGCACCGGCTGCGACCGCCGACGCCGCGACGGTCTCGGTGGTCGTGCCGACCATGCGCCCGGACCGGCTCGCCGAGGTTCTCCGCACCGTGGGGGCGCAGACCCACCGCCACGTCCAGCTCGTGCTGGTGCTGCACGGGCACGACGCCCCTGCGGACCTCGGCCGGCAGGCCCGCGACGCCGGCATCGACGACCTCGTGGTCCGGCCGGCGGCGCGCGACCTGACGCTGGGTGCCTGCATGAACCTCGGGGTGGCGGCCTCCGACGGCGACCTGGTCGCGAAGGTCGACGACGACAACCACTACGGACGCCACTACCTCTCCGACCTGGTCCGTGCCCGGGACTTCTCGGGGGCGGACGTCGCCGGCAAGTGGGCGCACCTGGTCCACCTCGAGTCGACCGGGGCCACCCTGTTGCGGTTCGCCGGGCACGAGCACCGCTTCACCGACCTCGTGCAGGGTGGCACCCTCCTGCTCCGGCGGGACCTGGCCGCGGACCTCGGCTTCGACGACCTTCCCCGCCGGGTCGACACCACCTTCCTCGCACGGGTGCGCCGGTCCGGTGGAACCGTCTACTCGGCGGACCGCTTCAACTTCGTCTCGGTGCGCCGCGCCGACACCGGGACGCACACCTGGCCCATCCCGGAGAAGGAGCTCATGGCCCGCTCCTCGCGGCTGCTCTTCTACGGCGACCCCCTGACCCACTCGGAGGCATGATGACGCTGCTCGACACCCGGACCACCCCCGCTCCGGCCGGTGCCGCCCCCGGGCGCCGGCGGTCCGCGAACACCCGCGGGAACTCGCGGATCCGCGTCGACATCGAGGGGCTGCGCGCCATCGCGACGCTGCTCGTCCTGCCCTACCACGCGGGGCTGATGCTGTTCCCGGGCGGCTTCGTCGGCGTCGACGTCTTCTTCGTGATCTCCGGCTTCGTGATCACCGGCCAGCTGCTGAAGGAGGTGGACCGCTCCGGCCGGATCTCCCTGCTGGCGTTCTACGCGCGCCGCGCCAAGCGGCTGCTGCCGGCCTCCGCAGTCGTGCTGGTGGCCACCTCGGTGATGCTGTGGCTCTGGGTTCCGCGGATCCGCTGGGAGACCACCGGCGGGGACATCGTGGCGTCCGCGCTCTACTTCGTGAACTGGCGGCTGGCCGACCGCTCGGTCGACTACCTCGCCGAGGACGTGCCGCCGTCCGCGGTCCAGCACTTCTGGTCGCTGGCCGTCGAGGAGCAGTTCTACGTCTTCTGGCCGCTGCTGCTGATCGGGGCGGACTGGCTGGCCCGGCGGCTCCGGGTCCGGCGCGACCTCACCGTGCTCGCCGGCCTCGCCCTGGTCGCCGTACCGTCGCTGCTCTGGGCCGTGCACCAGGCCTCGGCCAACCCGGAGCGGGCCTACTTCGTGACCACCACCCGGGTCTGGGAGTTCACGGTCGGCGCGGTGGTGGCCGTGCTCGCCACCCGGGCCGCCCGGCTGCCGCGCCCGGTCGCGCTCGCGCTCGCCTGGGCCGGGCTGGCGCTGATCCTGCTGGCGGCCCGCATCTACACGGCGGAGACCACCTGGCCCGGCGCCTACGCGCTGGTGCCGACGGTCGGCACCGCCCTGTTCATCGCCGGCGGCGACGCCGCCGGCCGGTTCGGCCCGGTCAGCATCCTGAAGAACGGCTTCATGCAGTTCCTGGGCTACCTCACCTACTCGCTCTACCTCTGGCACTGGCCGCTGCTGATCGTCGCCCGCGAGCACTTCGGCGGGATCTCGGTGACCACCGGCCTGCTCATCGTGGTGCTCTGCGTGGTTCCGGCCTGGCTCAGCTTCCACCTGGTCGAGAACCCCATCCGCAACGCCCGCAGCCTGTCCCGGTCTCCACGCGCGGCCCTGAGCCTGGGGCTCAACTTCACGCTGCTCGGCGTCGCCGCCGGGCTCGCCCTGGTGGTCGCCGTCGGCGCGACCTCGACCGGCGTGCCGGCGAACGCGCAGGGCGCCGCCGTGCTGTCCTCGGCCCCCACCGCCGATCGCGCCGGCAAGCCCGTCGACCGGGTGTCGGGCGGCATCACGCCCGACCCGGTGAAGGCGCCCGAAGACGTCCCCGGCCTGTACGCCGACGGGTGCCAGGTGTCGACGACGTCCTCCGACCCGGTCTCGTGCAGCTACGGCCCGAAGGACGCGGGCACCACGATCGCGGTGGTCGGCGACTCCAAGGCAGCGCAGTGGGTCCCGGCGCTGGAGATCCTGGCCCGTGAGCACGACTGGCGGGTGGTGACCTACACCAAGTCCGCCTGCCAGTTCAGCGCGGCCGAGATCTCGCTGGACGGCGCGCCGTACGCCTCGTGCACCGCGTGGGGGCGCAACGTCCTGGACCGGCTCACCACGAAGGACCGGCCCGACCTCGTGCTCACCGCGGGCCAGCGCGACTCCGGGATCGTCGGCGAGTCCGACGGCGAGCTCGACCTGAGCGAGGACGCGATGGTGACCGGGCTCGGTGACATGTGGCGCCGACTGACCGACTCGGGCAGCAAGGTGCTGGTGCTCGCAGACACCCCGCAGACCTTCCAGCAGGTCTACGCCTGCGTCTCCGAGCACCCTGACGAGCTGACCCGGTGCACCTACGACCGGGCCAAGGGGATCGCCGGCAGCGGCGCCCCCGTGCAGAAGCGGGCCGCCGGCGCGCTCGGTGCCGTGGACCTGACCGACGGGAAGGCGCCGCGCCGCGACGCCGGACCGCTCTACTACCTCGACCTGGTCGACTGGATCTGCCCGAGCAGCGCGTGCCCGCCGGTCATCGGCAACGTGCTGATCTACCGCCAGGGGTCCCACCTGACCAAGACGTACGTCGAGACGCTGGCGCCACGGCTGGAGAAGGCGCTGCTCGAGGCGGGGCTGCCGGCATGACCACCTCACTGTCCGCCTTCGTATCCGACGTCCCCGCCTCCGCCCGGCGCCCCGCGCGCCGCCGGCGCGACCGGGCCGCCGCCCGCCTGCGACGGACGGCCCGCACGCTGCTGCCGAGGACCCCCGAGCCCTCCCCGGACTGGGCCCGGCCGCCCCGGCGGCTCCCGGCCCGGGTGGACGTGCTCGCGGCGGTGGCGGTCGGCCCGCGGCTGGCCGCCGGGCTCGCGCTCGAGCTCCCGACCTCCGCGCTGGCGCCGGACGCCTGGCCCGCGCCGGGCACGGTCGACCTGGTGCTGGTCGAGGTCCGCGACGGCGCGATCCCGGTGCCCCGTGCGCCGCTGCCGCCCGGCGGCACCGCGCCCCTTGTGCTCTGGGCGACCTCCGGCGGCCCGTCCGACGACGTGGCGGACCTCGTCCGGTCCGCGACCGCCGTGCTCGTGGCCGACCCGGCGGCGCTCGCGGCCTGGCGGACGGTGGCGCCGTCCGCCGGGCTGCTGGCTCCCGGGGCGTCCACCCGGCGGCCCCCCGGCACCGGCCCGCGGGAGGGGGTCGCGCTGGTCGTCGACGGGCCGGTCCCGCCGGCGCTGGCCGGCACCGTGTCAACGGTCGTGGCCGCCGCGCTGCGCTCCGTCCGGGACCGCCTGCTGGTCCACCGCACCGACCCGGGCGCCCCGCTGCCGCGGGTGCTCTCGGCCGCGGCCACCGCGACCACGCCGGAGGATGTCGTCCCCGGGCTGGCCGCGGCGGCGGTCGTGGTGGACGGCGTCCGCACCCACCCGGACGACACCTGGACCGTGCTGGAGTCCGCCGCCGTGCAGACCGCCGTGGTCACCCCGGCCGGCTGGCCGCTCCCCGAGGGGGTCACCCCGGCCACCGGCGGCGACGCCGCCGCGCTCCGGGCCGCGGTCGTGGCCCGGCTGGAGCAGCCCGAGCTCCGCGACCGCGAGGCCCGGCGTCTGCACCGGGCGCTGGTGCACCGGCACGGGCTGGACCGGCGGGTGGCCGAGCTGCTCGGCGGGGCCGGGATCCCGACGCCACCGCGCAGCCGCGCCGTGAGCGCCGTCGTGCCGACCCGGCGCGCGCACGAGATCGACAACGTCCTCGCCAACGTCGGCCGGCAGAGCCACCGTGACACCGAGCTGGTGCTCGTCCTGCACGGGCTCGACGTCGACCACGCGGACCTGCGGGCCCGCGCCCGCGACGCCGGCGTGCCCGGCCTGGTCCTCGTCGAGGCGGCACCGACCCTCACCCTCGGCGCCTGCATGAACCTGGGCGTCGACGCAGCCGGCGGCGACCTCGTCGCCAAGATGGACGACGACAACCACTACGGCACGCACTACCTCACCGACCTGGTCGCGTCCGTCGACACGAGCGGCGCCGGGATCGTGGGCAAGGCGGCCCACTACGTGTGGCTCCGCGCGAACGACGCGGTGGTGCTGCGGTACGCCGACGCGGAGCACAGCTACCAGCGCCGGGTGCAGGGCGGCTCGATGCTGTTCGACGGTGAAGTGGTGCGCCGGCTCCGCTTCTCGGACATCCCGCGCGCCGTCGACAGCGACATCCTCGACCGGGCGATCGCGCAGGGCGTGAAGATCTGGTCGGCCGACCGGTTCAACTACGTGAGCGTCCGCGGCGACGACCGGACGGCGCACACCTGGCAGGTCGCCGACGACCAGTTCCTCACCGCCACCGGCCGCCTGGCCTTCTTCGGCGACCCTCGAACCCACGTGGAGGTCTGACCCCGTGAGCATCAAGCCGACCCTCAAGCGCGCCCTCCGCCGCGGCGGCGGGGCCGTCGCCGTCTGGCTGCCGCCCGACACCGGGCCGGATGCCTGGCGGGACCTCGTCGCCCGGGCCCGGGTGGCGGAGGCGGCCCGGCGGATGCGCGGCCTGAAGGACGCCGAGGGAGCCGCGCGGCTCGTCGTACCCGTGCTCGGGTCGGCGACCGGCAGCCGGGCCTGGGCGCTGGTCGCCGAGGCCCGCGAGCGGCTCGGCGACCGGACCGGTGCCGTCGACGCCGCGCGCACGGCGACGCAGACGCGGCCGGTCGTGTTCGACGCGCGCCTGGTGCACCACCGCCTGGCCGTCGCGCACGGCCTGCCGGAAGCGCGCGGCACCCAGGACGCGCTGCTCGAGGAGCGGCCCCGCAACGGCCGGGAGGTCCGGGCCGTGCTGGCCGCCCTGCGCAGCGCCGACGCGGAGGTGGTGGACGACTACCGCGAGCGCCTCGAGGCGTGGGGCTGGACCGGGTTCGAGGAGTCGCTGTCCGAGGTCACCACCGAGATCGCCCTGGCCGCCGTCGCGGTGCACGAGCCCGCCCGCCTCGACGAGTCGCTCGCCCGGGCGGCCACCGCGCTGCGGCGGCCGCTGCCGGTGGTCGCGCGCGCCCTGGACCGGGCCCGCCGGTGGGACCGGCTCGCCGACGCCCTGGCCGACCTGCCCCTGCCCACGTACGCCGGCGGGTCCGCGCGGCGGGACGCCGCCTTCGAGCTCCGCCGGGCGGCCGGGCGGGCGCTGCTCGCCGGGCGCACGGCGGCCGCGGAGACCCTCGCCGCGCACGCCCTCGCGCTGACCCCGGACGACCGGCTGGCGCAGGAGGCGTGGGCCAACGCCTCCGACCAGCTCGCCGTCGCACGCGACGGCTGGCGGACGGTCAGCACGGCGTCCGAGGTGCGGCACGAGCAGCGGGAGGGGGCGGTGCTGTCGCTGCTGGCCCAGTCGTTGCCCCACACCTCCGGCGGCTACGCGACCCGCAGCCACGGAGTGCTCACGGGGCTCGCCGCCCGGGGGTGGGACGTCGCGGCGGTGACCCGCCCCGGCTTCCCCTACGACCGTTGGCAGCGCGACGACGCGCGGCAGGTCGCGGACGTCGACGAGGTCGACGGGATCCGGTACCACCACCTGCTCGACGTGCGCCGCCGCTACCCCCAGTACCCGCTGACGACGTACGTCGACGGCTACGCGCGCGCAGCCGAGGTGCGGGCCCGCCGGCACGGGGCCGCGCTGGTCCACGCGTCGTCGTTCCACGTCAACGGCCTCGCCGGCCAGGCCGCGGCGGCCCGGCTCGGGGTTCCGTTCGTCTACGAGATGCGCGGCCTCGAGGAGCTGATGAAGGTCTCCCGCGACCCGTCGTTCGCCACCTCGGAGCGGCACGCGTTCCTCGAGCACCTCGAGACCACGATCTGCCACGCGGCCGACCGGGTGCTGGTGATCACCGAGGCGCTCCGGGACCTGGTCGTCGACCGGGGCGTCGACGCGGACAAGGTGCTGGTGCTGCCCAACGGCGTGCACGCCGACCAGTTCCGGCCCCGCGCCCGCGACGAGGACCTCGCCGCACGGCTCGGGGTCACCGGGAAGACGGTCATCGGGTACGCCGGCGGGCTGGTCGACTACGAGGGCCTGGAGCTGCTCCTGCAGGCGACCGCCGCCCTCCGCACCGGACGGCCCGGCCCCGCGGACTTCCACGTGGTCGTGGTCGGCGACGGCCACGTCGAGGCACAGCTGCACGGACTCGCCGCCGCGCTGGGGCTCCACGACGTGGTCACGTTCGTCGGCCGGGTGCCGCACGAGGAGGTGCCGGCGTACCTCTCGCTGTTCGACGTGGCGCCGTTCCCGCGGCTGCCGCTCCCGGTCTGCGAGGCGATCTCGCCCATCAAGCCGTTCGAGTCGATGGCGATGGGCAAGGCGGTGGTGGTCTCGTCCGTGGCCGCACTGACCGAGATCGTCACCGACGGCTCGACCGGGCTGGTCTTCGAGAAGGGCTCGTCCGCCGACCTCGCCCGGGTGCTGGGTGTCCTGCTCGACGCACCGGACCTTCGGGCTCGCCTTGGGGAGACCGCCCGCGACTGGGTCCGGCGCGAGCGGGACTGGTCGTCGGTGGTCGCGGTCGTCGACGACGTCTACCGCGAGCTCACCGGCCAGGGCGCCATCCGGGTCCGCACGGCGCGCACCGTCGGGGTCTAGCGAGGCCGGTCCGGGAGCGCCGAGGGCTTCTGTCCCCAGTCGTCCGGGACCATCTGCCCTGCCGCGCACATACCCCCGAGGGTATTCATGGAGGAGAGGGATCGAATCCAGGAGGTAGTGATGCGCAAGAAGGTCCTCGTGCTGGGAGCCAACTTCGGCGGGATGACCGCGGCCCTGGCGGTGAAGCACGAGCTGGCGGGCGACGTCGACGTGACGGTGGTGTCGGCCAGCGACCGGTTCCTGTTCAACCCGAGCCTGATCTGGCTCCCGTTCGGCAAGCGGGACGCCGGCGACATCACCTTCCGGGTGGAGCCGACGTTCGAGGCGCACGACATCGAGTTCGTGCACGCCGCCGCCACGGGGGTCGACCCGGTCGCCAAGCAGGTGACGGTGGCCGACGGCCGCCGGTTCGGCTACGACTACCTCGTCATCGCGACCGGATACCGCAACAACGACGACGTGGTCCCCGGCTTCCGGGAGAACGCGACCACGATCACCACGCTGGCCGAGGCCGAGCGCGCGGGCGAGGCCTGGCGGCGCTACCTGCAGGACCCCGGCGACGTCGTGGTGGCCGCCACCCAGGGGGCGGGCTGCTTCGGCGCGGCGTACGAGTTCCTCTTCAACACCGCCTACCAGCTGAAGAAGGCCGGGCTGGACAAGCAGGTGAAGCTCACCTACGTCACCGCCGAGCCGTTCCTCGGTCACTTCGGCATCGGCGGGCTGCCGCACGGCGAGCAGCTGCTGGGGATGTTCCTGAAGAAGGAGGGCATCGACGCCCGCATCTCCGTCGGCATCGACCACGTCGACGACGGTGCCCTGGTCCTCGCCGGTGGCGAGACGCTCCCGTTCTCGTTCGGCATGGTGGTGCCGCCGTTCCTCGGCCAGGACTTCCTGAAGGCCGCCGACGGCCTGGCCGACGAGAAGGGCTACGTCCGGGTCCGGGACACCTACCAGAGCGAGAAGCACGACGACGTGTACGCCGTCGGCGTCGCGGCCGCCGTCGACGTCCCCTGGCAGACCCCGACCCCGGTCGGCATCCCCAAGACCGGGTTCCCCACCGAGCAGATGGCCCACACCGCGGCCTCGAACATCGCCGCCCAGGTCCGCGGCGAGCCGGCCACGCACACGAAGGCGTTCGGCGACATCAAGGCGGTGTGCGTCATGGACGCCGGCAACAACGGCGTGATCATCCTCGCCGACAAGATGCTGCCGCCCCGCAAGCACGGCGTGCTGATCCCGGGACCGCAGGCGCACCTGATGAAGCTCGGCTTCGAGAAGTACTTCCTGTGGAAGATGCGGCACGGCTACGTGCAGCTGCCGTGAGGGGAGCGGACGACATGACCACCATCAGCCTGGCCGCTCCCGGGAGCGGCGCCGAGGCCCGCTGGGCCGACGTCCGGGTGGAGCACGAGACGGGGGATCGGTTCGCGATCGCCGTCCGTGACCACCTGCTCACCACCGACCAGCCGCGCGACGCGGGCGGCGAGGACACCGCGCCCACGCCGACCGAGCTGTTCGTGGCCGGCCTCGCCTCCTGCGTCGCGTTCTACGCCCGGCGCTACCTGGCGCGGCACCACCTCGATCCGACCGGGCTCGCGGTGGACGCGACGTACGACCTGGGGTCGAAGCCGGCCCGGGTGACCGGCATCCGGTTGACGTTGACCCTGCCGCGGGACTTCCCCGAGGAGCGCCGGGACGCGCTGCTGGCCGTGGCCGGGCACTGCACGGTGCACAACTCGATCACCACCCCGCCGGAGATCAGCCTCGACCTCGCGGGCGACTGAGGGGGCCGCGGGTCGACCCGCGGGCCGGGGTGAAGGTCCCCGGCCCGCGGGACCTCCGTCCCTGTGGGTCGCCCGGGGGTGGGGCGAGGATGGCGGCGTGAGCGGCCGCACCGACAGGAGAGACCCGATGGAGACGTCATCACTGGAGGACCTCGCGGACCAGCAGCTGGCGCTGGCCGGGAAGGCCGCGAGCGGGCGGGCCGCGCACACCGTCCACGGCGGCCACGAGCACGCGCTGCGGCAGACCCTGATCGCGCTTGCTGCCGGGCGCGAGCTCGCCGAGCACGAGAGCCCGGGCGAGGCCACGCTCCAGGTCGTGCGCGGACGGGTCCGGTTGACCGCGGGCGCGGACGTCGCCGCGCTCGACCGGGGCGCCCTCGTGACCATCCCGCCGACGCGGCACGCGGTCGCCGCGCTCGAGGACTCCGCCGTGCTGCTGACCGTCGTGGTCGGCACCCGGACGGACTGATCCCGCACACGACGACCGCTGTTCGGGCACCATGGCAGGGTGAGGGAGGTACAGGTCACCCCGGTCCCGCTCGAGAGGCTGGCGTCCCTGCTGACGCCCGACCGCGCGGACCGGCTGCTGGAGTACCAGCGGCGGGCCGAGCGGGGCCTGGCGCGGCGCACGGTGTGGAACATCAACTCGACCGGCGAGGGGGGCGGGGTCGCGGAGATGCTGCGCGCGCTGCTCGCCTACGCGCGGGGAGCCGGGATCGACATCCGGTGGCTGGTGCTGGACGGCAACCCCGAGTTCTTCGCCGTCACGAAACGCATCCACAACCGGCTGCACGGGGACGCCGGGGACGGCGGGGCGCTCGACGACGCTGCGCGGGTGGCGTACCTCGACGTCCAGGCCCGCAACCTGGAGACCCTCGAACGGTTGGTGCGGCCCGGGGACATCGTGCTCCTGCACGACCCCCAGACCGCGGGCCTCGCGGCGAACCTTCGGGCCAAGGGCGCGTACGTCGTGTGGCGCTGCCACGTCGGGATCGACGAGCAGAACGCGCTCACCCGCGAGGCCTGGACGTTCCTCCGGGACCTGGTCGCCCCTGCGCACGCCGTGATCTTCTCCCGCTCGCAGTTCGCGCCCGACTGGTTCGACCGGCAGTGGCTCCGCGTCATCCCGCCGTCCCTGGACCCGTTCAGCCCGAAGAACGTCGAGCTCGCGCCCGACGACGTGGCCACGCTGGTCGCCCGCTGCCACCGGACCGACGACGGGCCGCCGCCCCCGGCGGACTCGCGGACGGTGCTGCAGGTGAGCCGGTGGGACCGGCTCAAGGACATGTCCGGGCTGCTCGCCGCGTTCGCGCAGAACGCGAGGACCCTGCCCGACGACGTCCACCTGGTGCTCGCCGGTCCCCAGACCGACGGGGTGCAGGACGACCCCGAGGCGACGGCGGTGCTGGCGGGGTGCCGCGAGCTGCGCAGCGGCCTCGAGCCCGGGATCCGGGCGCGCGTGCACCTGCTGTCGCTGCCGATGGCCGACGTGGAGGACAACGCCCGGATGGTCAACGCCCTGCAGCGACACGCCAGCGTCGTGGTGCAGAAGAGCCTGGCGGAGGGCTTCGGGCTCACGGTCACCGAGCCCATGTGGAAGGGCCGCCCGGTGGTGGCGTCGGCGGTCGGGGGGATCCGCGACCAGATCGAGGACGGCGTCAGCGGCCTCCTGCTGCAGGACCCCCGGGACCACGCCGAGCTGGTCGCCGCCCTGCGTCGGACGCTGGAGGACCCGGAGCTCAGCCTGCAGCTCGGAAAGGCTGCGCGGGAGCGCATCCGCGACCGGTACCTCGCAGACCGGCACCTCATCCAGTACGTCGAGCTCTTCGAGGAGCTGCTCGAGGACGGCGCGCGGGCGGTCCGGCCCGACTGACGGTGACCCGGCACAAGATGTGCCGGCTCGGCGGTCCGCGGGCGCGGTGACCCGGCACAAGATGTGCCGGCTCGGCGGTCCGCGGGCGCGGTGACCCGGCACAAGATGTGCCGGGTCGGCAGCGCAGGGACGGTGACGGACTGCCCGCCGACGGCGGGACCGAAGACCCTGTCCGCCGGGCCGGTGCGCGGGGAGCGTGGACATGGACGCCTGAAGGGGTGGGAGCCATGACCGAGCGAGAGCACATCGAGAACGCGCAGGCCGCACGCGAGGCCCGGGACGCCGTCGTCTCGAAGCCGTCCGGCCCGGGGCGCACTGCCACGGACGAGGCGATGCGGCGCTACCTCGCCGCCGAGCAGTACCACGAGCAGCAGGAGCAACCAGACGCGGACGAGCCCGGCCGGGGCCGGTCCGGGGACTAGGGCCGTCATGCTCGAGATCCGGATCCACGGCCGCGGTGGTCAGGGGGCGGTCACGGCCGCCGAGATGCTCTCGGTGGCGGCCTTCGAGGAGGGCCGCCACGCACAGGCGTTCCCGACGTTCGGCTCGGAGCGCACCGGGGCGCCGGTGGTCTCGTTCTGCCGGATCGACGACCGGCCGATCCGCATCCACGAGCCGATCTCCCACCCGGACGCGCTCCTGGTCCAGGACCCGACGCTGGTCCACCAGGTCCTGCTCTTCGAGGGGGTCGGCGAGGAGGCGTACGTGCTGCTCAACACCGGCCGGTCCTTCGCGGAGCTCGGGCTGGGCGAGGTCGAGGACCGGCTGCGGCCCGGCCGTGCCGTCTGCGTGCCGGCGACGGAGATCGCCAGGGCCGAGCTGGGCCGGCCGCTGCCCAACACCGCGCTGCTCGGCGGGTTCGCGGCACTGACCGGCTGGGTGTCGCTCGACTCGATCTCGACCGCGATCCGCCAGGCGTTCGCCGGTGAGGTCGGCGAGGCCAACGTGCGCGCCGCCAAGGCGGCCCACGACCGGGTGCTCGAGAAGAAGGGACGGAGTGCCCGTGCGTAGCCAGATCGAGGGGTCCCAGGCCGTCGCCCGGGCGGTCGCGCGCTGCCGCCCGCAGGTGGTCGCGGCGTACCCGATCTCCCCGCAGACCCACATCGTCGAGTCCCTCGCGGACCTGGTCCGCACCGGCGAGCTCGACCCGTGCGAGTACCTCATGGTCGAGTCGGAGTTAGGCGCGATGTCGGCCTGCATCGGGTCCTCCGCGATGGGCTCGCGCACCTACACCGCGACCGCCAGCCAGGGGCTGCTCTTCATGGCCGAGGCGCTGTTCAACGCCTCCGGGCTCGGCCTGCCGATCGTGATGACCGTCGCCAACCGCGCGATCGGCGCCCCGATCAACATCTGGAACGACCACTCCGACTCGATGTCCATGCGCGACTCCGGCTGGGTGCAGCTGTTCGCGAGCTCCAACCAGGAGGCGGTCGACCTGCACGTGCAGGCGTTCCGGCTCGCCGAGCGGCTCTCGCTCCCGGTCATGGTCTGCATGGACGGCTTCGTGCTGACCCACGCCGTCGAGCAGGTGGACGTGCCGGAGCAGGACGAGGTGGACGCCTTCCTCCCGCCGTTCACGCCTCGCCAGCAGCTCGACCCCGCGCAGCCGGTCTCGATCGGCGCGATGGTCGGGCCGGAGGCGTTCACCGAGGTGAAGTACCTCATGCACGCGCGCCAGATGCAGGCGCTGGACGAGATCCCGCGCATCGCCGCCGACTTCGAGGCCGCGTTCGGCCGTCCCGCCGGCGGCCTGGTCCGGCCCTACCGCACCGACGACGCCGAGACCGTCGTGGTCGCGCTCGGCTCGCAGGTGGGCACGATCGAGGTGGTCGTGGACCAGCTGCGCGACGAGGGCCACCCGGTGGGGCTGCTCGACGTCACCTGCTTCCGCCCCTGGCCGCGCGACGAGGTACGGCGTGCGCTGGCCGGCGCTGCCAACGTCGTGGTGCTCGAGAAGGCGTTCGCGGTGGGCGCGGGCGGCATCGTCGGGCAGAACACCCGGCTCGCGCTGGCCGGCACCCCGACCGTCGTGCACGACGTGGTCGCCGGGCTGGGCGGCCGGCCGGTCACCGCGGCCGCGGTCCGCGGGCTGCTCGACGACGTCCTGGCCGGGCGGGTCGACCCGCACCGGCTCCACTTCCTCGGGCTGCGCACCGACCTGGTCGACGGGCAGCTGCGGCGCGACGCCGCGTCCGTGCCCGGCCCGCACGCGGAGAGCATGCTCCGCGAGGCCGGCGTCATCGGCTCCGGATCCCACTGAGAGGGGCGTCAGAATGACCGTCGAACCCAAGCTCTACCAGGTCGACACGTTCGCGGTCGGGAACCGGCTGCTGGACCCGGCGCAGCGCTCGGAGCAGGCCCGGGCGGACCGCTCGAACGCGATCACCTCGGGGCACCGGGCCTGCCAGGGCTGCGGCGAGGTGCTCGGCGCGCGCTACGTCCTCGACGCGGCGATGCGCGCCACCGGCGGGAACATGGTCGCGGCGAACGCCACCGGCTGCCTCGAGGTGTTCTCTACGCCGTACCCCGAGACGTCGTGGCAGCTGCCGTGGCTGCACTCGCTGTTCGGCAACGCCCCCGCGGTCGCCAGCGGCATGGCCGCGGCGCTGCGGGCGCAGGGACGCAGCGACACCCGCGTGGTCGCGCAGGCCGGCGACGGCGGCACGGTCGACATCGGTTTCGGCTGCCTGTCCGGGATGTTCGAGCGCAACGACGACGTGCTGTTCGTCTGCTACGACAACGAGGGCTACATGAACACCGGCGTGCAGCGCTCCGGCGCGACCCCGCCGGCCGCCCGCACAGCCAACACCAAGGCACTCGGCCCGGAGCCGGGCAACGCGTTCGGGCAGGGCAAGTTCGTGCCGCTGATCGCGATGGCCCACGAGATCCCGTACGTCGCGACCGCGACCGTCGCGGACCTCCGCGACCTCGAGGCCAAGGTCGAGACGGCGATGGGGATGTCCGGCGCGCGCTACCTGCACGTGCTGGTGCCGTGCCCGCTCGGGTGGGGCTCGGCGTCGGAGGACACCATCAAGGTCGCGCGGCTGGCCCGGGAGACCGGGATCTTCCCGGTGTTCGAGGCCGAGCGCGGCCGGATCACCGCGGTGTCGAAGATCCGGCGGTGGCAGCCGGTCGAGGAGTACCTCCGCATCCAGCGCCGTTACGCGCACCTGTTCGGCGAGCCGCGTCGCGACGACATCGTCGCCCGCATCCAGGCCCAGGCCGACCACAACATCGACCGGTTCGGGCTGCTCGACGACGACCCGGGCTACGAGCAGGACCAGGAGTAGGCACATGGAGAAGCCGTTCGCGATCACCCTGGACGTCGGCTCGAGCAAGGCCAACAAGACCGGCTCGTGGCGCACCGAGCGCCCGGTGTACGTCGACCTGCTGCCGCCGTGCAGCAACGCCTGCCCGGCCGGCGAGGACGTCCGGTCCTGGCTGTACGACGCCGAGGAGGGCGGCGCCGGCTACGAGCGGGCCTGGCGCACGATCATGGAGGACAACCCGTTCCCCGCGATCATGGGCCGGGTCTGCTACCACCCGTGCGAGACCGCCTGCAACCGCGGCCAGCTCGACGAGGCGGTCGGCATCAACTCCGTCGAGCGGTTCCTCGGCGACGAGGCGCTGCGCGAGGGCTGGAGCGTGTCGGTCGACGCGCCGTCGACCGGCAAGAAGGTGCTCGTCGTCGGCGCCGGGCCGTCCGGGCTGTCCGCGGCCTACCACCTGGCCCGCCGCGGGCACGCGGTGACCATCCTCGAGGCCGGGCCGATGGCCGGCGGCATGATGCGCTTCGGCATCCCCGCCTACCGGCTGCCCCGCGAGGTGCTCGACGCCGAGGTGCAGCGGATCCTCGACCTCGGCGTGCGGCTGGAGCTCGACGCGAAGGTCACCGACCTCGACGCGACCATGGCCGAGGGCGGGTACGACGCGGCGTTCCTCTCCGTGGGCGCCCAGGTCGGCCGTCGCGCCTACATCCCGGCCGGGTCGGCCGCCCACGTGCTCGACGCGGTGTCGATGCTGCACGGGCTGGCGGAGGGCGAGCGTCCGCTGCTGGGTCGCCGGGTGGCGGTCTACGGCGGCGGCAACACCGCCCTCGACGCGGCCCGCACGGCGCGCCGGCTGGGGGCCTCGGAGGCGGTCGTGGTCTACCGCCGCACCCGGGACCGGATGCCGGCCCACGAGAGCGAGGTCCGCGAGGCCGAGGACGAGGGCGTGCTGTTCCGCTGGCTGACCACGATCAAGCAGGTCGAGGGCGGGGCGATGACGGTCGAGCGGATGGAGCTCGACGACACCGGGTTCCCGCAGCCCACCGGCGAGGTGGACGAGCTGGCCGCGGACTCGCTGGTGCTGGCGCTCGGCCAGGACACCGACCTGTCGCTGCTCGACGCGATGCCGGACGTCGCGGTGGATGACGGGGTGGTGCAGGTGGACGGCACCCTGATGACCGGGCGGCCCGGCGTGTTCGCCGGCGGCGACATGGTGCCGGGGGAGCGGTCGGTCACGGTCGGGGTCGGCCACGGGCGGCATGCCGCGGAGCAGATCGACGCCTGGCTGGCCGGCCGCGCGCCGCGGGTGCCCGCCGACCGTGCGGTCGCGCCGTACGACGGGCTGAACACGTGGTACTTCGCCGACGCGCCGCGGACCCACCGGCCGACCCTGGAGACCGTGCGACGCCAGTCGACGTTCGACGAGGTGGTGCAGGGGCTCGACGAGGACAACGCGCTCTACGAGGCCCGGCGCTGCATGTCCTGCGGCACCTGCTTCCAGTGCGACAACTGCTTCGGGGTCTGTCCCGACAACGCCGTGCTCAAGATCGGCCGGCCGGGGGAGCCGTACCTGATCGACCTCGACTACTGCAAGGGCTGCGGGCTGTGCGCCAGCGAGTGCCCGTCCGGGGCGATCGCGATGGAGCCGGAGGAGATCTGACCCGGCTCCCGACCGAGCCGGGCGCCATGATGTCCCCATGACCCACGGAGTCTCCTTCGCCGCCCGGGCCGACGGCCGTCGCAGCACCACCGCGACCGGCCGCGAGGTGGTGGCCGACGCGCTGCGGGCCGTCGACCCGGTGGGCGCGCTGGGGGCCGAGCAGGAGACCGCGTGGCGCAGCCGCTACCTCCTGCACTTCCGCCGGCTCGTCGAGGCCGGCCTGGCCTCCCCGGACGCGTGGCTGTCGATCGCCGACGCCGGCCTCGACGCCGTCCGCCGGCGGATGGTGGTCGCGACCGACGACGGCGAGGACCTGCCGCTGGCCGCCTGGGACGACGCCGCACCGGAGCGCGCGCTCGCGACCGCTACGGTCGAGGGCGACGGCGACCCGGTGACCGAGCTGGCCCTGCCCTACCGCGGCCGCCGGCTGCGCGGCGACGAGCTGCGCGAGCAGCTCCAGGCGTGGAGCCGGAGCGGCGTGGTCGAGCCGTCCGTCGTGGACGCGGTGCTGGAGGTGGCCGCGCACCCCGAGTGGCTGCGACTCGACGGGCGCACCGTGGTCGTGCTCGGCGCCGGCTCCGAGATGGGACCGCTCGGTGCGCTGCTCGGGTGGGGCGCCACGGTCGCCGCCGTGGACCTCCCGCGACCGGCGGTCTGGGAACGGGTGGTGCGCACGGCACGCGGTGCGGCCGGCCGGCTGCTGGTCCCGGTCCCGGAGGCCGCGACCGGGGCACCCGACCTGGCCCCGGTGGCGGGCGCCGACCTGCTCGCCGAGGTGCCCGAGGTGGCCACCTGGCTGGGTGGCGTCGACGGGCGGCTGGTGGTCGGCAACTACCTCTACGCCGACGGCGGCACCCACGTGCGCGTGTCCGTGGCGGCCGACGCGCTGGCCACCCGGGTGACCCGGGACCGGCCCGACACCGGGCTGGCGTTCCTCGCCACCCCGACCGACGTCTTCGCGGTCCCGCGGGACGCGGTGGAGCAGTCCGGGCGCGCGTACCGGGAGCGCTCCGGCACCGCGAAGGTGGTCGGCCGGCCGCTGCGCTGGGCCACGCGCGGCCGGTTGCTGCACCGGGCCTACCCGCCGGACGCCGACCCCGGCATCGCCGACAGCCTGGTCCCAGTCCAGGGGCCGAACTACGCGCTGGCCAAGCGGATCCAGCGCTGGCGGGCCGCGACCGCCCGCCGGGACGGGCAGCTGGTCTCCTTCCACGTCGCCCCGTCGACACGCACCCACTCGGTGGTGAAGAACCGGGCGCTCGCCGCCGCGTTCGCCGGCGCCCACCGGTTCGGGGTGGAGGTCTTCGAGCCGGCGACCTCCAACACCCTGATGGCGGTCCTGCTCGTGCACGACGTCGTCCAGGGCTCCCCGGAGCACGCCCACCCGTGGCAGGACGAGGCGTACGCCGCGGTGCACGGCGGCCTGTGGCGCGCGGCGTACGAACCGCGCAGCGCGCTCGGCCTGGCCGCGGTCCTCGGCTACGCGAGCGCCCGGGGGTAGTCCGGTGCCCGCACGTGCCACGCTCGCGGCCCCGTTCCTGCTGGGGCTCCTCGCGGGGACGGCCGGGTGCGGGGACGACACCGGGCACGAGGTCGACGCCGACGCCCCGGCCACCGTCCGGGTGAGCAGCCCGGCGTTCGCCGACGGCGACCCGGTCCCGGTGCAGCTCACCTGCGACGGCGACGAGGTGTCGCCGCCGCTGGCCTGGTCGGCGCCGACCGCCGCGGACGTGGCCGCGTGGGCGGTGGTGGTCGACGACCCCGACGCGCCCGGCGGCACGTTCACCCACTGGGTCCTGCTCGACGTCCCCGCTGCCACCAGCTCGTTCGCCACCGGCGAGGTGCCGGACGGCGCCGCCCAGGCCGACAACTCCGCCGGCGGCGCCGGCTGGACCGGCCCCTGCCCGCCCAGCGGCACGCACCACTACCGGTTCACCGTCTACGGACTGTCCGCGCCGACCGGGCTCGGCGACGGTGCATCGCTGGACGACGCGCTGTCCGCGGTCGGGGACGCGGCGGTGGCCGAGGGCACGCTGGTCGGCTCCTACCGACGGCGGTGACCGGTCGGCCACTTCCGCTGGCCGACCGGGGCCGTTCCGTCCGTTTCCGCTGCGCAGGACCCGAGGGTGACCGGACCCTGACGGCGACATCACCCGCAAGGTGCGGGAGTACATCGAGAACTTCACCGGTGGCGACCCCGACGTGCTCGTCCAGATGACCGTCTTCCGGATGGTGCCGTGGGAGCACGAGTCCGTTCGCGCTGTGCACGCCCGGCGGCTCCACCGTGCCCTCCCGCCTCATCCGGTACGCCGCCCGCACCTTCTCCGCGCTGCCCCACACCAGCGTCTACGTCGACGCGGGCGCGGCGGACTGGCCGAAGGACCGCCGGAGGAGTCCGCGCGCTTCCTGGTGCCGGCCGGCATCGAGTACGTGCGCGGCTTCGCGCTGAACTCCACCCACTACGTGAAGGTCGGCGACGACCTCGCGTTCGGCACCGAGCTGGTCGCCGAGCTCGCCCGGCGCGGCCACCCGGGCAAGCACTTCGTGGTCAACACCTCGTCCAACGGGCAGGGCTTCGACGTCGGGCAGGCCCGCGGCTCGCACCCGGACAACGCCAAGGTCTGCCAGCCCCGGCCGAGCGGGTCTGCGTGACGCTCGGCATCCCGCCCACGGCCGACGTGGCGAACGCGCGGTGGGGGCTGTCCGCGACCAACCGGGCCCGCGCCCCCGCACACGTCGACGGCTACCTCTGGTTCGGCCGGCCCTGGCTGTGCATGCAGGCCGACACGTTCGTGATGAGCCGGGCCCTCGCGATGGCCCGCACCACGCCGTACTGACGTGTCCGCCTCCGTCCGGGTCCATCCGTACATGTACGGATGCCTGCGGGCGACGTCGCGTGCTCGACTGGTGAGGTGGCCCCACGGGAGGCCGATCGCGGCGCGGGCACCCGGACTCGGAGGGAGCACGATCATGAGGAGAACGCACGCGACGACGGTGGCGCTGGTCGCCCTGGCCACCATCCTCGGCACCGGACCGGCGGCGGCCGCCCCGGGCGCCGCGACCGGCCCGGGCAGTTCTGCGGGGCCCTACCTGGTCCGCACCGCTCCGGGGGTGGTCACGACCTCGCTGCTGACGGTGGGGGACCGCGCCGCCAACGGCTACCGGATGGTCGGGTTCCCCGACGGGCTCGGCGCGTTCGACAACGGGGACGGCACGTTCACGCTGCTGGTCAACCACGAGCTGGGCGGCACCGGGGGCATCGTGCGCGCACACGGCTTCCGGGGTGCCTTCGTCTCGAGGTGGACCATCGACACGGACACGCTCCGCGTGGTCACGGGCGAGGACCTGGTCAAGCAGGTGCTCCGCCCCGACGCCGCGGCCGGCTGGGCGCCGTACCAGCAGGCCATGGCTCGGCTCTGCTCCGCCGACCTGCCTCCGGTCGGCACGTTCGAGGACGTCGCCACCGGTGACGGCACCCGCCACCGCATCCTGCTGAACGGCGACGAGATCAACCCGGGCCGCGCCTACGGGCACGTCGTCGACGGCCCCGACGCCGGCACCAGCTACGTCCTCACCGGGCTCGGTCGCCAACAGTGGGAGAACCTCGTGACGATGCCGGGCGGCGGCCCGGACACCGTGGTCCTCCAGACCAACGACGAGGCCGGCGGCCAGGTCTTCGTGTACGTGGGCCGGAAGCGGTCGACCGGCAACGACGTGGAACGGGCCGGGCTCACCGGCGGGAGGCTGTACGGCGTTGCGATCGCGGGTTCGGTGGACCCCGTCTCCGGCAACACCACCGTCGCTCCCGGGGGAGCCCGCTTCGAGCTGGTCGAGATCCCCGGCGCCGACACGTTGCTCCCGGGCGCGCTCGACCTGCGCGCCGACGCGCTCGGCGTCAGCCACCTCGACCGTCCCGAGGACGCGGTCTGGGACGGCAGCGGACGAGGGCTGTGGTTCGCCACCACCGGCGCCTTCGACCGGGCCAGCAACCTGTGGCACCTCACGTTCGACGACCCCGCCGACGTGCTCGCCGGCGGCACCGCCGAGATCGCCGTCACCAGCCCGCCGTACGACGCGGCCGATCCGCAGGGTCCACGGATGATGGACAACCTCACGGTCAACGACCGGGGTCAGGTGCTCATCCAGGAGGATCCGGGGGACCGGGCCTACTCGGCCGGCGTCTACCAGTACGACCCGTCCACCGGCGGCCTGCGCCGGATCGCGCAGCACGACCCGGCGCTCTTCACCGAGGGAGGCGCCGGCTTCCTCACCCAGGCCGAGGAGAGCTCCGGCATCATCCCCGCGTCGTTCCTCGGCCGCGGGAAGTACCTCCTCACCTCGATGGCGCACTACGCCACCGGAGACCCCGAGACCGTGCAGGGCGGCCAGCTGCTGGAGCTGCACGTGCCCCCGGGCCAGCCGGTCGGCTGAGGAGCCGGCGCGGGACGCCATGCGACCTGGTCGCCGGAGCAGCTGTGAGCAGCCGGATCGTATGACGGTGCCGGTCAGGTCCCGGCCTCCTGCCCGGCGGCCGCCCTGCGCTCGAGGGCGGAGTTCGTCAGCCACGCGGCGACCACCGCGAGGACGGCGGCGGGCAGCGCGTCCAGCCCGTTGACCCCGACCAGCAGCAGGCTCAGCACCAGGCCGCTGAACACCAGCCCGGTGCCGGCGGTCATGCCGGCGGCGGCCCCCACCGCGAGCGCCCACGTGATCGAGGTGTCGAACCAGATGCACGCGAACGTGGCCAGCCCGACCCCGAGGAAGACGGCCGGGAACACCGGCCCGCCGCGGAAGCCGCAGCCCAGGCAGATCGCGTAGGCCAGGGCCTTCGCCACCAGGATCACCAGCAGCACCCCGGCGCTGTTCTCGGCCAGCTCCTGCGGGATCGCCGACTGGCCCGAGAAGAGCACGTCGTCGTAGCCGGCCCCGAGCGCCTGGGCGACCAGGGTGATCAGCCCGATCACCAGGCCGCCGGCCAGCAGGACGCCGTACCGGTTCCTGGGGGACAGGACCGCGACGTCGTCGACCCGGTGGGCGAACCGCTTCACCGACCCGATCAGCAGGGCGGTGAGGACGCCGACCACGATCGCCATCAGCAGGTCGGGCACCGAGGTGGTGTCGTAGGCGGGGAGGTCGGGCACCACGAGGCTGGTCGAGTCGAGGCCGCCCCAGTCTCCGAGGCCGATGAAGACCACGTAGCCGACCGCGGCCGCGACCAGGCCCGGCAGCAGGGCGGGCAGCAGTGCGGCGCCGGCGGCGAGCCCTGCCTCGAGCAGCAGGATGCCGGCGACCAGCGGGCCGCCGAACAGGGCGGACACCGCGGAGAACGAGCCGGCGGTCGCGAGCACCTGCTCGCCCTGCGGGCCCGGCTTCGCCCACGACGCGGCCGCCATCCCGACCACGGAGCCCAGCGCGATCAGCGGTGCCTCCGGGCCGAGGACGGCGCCGAACGCCAGGGTGCCGAAGGCGGCCAGCAGGACGCTCGGGCCGTACTGCCAGGGGGTGGGCGGGCCGCCCAGGCCGTGCAGGGGCGAGTGTCCGCCGTCGCCCGGCAGGAAGGCCCGGGCCACCGCGACGAGGCCGGCACCGGCGACGGGCAGGCCCAGCACGAGGTACCACGGCGGCGAGCTCTCGCCGAGGGCGTCGGGCAGGTCGGTCCAGAGCCAGGTCTCGGCCCAGTGCACGACCGCCAGGAAGAGCTTGGCGAGGACGGCCGCCGGGATGCCGATCGCGGCTCCGATCCCGATCAGCTCCAGGTACATGCGTGCCTGGCGCCGGTCCGGGTGGAGCGCGGGCGTGGTCGACGGTTCCAGACCGGGGGTCCCGGTCGGGTCCCCTCCCGGCTCGGTCGGGCTCATGGCGCCACCCCCTTCCCGGGAACTCTCCCGTCCGACCGGGGGCGTCCGGGTCACCCGAGCCGGGTGATGCTGGCGCCTCCGGTCAGGACCGGCACATCAGGCCGAGGTGCAGGAGCACCCGGTTCTCGGCCAGGTCCAGCGAGAGCCCGGTGACCTCCTCGACCCGGGTCATCCGCGCCTTGAGCGTGTGCCGGTGCACGCCGAGCGAGCGGGCCGCGCCCTCCCACGACCCGTTGTGGCGCAGGAACGCGTCGAGGGAGGCGAGCAGGTCGGCGTCGCGCGGGTTCGACCCGCCGGCGAGCGCGGCCAGGGCGGGCACGGTCAGCGACCGCACCCGCTCACGCACCGCGTCGTCCGCGAGCAGCGCGCCGAGGGCGAGCCGGTCGAACCAGCCGACCCGCTGGTCGCCGCGCCGGGCCGCCTGGGCCGCCTCGCGGGCAGGGGCCAGCGCGGTGGCCACCTCGTCCTGCGGCAGCGCCCCGCTTACTCCGATCACCACGCCGGCGGGGCCGCCCTCCCGGGTCGCCTCGTCGAGCATCGCCACCAGGTCCGGGGCGTCCTCGGCCACCAGCAGCGCGGCCACCCCGCCGTCGACGCGGGTGACCACGTGCGGTCGGGCCCGGGCCTCCAGCCGGTCGGTGAACAGCTTGAGCAGGCGGTTGTGCGCCCGCGGCGCCGTGGCCAGCGCGAGCACCACGGGCGCGGCGCGCTCGAACCCGAAGTGGTGCAGGTGCACCGCCAGCGAGAGGTGCTGCTGGGCCGGGTCGAGGAGCAGGTCGAGCAGCGTCCCGCCGAGCTCGTGGTAGGCCGCGATCAGCTCGGCCGGCCAGTCCAGCTGCAGGGTGACGATGCCCGCCGCCTGGTTCACCAGCAGCCGGTCGGTGGGCTCGGACGCCTCCCGGTGCAGCACTGCCAGCCAGCCGACCACCGCGGACCGTCCGCGCAGCCGCTGGATCTCCAGGAGGCCGTGCTCCGTCTCCGCGCCGACCGCGCCGCCGCGAGGGTCGTCGGCCCCGCGCCGCCAGTGCTCGGCCACCAGGTCCAGCAGCCGTGCGTCGGTGGTCGAGGCGGCCATCGCGGCGCCGTACTCGTCGAGCACGACGGCGTGGCAGCGCAGCTCACGGCTGAGCACCCCGACCAGGCCGGTCAGCCCCTTGCGCACGGCGGCGCGGGTGATCCGCTGCTGGTAGGTCAGGGCCCGCTGCAGGGACTCCACCTCCGCCTCGGACAGCCGGCGGACCACGGCCTGCGCGACGGCGATGAACGGCGTGGGCAGCGGCACCTCGAGCAGGGGGAGGTCCAGCTCGGAACAGGACGCCACCAGGGCGGGCGGCACGGCGTCGTAGCGCAGGCCGGTGCCGAAGCCGAGACCGGCGATGCCCCCGGCGACCAGCCGGTCGACGTACGCGCGCTGCCCGGGCAGGTCCTCGGGGAGCTGGGGGCCGGTGGTCAGCACCAGCTCGCCACCGGCCAGCCACGGCGTCGGGTCGACCACGTCCGTCGCGTGCGCCCACGTGACCTGCCGGTCGGCCGCGGTGCCGGAGACCAGCCGGAGGTCGAGATCGGACTGGTCGAGCAGCCACTGGAGGGAAACGCTCACAGCCCGCCTCCTGCGGTGACGTGACACAACGCACATCGAGGGCCCCCGAACTTCGACGATCTGTCCATCGGGCCTCGTCGCGGCCAACCCTACTCTCGAATCACTGGTCGGAGTGGCGGTCGTCACACCGTCCGTTCCGCATCAAGCACGTGATGGCGAGCAACGAGAGCTGAGGGGCACGACATGTCGACGATCGGACTGAAGCGTTCCCTCGGCCTGTGGGGGATCATCGGCCTCGGGCTCGGCTACATGACCCCGACGGTGCTCTTCGACACCTTCGGCATCGTCTCCATCGAGACCGGCGGCGCCGTCCCGACGGCGTACCTCGTGGCCCTGGTGGTCATGTTGTTCACCGCGATCAGCTACGGCCGCATGTCCCGGGTCTTCCCGTCCGCGGGCTCGGCGTACACCTACACCCGGGAAACCATCCACCCCCGGCTCGGCTTCCTGGTCGGCTGGGCGGCACTGCTCGACTACCTGCTGCTGCCGCTGGTCAACGCGTTGATCATCCGGCTCTACATGACCTCGCTGTTCCCGGAGGTCCCCGGCTGGATCTGGGTCGTGCTGATCGTCGCCGTCGTGACCGGCCTCAACATCTGGAGCGTGAGCTCCACCTCCCGCGTCAACACCGTCCTGGTCTCGTTCGCGGTCGTGATGATCGTCGCGTTCCTCGCGCTCGCGGTCGTCGAGCTGAGCCAGGGCGTCGGCACCGGCACGCTGTTCACGACCGAGACCTTCCACCACGACGGCGTGCACCCGGCCGCCGTGCTCACCGGCGCCACCGTGGTCTGCTTCTCCTTCATCGGCTTCGACGCCATCACGATGTACGCCGAGGAGGCCCGCGACCGCTCCGTCGTGCCCAAGGCGATCGTGCTCACGCTGCTCATCGGTGGCGCGATCTTCCTGGTCAGCGCGCACGTGGCCCAGGCCGTGTTCCCGGACGTCTCGCGCTTCGAGGTCACCGACGACCCGCTGCCCGAGATGGCGATGCTGGTCGGCGGCAAGGTGTTCCAGCTGCTGTTCGTCTCGGCGGCCTTCGCGGCCACCGTCGCCTCCGGCCTCGCCTCGCACGCCAGCGTCTCCCGCCTGCTGCACGTGATGGGCCGCAACCGGGTGATCCACCCGGCCTCGCTGTTCGCCTACGTGCACCCGACGCGGCGGACGCCCGTGTTCGCGATCGCGATCGTCGGTGCGGTGTCGCTGCTGGCGATCACCCCGAGCCTCGAGCTGGTCGCGTCGATGATCAACTTCGGTGCCCTGGTCGCCTTCACCTTCGTGAACCTCTCGGTGATCGCCCACTTCGTCTGGCGCCGGCGCGAGTTCCGCACCCCGAAGCAGGTCGCGACCAACATCGTGCTGCCGCTGGTGTCGACGCTGATGACCGGCGTGCTCTGGAGCTTCCTGCACCGCGACGCACTCGTCTTCGGCGTGATCTGGGCCAGCCTCGGCGTCCTGTACGCCGTGGTCATGGGCCGGGTGACCGGCCGCCGGCTCACCGACGTCCGGCTGGACGACACGTCCGACGCCGACCCGGACGTCGACCCCGAGCCCGTGGCCGCCCCGGCCGCCCTCTGACCCTCCGTCCCCGCAACAACCGAGCATCGGAAGGAACCATGTCCCACACCAGTCACCCGCTCACCGCGACCGACCACGCGCAGCTCCAGGCGGCCGCCCGCGACCACCTGTGGATGCACTTCA